>CALWFY010000001.1 GCA_944377775.1 uncultured Mediterraneibacter sp.
CAATCGTTCTTTCAGCAATTCTCGCATACTCCATGAGTATGGGAGTAATGGCGGCTCCCAGCCCGTCCATCCAGAGTGAGCCCATCGCTCAGGTTGTTGTAAGCTCCTCCGTTGCGGAAAATTCCAACACGGTGGCCGCACAGGCAACCGGCGTGAGCAGCTCCACTTCTGCGGTGCTCGCAGGCACCACCTTCCGGACCGCAAGCGGCCAGACGGTAGATCCTGCGGCAGTTGCCATGGTGGTAACTCCCGCTACGGCAGCGCAGGCTCAGGCTTCCGCAGCATCTCTTGCGGCGGCGCTGACCTCCGGCAGCACGCAGGTGGTTAACTTCACGGGCAGAACCGGACTGTCCCTTACGGACAGCCAGGGAAATCTGAATGTGGTCAATAACATTGTGGTAGGTCTGCAGACCGCGTCCAGAGAGGCTGTAAGCCAGAACGGATCCGTATCTGTAGCATTCTCACTGGCCAGCGTTCTGGGCAACACCACCCTTGCTGAGGGCGAGACCGTTCAGGCTCTGTATCAGAGAGCAGATGGAACGTGGGTAGCGGTTCCCGTTGTAATTTCCAACGGTACTGTTGCCATCGCGCTTCCTGCTTTCGGCGGCGCCGTTAACGTTACCTTCGTAGTAGCCAAGGGCGTATCCATGGATACGATTCCCGCTGCTGCTGCAACCTCTCCTAACACCTGATCAGACAGGAGAGTGTAGATTCCATAGCTTTACAGTTCCATATATGGTATGAATCGTGTGGTTTCAGAGGCGCCCGGGTTCCGGAAACGGAATTCCGGGCGCTTCACTCGTTCAGGGCCGCAAGGAACAGCTTCAGAAGACGCAGAGCATAATCCCTTCTTCTGTCCGGACTGCGCTCAATGAGATCAAGAATCACGGTCACCTCGTCTTTGCGGGATTCATTCCCGTCCTTTCCTTCTCCAAGAATAATATAATCCAGCGACAGATCAAGCGCTCTGCTTAAGGAAACCAGAGTTTCCACCGACATGCCGCAGCTCCCCCTTTCAATATCCGCGTAATATTTCGGAACCCTGCCGATCCGTTCCGCCATTTCCTCCTGCGTAAGGCCAAGCAGTTTCCGTCTTGCGCGGATTCTTTCCCCGGCCGCAAGCCGGTCATAGGTCTGAGACAAAATAACTCTCCTTTCACTTGAAGTAAAAATAAGCAGTTTCAGAGCATTATAGTGAAAAAGACAGTTTAAAACAGAGAGAAGAAGGCTCTGCTGTAAGAATGTGTCAAATAACGCTCATAATGGCATTATTTGATGAAAATGGGTTTGACAGAACCTGTTTAAAACGTATATAATATAGGAGTTTAAAACGTACATTAAAGGAAACTGTCGAAACGTCGGGAGAGTGCCATGAAGGTTATGAGCAATATTTCACGAAAAAATGGATATATTGACATTCACTGCCATATGCTTCCCGCCGTGGACGACGGCTCTTCATCCATGGAACAGAGCATCCGCATGGCGAAGCAGGCTGCCATGGAAGGATTTTCAGATATTATCCTGACCCCTCATCAGAAGGCTGACAGAAAATGTGTGACCTATGAGGGGACGCTGCGCAGAATGCAGCTTCTGCAGAACAGGGTGGACGAGCTGAGAATTCCGGTACGGTTTCATCCGGGAGCGGAGATATTCTACCGCCATGGAGCGGAGGAACTCCTTGAGGAAGGAAAACTGCATACCCTGGCGGCTTCCCACTACGTGCTGGTAGAATTCTTTCCGGGAGAGGAATACGCCTATATCCGTGATGCGCTTGTGCGCATCTCTTCTTATGGGTATCTTCCGGTTCTCGCCCATGTGGAGCGGTATCTGTCTGTGAATTCTGAAGCGGGCAGGGCCCAACAGCTGAAGCAGAACACAGGCTGCTTCTTTCAGGTAAATGCCTCTTCTCTGACCGGAGAAGCGGGGTTCGCGGGAAAGAACGCCTCCAGAAAAATCGTCCGGCAGGGACTGGCGGATTTCATCGCCACTGACAGCCATAACGACGAAGGAAGGTCACCGCGCATTTCCCACTGCGCGCAGTGGCTGGAGAAGAAGCTCGGACGCGGGGAGATGGAACGGCTCCTCGTCCATAATCCCAGGGCTGTTCTTGATGACTGTCCTCTGGAGTGAACCTACAGGAACATAGAGAATGAAGACGCAATGTTGATCAGGAATACTGAATCAGCCTGAAAAGAACGTACTGGAACATAGAGATAACCTGAAAACAGAAAGAAACGAAGGAGAAGGAATCCGATGGAAGGAAATACCATACAGCAGCGGGATGATGAAATGGAGATTGATCTGCTGGAAATCTGTCTGCTGCTGCTTCATAAGCTGCCGCTGATCCTTTCGGCGGCGGTGTTCGCGGCCCTGTGCCTGTTTCTCGGCACAAAGCTTCTGATTGCGCCGACCTACGTATCCACCACCCAGATCTATATCCTGAGCAGGCAGGAGAGCAGCAGTGTGACCTATTCCGACCTGCAGCTGGGAACCCAGCTGACGGCGGACTACGCCGAACTGGTCCAGAGCCGCTATGTGCTGGAGGAGGTCATCCAGGTGCTCGGCCTGGATACGAACTATGAGAACCTGTCCAAAAGAGTATCCGTCTCCACGCCGGATAATACCCGTATTCTGTCCATCACTGTAACGGACACGGATCCGGTACGGGCCATGGATACGGCGAACGCCATCCGGGAGGTGGCATCCATCCACATCACGAACGTGATGGACATTGAAGCGGTCAATTTGGTGGAGACGGCGAATATGCCAACCACCCAGGCGGGACCGTCTACCCTGAGAAATACTCTGATCGGTGCGGTGCTGGGAGCTTTTGTGGTCATCGCTGTTCTGATCGTCCGCTTCCTGATGGATGATACCATCAAGACCTCGGAGGACGTGGAAAAATACCTGCAGCTATCCGTGCTCGCGGTGATTCCATTAAACGAAGGGGACACGGATACCGCCAGAAGGAAAAAACTGAAGAAAGCCTGAAAAAGACAGCCAGCAGAAAAGATTCAGAAAACGCAATTTTTTCTGCTGTAATCATATCGGGAAAAACAAGAAGGGAATGACAAGATGCAGAAGATAAACCTGAACACAACGGATAAGCTGGATTTCCGGACAAAGGAAAGCTACAAAACCCTGCGCACCAACCTGGAGTTTTCCGGAAGGAACAGACGGGTGATCGCGGTCACAAGCTGTACACCCAACGAGGGAAAGACCAGCGTGTCCTTCCAGCTGGCTCTTTCTATTGCGGAAAGCGGGAAAACGGTGATGCTGCTGGACGCGGACCAGAGAAAGAGCGTGCTCAGAAGCCGGTACCGCGTGAGCACAGCCCGTTACGGCCTGTCCCATTACCTGAGCGGCCAGGCGGCGGTCTCGGATGTGATCTGCGAGACCAATATTCCCAACTTCAGTACCATTTTTTCCGGACCTGTACCTCCGAATCCCAGCGAACTGCTGGGAAGCGAGGCCTTCGGGGAGCTGATCGAATACCTGCGCGGACACTATGATTATGTGATCGTGGACACCCCTCCGCTGGGAAGCGTAATTGACAGTGCGGTGGCAGTGAAGCGTTGCGATGGCGTGATATTCGTGATCGAAAGCGGCGCCATCAGCTACAAGTTCGCTCAGAGCGTGAAAGAGCAGTTGGACAAGGCGGGCTGCGTGGTGTTGGGTGTGGTGCTCAACAAGGTTCCCATGAGCGGCAAGGGCTATTATGGAAAATACTACGGAAAGTATTATGGGAAATATTACGGAAACTATGGAGAAGAAGAAGCGGGAGGCATTGAGGATTCCCTGAAGCCCCTGCGTCAGCCGAAGCCCCAGAGAACGGACCGTCCGGACCGGAGTGAGAAAACGGAGAAGGCGGAGAGAAGCGGCCGCGCAGAGAAGAGCGTAAAGGCGGAGAAGCAGGAAAAGAACGGCCGGGCGGAAAAGGCGGAACAGACAGAACCGGACGGAAAGGCGGAATCCGGAGCCCGTATGGGAAAGCCGGAGCGGTCTGAGCGGCCTGCGAAGGAGGAGCGGAATGAGAAGGCGGAAAAGCCGGAGCTTCCCTCCGAAAAGCCGGAAAGGCCAGAAAGGCTGGAACGCTCTTCCCGCCAGAGCAGAAGAGAGAGAAGCCGGAACCGGAAGAGCATGGAGGGCGAGATCGTGCTTCTGGATGAGGATATGGAATTCGTCCGCCTGGATGAGGACGACTCTCCGGCAGGAAAGGCCGGAGATGGCATCGGGGAAGAAGCCGCACAGGCAGAAGGAAAGAGGTAGGCAGAATGGAAAAGAAAATCGTAATAATCCTGTGTGTGCTGGATGTGATCCTTCTGGGATTTTCCGTCTTTCTCTATGTGGGAGAGGACAGAACGCCTCCGGTGATCGCCTTCAGCGGAGACGCGCCGGTATACCGGGAAGGAATGGATGAAGAGGATCTTCTGGAAGGCGTGGCGGCCATGGACGACCGGGACGGAGACGTGACGGACAGCCTGCTGATCGAGAAGATCTCCGGAACCGGAGAAGGCACAGTGATTGTCACCTATGTGGCGAGAGATGAGGCCAATAATGTGGGGAAGATCAGCAGAATTCTGGAAGCCAGGGGAGGGGCGGACAGAGAGGTTGAGTGAGAGGGATAAAAACAGAGGGGAAGTGGCTGCGGGAGCGTGAGAGAGGGGGAAATGGATGTTTCCGCGGCGGATGGGGGTGAAGGCCTGGAAGCAGGAAGCCGGGGGAGAAAGTGAGCGGTGGTGAGATGGTGGTTCAAACGGAGAGAGAAAACTCTTCTGACGGTTCTAATGGCAAAATGACTGGATGGTTTCTGGAAAGAGGTATTGGTTGTTTGAGATGTTTAGGGCTGGTAGGGGAGTTTTTTGCTTTGAGAGTTTATGGCGGAAACTTATATAGTAATAGAGATATTTGAAAATGGCTAGCCTGAATTTTTAGTGGTTTGAAAATAGGCTATAATGACCGGTTTCTACATCAAAAGTGGCTGAATTAGGTGTTTTTGTGTAGAAGCATTTGTATAGTGATTTCTTCATTATAAAGCGAAAGTTGGATGGAACAGGCGGGGTGACTGCCTATTATAAAGCGAAAGAGGGGAGCCTGGCTGGGTTTGAGAAACATGAAAATTTTCATTTTGGATAGATGGACGCAGACAGTGATGAGGTCATTATAAAGCGAAAGTCATGACATGAAGAATGACGTTCACATCGATGGAAGGCTGATAAATCAGGGACTTTTAAGAAATGTTCGTTACTTAATGATAGGTTTCTTCAGATGATATTTGTTGGATGAAAAGCTTCATTTTTCGATTGTTATGTACAAAGTGAGTCTATCCAAATGGAATTATTGAAGCTAATTGAAGGCAATAAAGTATTCAACATTTGAGGTGTCTGTCCAAAAGAAAATAGTTGATGAGTGTTTAAAGAGAATGAATATTTTGGGCACTGTTCTTACTAGATTGTTATTGCGTTGATTGGATAGACCCGGACATGAAAAATAGACAGAATAAATTATTGGGCAGAAAGAGCACTGTGGAAATCATGAAGATGTTATGAATACTTGGATGATTATCCACAGTGATTTCGATCATAGATAAAAAGAAACAAAGGGGAACCACGAGATGAGTTATGTGGATTTGAAAAACAAAACTATTTTGGTTACTGGCGCTGCTGGATTTATAGGATCCAATCTGGTTAAGCGACTTTTTAAAGATTTGAAGGATGTGACAGTTATCGGCATCGATAACATGAACGACTACTACGATGTACGCTTGAAGGCAGCACGGCTTTCTGAACTGTCAGTGCATCCTTCATTTATTTTTATCAAGAGCAGTATTGCAGATAAGGACATGGTTAATAAGGTATTTGATCAATACAGACCACAGGTTGTTGTGAACCTTGCTGCTCAGGCAGGTGTCCGATATTCCATCATTAATCCAGACGCTTATATCGAATCCAATTTGATTGGTTTTTACAACATTCTGGAAGCGTGCAGGCATTCCTATGATGAAGGACATACTCCGGTAGAACATCTGGTCTATGCGTCCAGTTCATCTGTCTATGGTTCCAATAAGAAGGTACCATACAGCACTGATGATAAGGTGGATAATCCTGTATCTCTTTATGCAGCCACAAAGAAGTCAAATGAATTGATGGCTCATGCTTATGCAAAGCTGTACAACATTCCGTCTACGGGACTCAGGTTCTTTACAGTGTACGGCCCTGCTGGTCGGCCTGACATGGCATACTTTGGCTTCACGGATAAGCTGAGAGCAGGAAAGACGATTCAGATATTCAACTATGGCAATTGCAAAAGAGATTTTACATATATTGATGACATTGTGACCGGCGTGGAAAAGGTAATGCGCAAGGCACCTGACAGAGCAACTGGTGAAGATGGTCTTCCTGTTCCGCCTTACGCTCTCTACAACATTGGCAATAACCATCCAGAAAACCTGCTGGATTTCGTGCAGATACTGAGCGAGGAACTGATAAGGGCAGGCGTGTTGCCAGAGGATTATGATTTCGATGCTCATAAGGAGCTGGTTCCGATGCAGCCTGGTGATGTTCCGGTGACCTATGCGGATACGAGTGCTTTGGAACGTGATTTTGGCTTTAAGCCGAGTACTAATCTGAGAAACGGGCTTCGGAAATTCGCAGAGTGGTATAAAGAGTTCTATATGTAAGAACCGTATTCGGACGGTAGAGATACAAGATCTGGGAGGAGAAGAAAAGATCATGAATGAATTTAAGGAGTTGAAGATTGCGGTCGCTGGAACCGGGTATGTGGGCCTTTCGATTGCTACACTGCTGTCACAGCATCATAAAGTGATGGCTGTAGACATTATCCAGGAGAAGGTTGAACTGATTAATAATAGGAAGTCCCCTATTCAGGATGACTACATTGAAAAATATCTTGCTGAAAAAGATTTGAATCTGACAGCCACCTTAGACGCGAAAGAGGCCTACACAGATGCAGACTTTGTGATTATTGCCGCGCCCACGAATTACGACAGCAAGAAGAATTTCTTTGATACATCTGCTGTTGAAAATGTGATCGGACTGGTTATGGAATATAACCCTGAAGCGATCATGGTCATCAAATCCACTATTCCGGTTGGATATACGAAAAGTATCCGGGAGAAAACCGGTAGCAAGAATATTATCTTCAGCCCGGAGTTTTTAAGAGAGTCAAAAGCGTTATACGACAATTTATATCCGAGCCGTATCATCGTCGGTACTGATATGGAGGATGAGCGTCTGATTGAGGCGGCACATACATTTGCAAAGCTTCTCCAGGAAGGAGCCATCAAAGAGAACATTGATACATTGTTTATGGGCTTTACAGAGGCCGAGGCAGTAAAACTGTTTGCTAATACATATTTGGCTCTTCGTGTTGCGTACTTCAACGAACTTGATACCTATGCGGAAATAAAAGGACTTAATACACAGCAGATCATTAAAGGTGTCTGCCTGGATCCGCGTGTCGGAGATTTCTATAACAATCCTAGTTTTGGATATGGCGGATATTGCCTGCCGAAAGATACCAAGCAGCTGTTGGCTAACTATCAGGATGTTCCAGAAAACCTGATTGAAGCAATCGTAGAAAGCAACAGAACACGGAAGGACTTCATTGCTGATCGGGTGCTGGAGCTTGCTGGAGCTTATGGCGCAAATGATTCCTGGGATGAAAGCCGGGAGAAAGAAGTCATTGTGGGCGTATATCGGCTGACGATGAAGAGTAACAGCGATAATTTCCGCCAGAGCAGCATCCAGGGCGTGATGAAGCGGATTAAGGCCAAGGGAGCTACGGTGATCATTTACGAGCCGACTTTGAAAGATGGGGATACTTTCTTCGGTAGTAAGGTCGTTAATGATTTGGGTGAGTTCAAGAGGCAGAGTCAAGCTATCATCGCCAATCGGTATGATAAGTGCTTGGATGATGTGAAAGATACGGTTTATACCAGAGATATTTTCCAGAGAGATTAAGAGATGGTAGAGGAAGAACAGATGAAACATAATAGAAAACCGAGACTTTGTTTTGTGTCTTCTTCTGGAGGGCATTGGGAACAACTCCAGAAGTTGGAACCACTTGCAAAAAAATATGAGGGTTTTTTCGTCACGGAGAAAACTCAGTTTGATGCCCCGCTTGGCAAGTATTTCATGAAACAAACGGATTTAAAAGATAAATTCATGATTCCTAAAATGCTGTGGAATATGCTATACACGCTTTTTATTTGGGTAAAAGAGTGCCCGGATTTTGTGATAACAACAGGAACAATGGTTGCATATCCTTTTTACCTTTTAGCAGTTCTGTTCCACAAGAAATTTGTGTTTATTGAAACTTTTGGCCGCGCAAATATGCCAACCGTGGCCGGAAAGAAAATGGAAAAGCACACAGATTTGTTTATAGTCCAGTGGGAAACACAAAAGAAATTTTATAAAAAAGCAATTTATGGAGGGTGTCTATACTAATGATCTTTGTGACTGTCGGGTCAAGAAATTATCCTTTTGACCGTTTGTTTAAAAAATTAGATGAGCTTTATGAAAAGGGTGTGTTGACGGACTCGATGTTTGCACAGATCGGCACATCTACATATAAACCGAAGTATTACGAGTACAAGGATTTCATTTCTCAAAAGGAATTTTTAGAGAAAGTGAATGAGGCAGATATAGTTGTGTCTCATGGTGCTTCCGGATCTATTATGAAAGCATTGAATGCAGGAAAGAAGGTTATTGCTGTGACTCGTCTCGCTAAATATGGCGAGCACATCAATGACCATCAGATTCAAAATAATGAAGCATTTAATCTAAATCGGTACGTATTAATGGCAGATTTAGAGCTTGAAAATCTGGGAGAATGTTTTCAAAAAATTTATGATGGGACGGATGAATTGGTTCCATGGGTAAATAAAGATCCGATGGCAATTGTAAATATGATTGATAAGTTTATTCAGGAAAATTGGTGAGAAGCGTTATGAATATTTCATGGAAAAAGAAGCAGTGGATTGCATTTCGACTTTCTATTTCAGGTAATGGAAGAAAAAAAGCACAATATCTGAAATCATTAAATCTGTTTAAGGAATTTGGTGAAAACAATTTTTGGTATTCTAGAGTTGTGCCTACAGATATGGAGTTGATTTCTGTCCATAATAATGTGAAAGTGGCAACAGATGTTTATTTTTGTACGCATGACGTACTTCAGGACTTATTTAATGATGACCCTAATTTAGGGGGGGAGTACACTCGGTATTCCGGAGAAATTGTTTTATATGATAATGTTTTTATTGGGGCAAAATCCACAATCATGTATGGCGTGAAAATTGGACCGAACGCAATTGTTGCGGCTAATAGCGTTGTAACGAAAGATGTTCCAGAGGGAGCAGTTGTAGGTGGAAATCCTGCCAAAGTCATCGGTACTTACAATGATGTGGCTGAAAAGAGACTTCAATATAGCAAAAGTAAATGTGCAAGTGAAGAATGAGGAATTATAGAGAGAGTTTGTGAAAATGGAAAAGCATAAGAGAATTGAATGGGTAGATATAGCGAAAGGAATTGCAATAATACTAGTTGTGATTGGACATGTTGGTTCTTCCCACGGTTCAGCAGGACTATATAAAGATTCTTTTTTATTGAACTTTACGAACAGGTTTGTGTATAGTTTTCACATGGCGGCCTTTATGTTCATAAGTGGATTTTTATTTAAGAACAAAGGAAATAAGAAGCAACAAATAAAAGCAATTTTGATTAGCTATGGTGTACCATACATATTCTTTTCCGGAGTATGGTGGGGATGTAAAACTGTATTAAGTTCACTTGTAAATACAAAGCTTTCATTCTGGGATTTGGTTCTTACACCTGTTTTTCCTATCAGCTTTATGTGGTTTATATATGCATTGATGTTGATGGAGATTGTGCAGGTAATTGTTGGAAAATTAAATAAAACAAAAATGTATGTTCATGTAACCCTTGCGTTTGTGTTACTTGCTATCCAACCTTATATGTCATCAATTCCCTTGTTTAATACTGGATATGTTTTTTCGGATTTGATAATTTCTGATGTGATGTCAAATTATTTCTATTTTTGCATAGGGGTGCATTTTGGAAATAAAATTATAAGCGTAATCAAAAAGCATAAATCTATTTATTCGTGTGTGGGGGGGGGCAGTACTCCTTGGCGTCAATTTGTTAAGTTATAATTTGAATATAACTTTTAACATAATTGAAAAGGTAGCTATAGCGTTTCTTGGTATTGCGTTTTTGATTAGTTTAAGTATAAGAATAGACAATAAGGTGTTGTCTTTCATTGGAAGGAGAACACTGCCTATCTATGTGTTGCACGGAATTTTTATTGCGGCGACTAGAATTGCATTGGGTAAGATGGGCTTAAATGATATATATGGGATAGGTCCGTTTATTATTTGTACTGTAGCAGGTGTGGTTGTGCCGCTATCAATATACGAAATCTGTGTAAAATGGAATCTTGATTTTTTCTTCACTCCTAAGAAGTTTATTAGAAAATGAAAGGGGATAAAAATGGGTTTTGTAGAATTTGAGAATATGGGAAAAGCTGCGTTAGAACAGTTCCCAGTGATTAAGCGTTCTGCCAAGAGAGTATACCAACTTGCAAGTGTCGCGGCATCAAACGAAAAATTTAAGTCAGAAGGAGATGTTGTACGAGTCTCTCCGAATGATGGGTTTGAATATTTTTATGGGTACTATGATAAGTCTCCATGGGATGCAACAGATCGTTACATGATTTGTATAAAGGTTAAGCAGGCGTATAAATCTGTGGCCCCCAAAGAGCCCGGAGTAGTTGGCGTAATCGATACGCAAGGTGGCAATAAGTTTATTAAAATTGGTGTCACCCATTCATGGAATGTTCAGCAGAGCTGCATGGCTCAGTGGATGGGACCCGATTTTGAAACAAAAATTATTTACAATGATTTTAGAGAGGGCAGATATTGTTCTGTGATTTATAACTGGGCAGAAAAGCATGAGGAAGTGGTGCTACCGTTACCTGTCTATGATGTGGCACGGGATGGAAGTTTTGCATTGTCTCTGGATTTCTCTCGCTTACATAGAATGCGTCCTGGTTATGGCTATTCTAATTTACCAGAATCGACAAAGGGAGAGCTATGCCCGGATAAGACGTGTATCTGGAAAATGGATATTCCAAGCGGAAAAATTAAGGATCTTTTCAAATATACCGACATGGCTGCATTTGAGCCAGATGAGTCCATGCAAGCTGCAGAACATAAAGTTAACCATCTGATGATTAGTCCTAACGGAAAACGATTTATGGTGCTTCATCGTTGGTTTCAGAAGGGAAGAAAACATACTCGCCTGGTTACAGTAAATGTTGATAAGACCGAGATGTACAATCTTAGTGATGATGTATTTGTTTCTCATTGCTATTGGAAGAATGATCAAGAAATCTTGTCTTTCCTGCGGAAGAAAGAAACAGGAAACCATTATTATTTAATGAAAGATCAAACCCAAGAGTATAAGATGTACTGGCCTGAATTAAATACAGATGGGCATTGTAGCTATTCTCCTGATGGAAAGTACATAATTACAGATACTTATCCTAATCGCAAACGGATAGCTGCGGTATATTTGTGCACAGAAGAGGACAATTGTTCAAGAAGGATTGCAAGAGTTTCGGCTCCATTCCGTTACGACAATGATTGCCGGTGTGATTTGCACCCGCGCTGGAATCGAAAAGGAGATAAAGTTTGTATTGATTCTGTTCATGAAGGCCGTCGTGGATTATATATAGTACGAGTTCCCTCATTGAATAAGGTGTGTGCAAATGACTCAGTAGTTTCAGTTGTTGTTCCTTGCTATAATGCAGGAAAATTTCTAAAAGAAACATTAACTTCTTTAGAAAACCAGACATATAAGAATATAGAGATTATCTGTGTGAATGATGGCTCTACTGATAATACGCTTGAAATATTGGAAAATTATAGCAGAGAACATAAGAACATTACGGTTGTAAACCAGCCTAATAGTGGAGTAAGTAAAGCTCGTAATAATGGTCTCTTACATGCAAAAGGAAAGTATGTGGTCTTTTGCGATTCAGATGATTTAGTAAAAGAGAATTTTATTGAAGCTCTTGTTGTATCAAAAGAATCAGAGTGCAGTGATACTGCTTATTGCCTGCTAAAGCGTAAAAAGACGGAAGTGTTTTCATACACAAAAGAACCTGAAATGCAATTACAAAACCAAGAACAGGCAATGAACAATTTACTGTTCAGAATGCCTGAAATTGCTTTTACATGCTATCTGTTTGATGTGAAGACAATAAAAGAAAACGAAATAAGGTTTGATGAAGATACGAAATATGGTGAGGATAGAGAATTTAATTGGAAATATCTTTGCCATTGTAAAAAAATATCGTTTGTGAACGCTCCCTTATATTATTACCGGGTGAATCAGGAATCTGCAACAAAGAAGAAGGCATCTTGGCGAAAAACAGATCTCTTGGGTGCGGTGAGACGAATAGAAGACTATTTAAAGAGTAGCAATTGTAAATTTTATAGTGTTTTTAAAGATTATATGTATGCAAGAGCAACTTGGACAGTGGCCAAAACATTTGCAATATTTAATGATGCAGATTTATACAAAAAATTTATCAAGGAGTATGATGTAAAGGCCGGAATGAAGAGGATGACAAAAGATACAAACAAATTAGTTTGCTTGTCATCGCTGCTTTATTTGGTGAATCCATGGCTATATTTTAAGTGTATAAGTATCCTGAAAAAGTAAAGTGGGTGAAAAAAGAGTGGATGAGAGTATTAAGATTTCGTTTGTTTTAGCAATCTATAATGTAGAAACATATCTTGAGGAATGCGTAGAGTCAATCGTGTCTGAACCAGGGAATTATGAGGTTTTGCTGATTGATGATGGTTCGACGGATGGGTCTGGTACTATTTGTGACGAATACGAGCGAAAATTTCAGCAGATAAGAGCCTTTCATAAAAAAAATGGAGGGTTGTCGGATGCGCGAAATTATGGATTGCTTAAGGCAAAAGGAAAATATGTGTTCTTTGTTGATTCAGATGATTTTTTGCCGCAAGGTACTACCAAGAAGTTGTTGGATATTGCAGCAGAAAAAGAAGCAGACGTAATTGTGTGGAATACTTCTGTAGTAGATGAGAATAACCGGACCATTGAATACTGTAGTGGTAAATATCGGCATCCAGCGTTAAAAGAAACAAGAGAGTATTTACCAAATGACTTCATTGAAACGCAGCTTAATAATGAGAAGGACTTCCCAAGAACTGTTTGGCTCGGAATGTATAAGAGAGAATTTTTAATGTCAGAATGTTTGTGGTTTGAAAAGGGCATTCTGCATGAAGATGAGCTGTGGACACCGCAGGTGTACTTAAAAGCAAATTCAATTTTCTATATCAATGAAGAACTATATTGCTATAGAATTCGACAGAATTCCATAATGAATAAAATGGATAAAGATTACTCAAGGAATCTTAAATCCATCATTTACATATATAATGCGCTTCCTATTTTCTTTGATTATAATGTTAAAGATGGTGGGTTTCGTAAGCGGTTGAAAGAAGACATAAGTAAAAGATATTTGAGTGCAATAGCTAAATATGAAGGATACAGATATCCGATGATTGCGCATGACATTAGGAAAGAAGAAATCTATAAAAATGCTAGTTCAGGCAGAGATAAAATCAGAGCATTTGTTTTAAGAATAAATACAAAATGGTATTGCATTCTAAACAATAGATTAAAGAAAAAATAAAACAGAACGAGGAGAAAATGATTGCATGGGGAGTAGATTTAAAATAAGAAAAGTAACATTATATCATGCGGTTTTGTTTTTTATAATGACACTCCCGGCGTTTCAAATGCTCGGATTTGATATGAAATTTATGGGAAGCGGAACCCCTTCATATATCAGAATTTTATCATTGATTTCATTTGTCCTTTCGTTGTTTTTATATGCGGCGAAAAAACTTTATCGAAGACAAGATATTCCTATTATTTTATACACACTTGTGTTCTTTTTGATTTCGATGTATTTCTATTTACACCATGGAAATGTTTCGTTTTCAGCAATGCTTGCGTATGTTTCTGTTTTTTATACCGTCATAATATTCGCCAGAATGGACGGATATTTGGTGTTGGATTATATTTATTGTTTTTTTTCAATATATTGGATCATGGAATTCTTGGCGAGAATAACACCGATAAAAAACAGCTTTACATCAGTTACATATACATTCATTGGACATATTCAAATTTATTCTATGATGTGGGTAACTTATGTGGCAGTTAGTTTGCTTAGATCACATGTTAGCGAGAAAAGAATTAGCAAGATATGGCAGATTTTGTTTTTGGTGTTAGCTTCAGTTTTGACATGGATGTCTGGTACAAGTATTTCGAAGGTCTCCATTATAGCTATGGTGGCACTGCTGATTTTCTTCAAGGATAAAAGAAATAATACAAACAAAATTTTGTTGATTGTATTTATAGCTGTAGCTGTATTGAATTTAGCAATTGTGTTCATGAACTATCAAGACAGATTTGCGAATGTTATTTCTTTGTTTGGTGAGGACACATCATTAAACGGAAGAACATATATTTGGAGTTTGTTCATTCCGGCAATCGCAAAATCGCCGATGATAGGTAATGGATATAAAGCATTGGGAGTAGATTTAAGTCTTTGGGGAGCCGGCAGAACAGGTATGGATTATTGTCATAATACTATTTTGCAAGAGCTTACCAATGGTGGGATAATTCAGATTATATTTTTTGTGCTTTTGAATGTTTTTACAATACATAGAATAAAAAATATAGACAATAATAAAGCACGTATCTTTGTGTTTAGTGCAATGGTAGCAATGTATATTATTATGATTTCCGAATCGGTAACATATTTCTGCTATCTAAATCTATTAATTGCACTTATATGCAATTTGGATCTAATTAAGTTCAATACATAGTGGGAGTTTTCAACAATGCAAAAACAAAAATGGTGGCGTAATTTCTTAAGAAAAAGAATCAGGATGGCTGATAGAAAAGCATTAACTAATAGTCAATTCTCTATTATTTCATCAAATTGTTGGGGGGGGGTAGTGTATCATGACTTGGGTCATGAGTTCCTCTCACCAACAATTAATTTATGGTTTGAACCTAGCGACTTTTTAAAGTTTGTTGAAAGCCTGAAGTGGTATTTATCTATAGAACCAATCGAGGATACATCAGTAAAATTAGATTACCCTGTGGGAAAAATCGGAGATATTCATCTTTACTTTATGCACTATAATTCTTTTGAAGAAGCAAAAAGAAAATGGATAGAACGTGCCACGCGAATAAACTGGGATAATATATATGTCGTCATGACAGAATGGCCGGATTCATCTTTCAATCTGTATGAAAAATTTGAAAAACTTCCCTATAAGAATAAAGTTCTGTTTACGATAAAACCGCATCCCGAATTTCCATCAACCTTTTGCTTAAGTGATGCTGGAAAAAGGTTTGGGGACCTGAGTAAGATATTTGAGTTTAAGTCTTTGTTTGGCGGTTATCGATATTATGATGAGTTTGATTTTGTGTCATTTTTGAATAAGCAATAAGGAGAGAAAATATAATGGAGATCCCTAAAATTATACATTATTGTTGGTTTGGCAGAAATCAATTGCCAGAAGATGCGGTTAAATGTATTAATTCATGGAAGAAGTTCTTTCCTGGTTATGAAATAAGGGAATGGAATGAAGATAATTTTGATATCAATATATGCGCTTATGTAAAAGAAGCCTATGATAATAAACGATGGGCATTTGTGTCAGATTATGCTCGGTTTTGGATACTATATAACTACGGAGGTTTATATTTTGACACGGATGTTGAAGCTATAAAGTCCTTTGATGATATTCTTAGAGATGGGCCGTACATGGGTTGTGAACCAGCAAAAGGAAAAGATTTGACTTTAGCAAATGGTGTTGTAGTAAATCCAGGATTAGGAATGGGTGCATATCCGGGAATGACGATTTATAAGGATGTGCTAGATTACTATAATAAGAAACATTTTGATGCGGATGATTTAGTTACTGTTTGTCGACATACAACCACTATTTTGGTTCAACATGGATTTAAAGGCATAAATGGGGTAGAGTATATTGACAATGTTAAAATTTATCCTATCGAGTATTTTTGCCCTATGAATTATTTTACAGGTGAATTAAGCATCGGAGATAACACACATTCAATTCACCATTACTCAGAGACGTGGCATACAGAGCGTGAAATGAAGTTCCGTAAAATTAAGGATAAGCTGGAACATAAGTATGGAGACGGCATTACGAAGAAATTTCTCTTTAAAGTGTTTCGCAATTTGTATTGCTATGGGGTTGTAGAGTCATTAAAGAGGATGAGGAGAAGACATGGAAAGTAAAAGGAAGATTGGACTTTTAACATTCCAGAATGCATATAATCATGGTGCAGTACTTCAAATGTATGGTTTAGTAACTGCTATAGAGAATATGGGTTACGATATTTCGGTGATTAATTATCGTAATGAGTATTTTTTAGAATACTATGTTTATGGGTTTAGCTTTATTAGATCAAATGGTTATTCAAATAAACTAAAAACATTTGAAAAACTAATTAAGAATCCGGGACATTTTTTTGGAACAATTGGACGCGGAAGAAAAATGGCGCGTTTTATTGATGAAAATATCCCGATTAGTGACTGGGTAACAAGAGAGCAATTGCCAGATCTTAATAAGAAATATGATACATTTGTGGTAGGATCAGACCAAGTCTGGAATATGTCTTTATCAGATTATGATTCTACATATTATCTTGACTTTGTGTCTGATGGCAACAAGCGGATTTCGTATGCAGCAAGTATTGGAAAAGAATACATCACGGGATATGAATATGATTTAATGGAAAAATACTTACAACATTATGAGAAAATATCCGTCCGTGAAAAGAAGGCTCAGGAGATTATAAAGGAAAATTTTGGATTGAATTCTGAAGTAGTTTTGGATCCTACTCTGTTACACAATGGTGCATTTTGGAGTAAGAGTGCAGATAAATCTGGACGAGTACTCAAAAAACCTTATATTTTGATTTACATGATTCAGAAATCGACGAATCTGATTCGCATTGCAGAGGAAGTTGCCAAAAAGGAAAACTTGGAGATTGTGACAATATTCGGTGCAAAAATTAAATCAAAGCATAAAACTATGCGAGATGCATCGATTGAAGATTTTCTCGGTTTGATAAAAAATGCAAAATATACTTTTGTGACTTCATTTCATGGATTGGTGTTTTCAATACTATTTAATACTCCGTTTTATTATGAATTGGCTAAATCTATTCCTAATAATAATTCGAGACTAATTGACTTGTGTTCGATGCTGGGAGTTACCGATCGTGAGATTACAGATAAAATAAGCCACAAGGAAATTGATTGGAATTTCGTTAATTCTACACTTGAAGCTAAAAGGAGAGAGTCATTGGATTGGCTAAAGAAAGCGTTGGAAGAATAATATGGAAGCATACATTTTAAAGCATAATGACTTTAGAACAAGGATAAGTTCAAGATCAGGTGGGGCTTTTACGGCCATTTCTGATTTGATATTAGACAAAGGCGGCGTGATTTATGGGGTTACGTTAATTGATAACATCTACGCACGTCATATAAGAGTAGAAACCGTTGAAGGTCGTAATTCAATGCGTGGGTCAAAGTATATACAATCATCTATTGGAGATTGCTATAAAAAAGCATTGGAGGACTTGAAAAACGAAAAATGGGTACTTTTTTCTGGAACACCATGCCAAATAGCAGGTTTAAAGACTTTTCTTGGAAAAGAGTATGAAAAATTAGTCACAGTTGATATTGCATGCTATGGTGTTCCAAGTCCTAAAATATGGCGAGACTATATTTCTTATTTGGAAAAACTATGTAAAAAGAAAGTTGTTAAGGCGAATTTTAGAAATAAATATAAATTTGGGTGGGTAGCTGCAAAGGAAACAATAACGTTTGATGATAGCAGTAAAAAAGATTTTGGTATATTTACTAATCTGTTTTATAGTAATAAGATTCTTCGGCCATCATGTTACCAATGTCCATTTAAGACATTAGATAGAGCTTCGGATTTTACTATAGGAGATGCATGGGGGATTGATAAAGCAAATCCGGAATTTAATGATGATAATGGTGTTTCTATTGTTTTAGTCAATACTGAAAAAGCTTTGGCACTTTTTATCTCAATTCAATGTGCTACAACAAAGGTTGTTAATATTAGCGATTATATGCAACCGCCATTTCAGTATGCACATAAATCTCCTGATAATAGAGAGAATTTTTGGAAGTATTATCGTGACCATTCGTTTGGACAAGTTGTTGAAAAATATAAAAATGAAGTCAGAATGAAAAAAATAAAGCAAACGCTAAAAAGAAAACTTCATCTGTAGGAGAAAAAGTTTAATGCACAAGAATCTTAAAAATATATTTTTAGGCTTTTTTAGCCAAGCAATCATTTTGATGCTGGGCCTTTTCGTACCGCGAATAATTTTAACGCATTATAATTCAGATATTAATGGCTTGACGAGTACGATAACACAAATTTTTTCTTATATGGCACTGTTGGAAGCAGGAATCGGGCAAGCGACAACGAATGCATTATATCCGTTTGTTAACAAGGATACATATGAAAAAGACAAAGTATCTGAAATCATGTCAATTTCACGCCATTATTACAGAAAAATTACGGTGATTTACGCTGTAGTAGTATTAGCGATGTCATTGGTTTTGCCAATTGTTCTAAAAACGAACGTGTCATACTTCACAGTTTTTGGAGTAATTTTATTTGAGGGGATGACACAAGTAGTTTCTTTTTGGTCCATACAGAATTGGACGATGTTGCTAAATGTTGATGGAAGAAATTATGTAAAATCTAATATTGAATTAGTAAATAAAATATTGTGTTATATAATCAAAATAGTGCTCGCACTAAAAGGTGTTAATATTGCTTTTGTACAGTTTGGCTTTTTTGTTGTTAGTCTTCTGAAATATACACTATATAGGAGATATATGACTACCTATTATTCGTGGGTGGATTTCAAACGAAAAAATAATGATAATTTAGAATTAAAAGACAGAAATTCATACATTATTACGGAAATTGCATGGACGGTTTTTTCTTCAACGGATATGATTATTCTTTCTGTTTTTTGTTCAACAAAGCTTGCAAGCGTATATTCTGTCTATAACATGATATTTATTGCAATGACAAATTTACTAGACGCAGTATATAATGGAGTGAGATTTAATCTGGGGCAAGCGTATCACGATAATTTGGAAAAATATAAAATAACGCATGATTTGTTCAATTCGGTATTTATGGGGACAATGACATCGTTGATTTGTGTCGCATATATGTTAACAATACCTTTTATTCGCATTTATACAAAAGGTGTTAATGATATAAATTATATAAACCAAGCATTACCGATTATGTTTTGTAGTATTCAATTACTTTCATGGAGCAAATATATGGC
The DNA here is from genome assembly GCA_944377775.1 of uncultured Mediterraneibacter sp. Lineage (GTDB taxonomy): Bacteria > Bacillota > Clostridia > Lachnospirales > Lachnospiraceae > Mediterraneibacter. The sequence goes on from CALWFY010000001.1 coordinate 19,545, forward strand.
TGGAAATCTAATGGGACTTTCCGGATATGCCAAAAAACTCAGCTATATTTCGATAGTTGAGGCAGCCATAAACTTAACGGCGTCAATTATACTTGTTCAGAAATTTGGTATAGTGGGCGTGTTAATTGCAACAGTATTGGCACAGCCAATAAAGTCACTTTATTGTAACTGGGTCTCTGACTATCAGATAATGAAGAGAAATGGTAAACGCACAGTTTCAATATTGGGAGTTAATTTCCTTTGTTTTGGTATAGTCGTTCTATTGTCCCTGAGAATCTCGATTGACATTTCATCATTTGGAGTGTTTATTATCTGGGGAATGGTTTTGAGTCTTATTAGTTTCAGCGCTGTCATGACAATAAATATGATTATTAACAGGGATTTCTTAAAACTCTTTGTGGGTATTGTGAAGAAAGGTTTTAACAAGAAAGTCTCCACGCGATAAGGCTATTTAGCAATATAGCGAGAGTAAAGAAAACTATTAATAAGAATATATTATGAGGGATAACAAACCATGGGAAAATACTTTGGAACAGACGGCTTCCGTGGAGAGGCCGGAATTACATTAACAGCGGATCACGCCTATAAGGTTGGCCGCTTCTTAGGATGGTATTATAATGCTCTGCGTGAGCGCAATGGTGACATTAATCCTGCTCGTATCGTCATCGGCAAGGATACTCGTCGTAGTTCTTATATGTTCGAGTACAGCCTGGTTGCTGGTCTGACCGTTTTTGGTGCAGATGCTTATGGTGGAAGCACCGGACCATGATACTTGTCAGAAATATGTTGACGAAGTGGTCAACGTAATCTGCAAAAGGGATATAAAGCATAAGGTCAATGACGACTCTGGGCACTGATCCAGAGCCATTTTGCATAATAGAGGGAAAGTATAATAGACGAGAGAATTAAATAACGGGAGGGATAAACCTATGTGTGGAATTGTTGGTTTTACAGGAAACCGACAGGCAGCACCGATCCTGCTGGATGGTCTGTCTAAACTGGAATATAGAGGATATGACTCGGCCGGACTGGCTGTCCGTGATGGAGAGAGTCTGGCACAGGTCGTGAAAGCAAAGGGCCGCCTGTCCAATCTGATTGAGAAAACAGATGGCGGTAAGGCATTAAAAGGAACCTGTGGTATCGGTCATACCCGTTGGGCAACACATGGTGAGCCAAGCCAGACGAATGCGCACCCTCATGTTTCCGGTAATTGCACTCGTTCTGGTTCTGGTGAGGTGGAATCTGAGGTCGTTGGCGTACATAATGGTATTATCGAGAACTATACCGAGCTGAAAGAAAAATTACTGAAGCACGGTTATACATTCTATAGCCAGACGGATACAGAAGTAGTCGTTAAGCTGGTAGATTACTATTATAAAAAGTAT
>CALWFY010000002.1 GCA_944377775.1 uncultured Mediterraneibacter sp.
AGATAGACAAGGCGTATGCTATGGACGTGCTGCTGGAACATCTGCATGTCCCACTGGAAGATACCATCTCATTCGGGGACGCAAAGGTGGATATCCCCATGCTGGAACACAGCGGCATCAGCGTTGCCATGGGAAACGGGGGGCCGGAGATCCGGGCGGTGGCGGATCATGTGACAGATGATGTGGACCGGGACGGCCTGTGGAAAGCGTTTGAACATCTGAAGCTGATCTGAGACGGACTGGAACCGCTCTGAAGCTGTCCTGATCATGGAAGAAAAAGATGCAGAGAAGCATGTTTCGTATGTGATCGGTAAAATATATAGACTGTCCGTCTTGAAAATTGTACGGAAAACGGGTACAATAAATAGCGGGATAAAAACCAGAAATGTACAATAAAGGAGATATGGATATGAGTAAAAAACCAACCGTATTGATGATATTAGACGGCTACGGCTTGAGAGATGACCAACATGGCAATGCAGTCGCGGAGGCGGCTACGCCGGTGATGGACAAGCTGATGGCAGAGTGCCCGTTCGTGAAGGGAAATGCCAGCGGAATGGCAGTAGGGCTTCCGGACGGACAGATGGGAAACTCCGAGGTAGGACATCTGAATATGGGGGCCGGACGCATTGTCTATCAGGATCTGACAAAGATTACAAAAGCGATCCAGGATGGCGATTTCTTTGAGAATAAAGCGCTCCTTGCTGCATGCGAGAATGCAAAGAATAATGATTCCGCCCTTCACATGATGGGACTTGTATCTGACGGCGGAGTACACAGCCACAACACACATATCTACGGACTTCTGGAGCTGGCGAAGAGACAGGGACTGGAGAAAGTTTATGTACACTGCTTCCTTGACGGACGTGATACACCTCCGGCATCCGGAAAAGAGTATGTGGAAGAACTGGAAGCAAAGATGAAAGAGATCGGCGTCGGCGAGGTTGCCACAGTTGCAGGACGCTATTACGCGATGGACAGAGACAACCGGTGGGACCGTGTGGAGAGAGCGTACAACGCACTCGTAAAAGGAGAGGGAGTCGAGGCTGCTTCCGCGACAGAGGGAATCCAGGCTTCCTATGACAACGAGAAGACGGACGAGTTCGTGGAGCCTATGGTTATCATGAAAGACGGAGTTCCGACTGCTACAGTAAAAGACGGAGATTCCATCATCTTCTTTAACTTCCGCCCGGACCGCGCAAGGGAGATTACAAGAACATTCTGTGATGATGAGTTCACAGGTTTTGACAGAGGCGAAAGAATCAAGACGACATATGTATGTTTCACAGAGTATGATGTTACAATTCCGAATAAACAGGTTGCATTCGTAAAAGAAGAGATCACAAACACATTCGGAGAGTTTCTTGCTGCAAACGGTCTGAAACAGGCCCGTATCGCTGAGACAGAGAAGTACGCGCATGTGACATTCTTCTTTAACGGCGGTGTGGAAGAACCGAATCCGGGCGAGGACAGAATCCTTGTAAAATCCCCGAAAGTAGCCACATACGATCTGAAACCGGAAATGAGCGCATATGAAGTGTGCGACAAGCTGGTAGAGGCAATCAAGTCAGACAAATACGACGTAGTCATTATCAACTTTGCCAACCCGGATATGGTTGGACACACAGGCGTTGAGAATGCTGCCATCAAGGCAATCGAGGCGGTTGACGAGTGTGTGGGCAGAGCGGTTGACGCAGTCAAAGAAGTGGGCGGACAGATGTTCATCTGTGCAGATCACGGAAATGCAGAGCAGCTCATTGATGAGGAGACAGGCGAGCCGTTTACAGCTCACACAACCAACCCGGTACCGTTCATCCTCGTGAATGCAGACCCGTCCTACAGCTTAAGAGAGGGCGGATGCCTTGCAGACATTGCACCGACTCTCATTGAGATGATGGGTATGGAGCAGCCGAAAGAGATGACAGGAAAGTCTCTGATTGTAAAATAGAGAAGTTAAAAAGATAAAGATAAGGCGGAGACGCGGGAAAAGTTCCGCGTCTTTTCCTGTTTTTCGGGGAGGAATTCCCGGCATGTATGCTTGAGAATACAATGGAAAGGACTGATCTTATGGGTGAGAGATTGACAAAGAGCGATGTGGAAAAGATCAGGGCTGAGATTGAACACCGGAAACTGGTGGAGAGAAAAGAACTGATCGAAGCAGTAAAGGAAGCCCGCTCCCACGGAGACTTAAGCGAAAATTTTGAATACCATGCGGCAAAGAAGGAGAAGAACCGGAATGAAAGCCGCATCCGCTATCTGGAGAGAATGCTTAAGACGGCTGTCATTGTGGAGGACCATTCTGCGTCAGACGAGGTGGGATTAAATAATACGGTGGAAATTTACTGTGAAGATGATGATGAGGTTGAGACATACAGGATCGTGACGTCTGTGCGGGGAAGCTCGCTGAACGGACTGGTCAGCATCGAATCCCCGATCGGGAAAGCGCTTCTCGGACATAAAGAGGGAGACAGAGTGTATGTAAAAGTAAACAGTGATTTCGGATATTATGCAGTGATCCGGAAAATCATTAAAACAGAAAGTGAAAAAGAGGATCATATCCGCAGCTTTTAAGAGGAGAACATTATGAAGTATAAAATCGCACTTTTTGATCTGGACGGTACGATCACGGATTCTGGTCCGGGAATACTCAACAGCATCCGCTATGCGCTTAAGAAACACGGTCTGCCCATTCCTTCCGAGGAAGTGCTCCGCACCTTTATCGGGCCTCCGCTTAAAGAACAGTTTCAGGCAGTGTGCTCTCTGACAGAGGAGGAGAGTGTCCGCATGGTTGAATCATACCGGGAGTATTATGCAGAAAAGGGCATTTTTGAGAACAGTGTATATGAGGGAGTGCCGCAGCTTCTGGAACGCCTGCACAAAGGGGGCGTACGCATCCTGATGGCCACGGCAAAACCGGAATATTTCGTCAAAAAGATAGCAGAACACTTTGGGTTTGCCCAATATTTTGAATTTATCGGCGGAGCCTGCATGGATGGAAGAAGGACAGACAAGGCGGAAGTCATCGAGTATGTGCTTGCTTCGTGCGGGATTTCTGAGGAAGAGAGGAAGCATGCGGTCATGATCGGAGACCGCTCCCACGATATGCTTGGCGCGCGGAAAGCAGGGCTGCACAGCCTTGGTATTTTGTACGGATACGGAAGCCGGGAAGAACTGGAAGAAGCGGGAGCGGAGTTGATTGCGGAGGCGCCCGAAAAAGTGTGTGATCTCCTCCTTTAGAAAGTGATAAAAGATAAAAAGAAAGCCTGGGCAGCTTTCTTTTTTTACTTTTTATTTTCTCGGGAGTTCCTGCTAAAAAATGAGAGGAGATGGGATATGTGTTCGATCATGACATGGTGTGCTGAAGAAGCCGATCAGTACATTTGCGATTGGAGTTGAAAATCTGTATTTACCTGCATTTACGGACAGGCTTTGAGACTTGACAATATGGTATATATAACATAATATATAAATATAATGTGCAGGAAAGGATATTTAATATGTCCCAATTTACGGTTGAATTTTATGAAGATACAGATGGAGATAAACCTGTCGAAGAATTTCTATTATCTTTGGATGTAAAAATGCGGGCTAAGCTTTTAGGAATTTTGGAAATATTACAGGAAAAAGGAAATCTGTTGCGTGAATCTTATAGTAAACATCTTGAGGATGGAATTTTTGAAATCCGTGGAAAGGTTGGAACAGATATAAGTAGGGTGTTATATTTTTTCTTCTATGATAGGAAAATAATTCTGACAAATGGTTTTATTAAAAAGTCGCAAAAAACTCCAAAAAGGAAATTCAGATGGCTAAAAACCGAAGACATGATTATATAGAGAGGAGTCAGAATGTATGAAAACATTGAATGAGTTTTTAAATGAACAGTTAGAAAATCCGAATTTTAAGAAAGAATATGAAAACATTCAACCAGAGATGGATATCATCAGGGCAATTGTAGATGCTCGGGTCTCTCAGAATTTGACCCAGAGAGAACTTGCGGAGAGAACGGGAATTAATCAGGCTGATATCAGCAAATTGGAAAATGGAACAAGGAATCCTTCACTGCGTTTGCTTCAGCGTTTGGCAGATGGCATGGATATGGTTTTGAAAATCGAATTTATCCCTAAATCAAAAGTATGAATATAACAAAGAGATATTTGCATGAGCAATTTCAAACCGACAGACACTTCCGTCAGGGAACTTTTACCACAGGCGGCACAAATATATCTTCTGACTTGGGTAAATAAGTTCCCGGAATTCTGTATTATATAAGCAAATCTTTGAAGTAAAACGGAACGGTTTTGCGTTATAATACAGATTCCGGGAACGTATCTTAATCTATGTTATGAAGACGTATTTTGTGACTCCAGATTCTTAAACGCCGTGGACAGCATCAGCTTGATCCTGTTCAGCTGATTTACTTCACTTGCGCCCGGATCAAAGTCAATGGCCACGATATTGGACTGTGGGTGCAGCCTTCTGAGTTCTTTGATAACTCCTTTTCCCACCACATGGTTCGGCAGGCAGGCAAACGGCTGTGTGCACACGATGTTCCCTGCGCCGCTGTGGATGAGTTCCAACATCTCTCCGGTCAGGAACCAGCCTTCTCCGGTCTGGTTTCCGATGGACACGATCCCGGACGCCATCTTTGCCAGCTCCTCGATGTGTGCCGGCGGATCAAAGTGTTTACTCTCGGCAAAAGCTTTTGTGGCCGGGCTGCGCAGCCATTCTACGGCTTTGATGCCCAGATTTCCGATGAGCGCTTTTGACTTTTTGAACCCAAGGTGGGACACCTTGAAGTTCTGGTTGTAGAAGCAGTACTGCATGAAGTCGATCAGATCCGGTACGACTGCTTCAGCGCCCTCTGCCTCCAGCAAATCTACCAGGTGGTTGTTTGCGGCAGGCAGGAACTTGACGAGGATTTCGCCGACCACGCCCACGCGTGGTTTTTTAATATCAAGGATTTCTATGTTGTCAAAATCCTGAATGATCTCGCGGCACAGCTTTTTGAATTTCCGGCGTGACGGATATCCCTCGGATACAAATTTCTGGCACACGCTTACCCATTTGCGGTGTACTGCGTTGGTTGTGCCGGGAACTGCCTCATAGGGGCGCATCCGGTAGACGCATTTCATGAAGATGTCGCCAAACACTGCAGCATAGGCGAGCCGCACTGCCAGTGGAACAGTGATCTTAAATCCGGGGTTGGCTTCCAGTCCGCTTAAGTTGATGGAAATTACCGGAATGTGTTCGTATCCGGCTTTCTTCAGCGCCCGGCGGATAAATCCGATGTAGTTGGAAGCACGGCATCCTCCCCCGGTCTGGCTGATGATGACTGCCAGATGATCTGTATCATACTGGCCGGACAGGATTGCGTCCATGATCTGCCCGACTACGATCAGGGATGGGTAGCAGGCATCATTATTTACATATTTTAATCCCATATCCACTGCCTGACGGTTGTCGTTTGGCAGCACTTCAATCTTGTATCCTGCCGCCTTGAACGCTGGTTCCAGAAGTTCAAAATGGATAGGAGACATCTGCGGGCAGAGGATAGTATGGGTTTTGCGCATCTCTTTTGTAAATGGCACTTTTTCCATGGAGGCCGGACGGATGGTACGTTCTGCCTTTTTCTGTTCTCTCACGCGGATAGCGGCGAGAAGGGAACGTACACGGATGCGGGCAGCTCCCAGGTTGTTGACCTCGTCAATCTTCAGTGTGGTGTATATTTTGTCAGAATTTGTCAGTATTTCCGCTACCTGGTCTGTGGTCACGGCGTCCAGCCCGCAGCCGAATGAGTTGAGCTGAATCAAGTCCAGGTTCTCTGTTGTTTTCACATAGTTGGCTGCCGCGTACAGACGGGAGTGGTACATCCACTGATCCATGACATTTAAAGGCCGCTCTACCTGATGAAGGTGAGAGACAGAATCCTCGGTCAGTACGGCGATATTATAGGAGTTGATCATCTCCGGAAGGCCGTGGTGCACCTCCGGGTCAATATGATAAGGACGTCCGGCGAGAACAATACCTCTGTTTCCTGTCTCATTTAAGAATTTGATGGTCTCCTCACCCTTCTTACGCATATCCTCCCGGCATGCCGCAAGCTCACTCCACGCCTCATGGACGGCGGACTTGATTTCACTTTCCGTGAGGGAGAATTTCGGTCCCAGTTCTTCGATCAGACGGTAGGAGATTGTCTCCTCGCTCTGGAGTGAGAGGAAGGGATGGATAAAATCCACCTCGCTGTGGACGATGGGATCCATGTTGTTCTTTATATTCTCTGGATAGGAGGTGACGATCGGGCAGTTGTAATGGTTGTTTGCCTCCTCAAATTCATTCCGTTCATAAGGGATGGACGGATAGAAGATGTGCTTTATGCCCTTGTTGATCAGCCACTGCACATGCCCGTGAGCCAGTTTTGCAGGATAGCATTCGGACTCACTGGGGATGGATTCAATGCCCAGCTCATAAATCTTCCTTGTGGAAGCAGGAGAGAGCACTACCCGGAAGTTAAGTTTTGTGAAAAATGTAAACCAGAACGGATAGTTCTCGTACATGTTCAGCACCCGGGGAATACCAATGGTGCCGCGTTTTGCTTTTTCTTCGGAGAGCGGCTCATAATCAAAGTAACGGTGGAACTTGTAATCAAACAGGTTCGGCATGGTGTTCTTTGACTTTTCTTTTCCCAGCCCGCGATCACAGCGGTTTCCGGTGATGAACTTACGACCGCCGCTGAAGTGGTTAATTGTCATGCGGCAGGTGTTGGTACATGCCCGGCACTTTGTCATGGTGGTGGAGTATTCGAGGTTCTTAATATCCTCGATGGAGAGCATGGTTGTGCCCTCGCACTCTGTATAGCGTTCGCGTGCGATCAGGGCAGCGCCGAAGGCTCCCATAATGCCGGCGATATCCGGGCGGATGGCCTCGCAGTCTGCGATTTTCTCAAAGCTGCGAAGTACTGCGTTGTTATAGAATGTACCGCCCTGTACTACGATGTGGTTTCCAAGCTCTGCGGCACTGGATACTTTAATAACCTTAAAAAGGGCGTTCTTGATCACTGAATAGGCAAGTCCGGCAGAGATGTCCGCAACAGAAGCCCCCTCTTTCTGCGCCTGTTTTACTTTGGAGTTCATGAACACTGTACAGCGCGTTCCCAGGTCGATCGGGTTCTGGGCATAGAGTGCTTCATGGGAAAAATCTTCCACAGAATAATTCAGTGATTTTGCAAATGTCTCTATAAAGGAACCGCATCCGGAGGAACATGCCTCATTAAGCTGCACGCTGTCTACAGTCTGATTCTTGATTTTGATACACTTCATGTCCTGGCCGCCGATGTCCAGGATGCAGTCTACTTCCGGTTCAAAGAATGCGGCAGCATAATAATGCGCCACTGTCTCCACTTCGCCTTCATCCAGCATGAGAGCAGCCTTAATAAGCGCCTCACCGTAGCCGGTGGAGCAGGAGTGTACGATTTCCACTCCCTCCGGGAGCTGGTCATAAATATCTTTGATGGCAGAGATCGTTGTGCCAAGAGGATCTCCCTCGTTATTGTGATAGAAAGAGTAGAGAAGTGTTCCGTCCTCTCCGACCAAGGCAGCCTTTGTGGTTGTTGAACCGGCGTCAATACCGAGGAATGCCTTCCCGCGGTAGGTCGCAAGGTCTTTTACCGGCACCTGGTGTTTTGCATGACGCGCGGTAAATTCTTCAAACTCCTTTGTGCTGGCAAAAAGCGGGTCCAAACGCTCTACCTCGATCTCCATCTGAATCCGGTTTTCCAGTCGGTTCTGGAGTTCACGCAGTGCCACCGGAGAGTCCTTTTTAGAGTTCAGGGCAGAGCCGATGGCAGCGAACAGATGGGAGTGGTTGGGAGCGATGATATGCTCGTCATCCAGTTTCAGTGTGCGGATAAATGCCCCGCGAAGCTCTGAGAGAAAATGGAGAGGTCCTCCCAGGAAAGCAACATGTCCCCGGATGGGTTTACCGCATGCAAGTCCGCTGATGGTCTGGTTGACCACAGCCTGGAAGATGGACGCTGCAAGGTCTTCTTTGGAAGCTCCTTCATTGATCAGCGGCTGTATATCGGATTTCGCGAACACACCGCAGCGCGCTGCAATCGAATAGAGAGCCTGATAGCCTTTGGCGTACTCGTTAAGACCGGATGCGTCCGTCTGCAGAAGAGAAGCCATCTGGTCGATAAAAGAACCTGTACCCCCGGCACAGACTCCGTTCATACGCTGTTCTACGTTGCCGCCCTCGAAATAAATGATTTTGGCGTCCTCGCCGCCCAGCTCGATGGCCACATCCGTCTGCGGCGCATAGTCCTGGAGCGCTGTGGACACAGCGATTACCTCCTGGACAAAAGGTACGCCCAGGTGTTTTGCCAGGGTCAGGCCGCCGCTTCCCGTGATCACGGGAGAGACCTGGATGGGTCCCAGCTTATACAGTGCGCGGCCTAAAAGGTCGGAAAGAGTTTCCTGGATGTTCGCAAAATGCCGCTCGTAATCCGAGAAGAGCACCTCTTTTTCTTCATCCAGAATCGCAATTTTAACTGTGGTGGAACCGATGTCGATTCCAAGAGTATGTAATTCTTTCAGATTCATAGTACAATCCCCAATCTTCTGTAATAAAATTTATATGAGTTCTTTCTTATTAAATGCATTCGCACATTTTACAACAATCTACATTATACGACATGTATTTTGAAAACACAATTGTTATTATTATGCGGGATTTGAAAATAATTCCGCCGCTTAATGGATAATTTATATAAAGATAGTGTTAAACCTTTAAAAAGAGGCAACATGTATTTGACAAACAGATGTACATTCGTTACACTTGTATGGAAATAAAAACAATTAAGTTGAGAGCAAGGAGTAGATAACTTTTGAACTGGCTGGACAAATTGGAAAGAAAAATAGGACGTTTTGCAATACCGAACCTGACAGTCTATCTGCTGGCAGGGTATGTCATTGGTTTTGCTGTCGTGTATCTGATGCCTGATCTGCTGAGCTGGCTGACTCTGGAGCCGGCGCTGATCGTAAGAGGACAGGTGTGGAGGCTCATATCATGGGTTCTGATTCCTCCTACAACACAGCCTATATCCCTTTTGTTTCTCGTGCTGCTGTACTATTCACTGGGAACAGCACTGGAGCGGACCTGGGGAACTTTTAAATATAATGTGTACATTTTTTCCGGAATCATATTTACGGTACTGGCGGTGTTTATTCTCTATGGGGTCCTGTATTTCATGTACGGAACAGAGATGATGCTCTCGTTTGTCGGACTGGTAAGTACAAATTATGTCACCATGTCCATATTCCTGGCATTTGCGGCCATTTATCCGGATATGGAAGTATACCTGTATTTCATTTTGCCTATTAAGATGAAATGGATGGCGCTTGTCTATGCGGCAATGGCGCTGTACTATTTTATCACCGGCGGAATTGTCACGCGTGTGGCGATCGGCGCATCGCTTTTGAACTTTGTGATCTTTTTCCTGTCAACAAGGAATTTAAGGCGGTATTCGCCGAAAGAACGGGCGCGCAGAGAACGGTTTAAAAGACAGTCTGCGCCACATATGCACTACTCGAACGGGGCGAAGCACAGGTGTGCTGTGTGCGGCCGGACGGAGCTGGACGATCCGTGCCTGGAGTTCCGTTTCTGTTCCAAGTGCAACGGGAATTATGAGTATTGTCAGGATCATCTATTTACCCATGAACATGTGAAATAGACAGAGATCAGAAAAATATAGAAGGAGAGTATCAGAATTAATGAAGAAGACAAAAGTAGTATGTACAATGGGACCTAATACGAATGACAGAGAGCTTATGAGAAAGCTCATGGAGAACGGCATGGATGTGGCCCGTTTTAATTTCTCACACGGCGATCATGAAGAACAGAAAGGCAGGATGGACCTTCTCAAGGAGCTGCGGGAGGAGCTGCATACGAACACGGCGATTCTTCTGGATACAAAAGGGCCTGAGATTCGCACCGGAGTCCTCAAAGACGGCAAGAAGATCATGCTTGAGGCAGGGGCCAAGTTCACGCTGACAGTGGATGAGATCGTGGGCGATCAGGACAAGGTTTCCATCACATATGAGGGACTGGTTGAGGATGTGGATCCGGGCAGAGTCATTCTGATCGACGACGGCCTGATTGAATTAAAGGTTATAGACAAGACACGCAGAGAAATTGTCTGTGAAGTTGTAAACGGCGGAGAGCTGGGCGAGAAGAAAGGCGTCAACGTGCCGAATGTGGCGGTCAGACTTCCTGCAATCACTGAGAAGGATAAAGATGATATTCGATTTGGCGTGGAGCAGGGCATTGATTTTATTGCTGCATCCTTCGTGAGAAATGCAGAGTGCGTGCTTGAGATCAAAGCATACTTAAAAGAACTGGGAGCTCCGTTCATCCCGATCATCGCCAAGATTGAAAATGCAGAAGGAATCAGAAATATAGATGAGATCATCCGT
>CALWFY010000003.1 GCA_944377775.1 uncultured Mediterraneibacter sp.
TTTTTCGAAATATTTACTTCTTTCTGATGTACCCGCCTGATAAATGCCAGAGACAGACTAATCCCTCTGATGCTGTAGGGAAACAGCATCAGAAAATATGACAACACATATTCACTTCTTGCTTCTCAGGCAATATGGGAAAAAAGCCTCCAAGAAAGGCTACAGCCGGCAAAAATATCCCCCTGAAGCTTTTTTATCCTCCGGAATAAAGAAGAACAGACAGCCGGCCAGTATAACCGTCTGCAGTGTATTCATCACCAGAGTCATCTGATAATAAGCTTTCCCATAGATCAGGCTTTTTATAAACCGGGGCATTGGAACATTCCCTTCGCGGTTTCGGAGAACCTCCGCGCTTCCAAAATTCGGATGGTTGTTCCTAATACGCTCAAGAAGAAAAGGTAATAGATACTCAACAATTCCAATATTATATATAAGAACCATTTTATTCCATTATCAAGTTTTTTTATCCTTTCATTTTCCTCTCGATAAAAAACCTTCTCAATTCATTCAGCCCAAATACCGCCTGCGGAATCAGCAGAATAAAATATCCCAGACAGTACCTCGACAGGGATTCCCATAACAGCTGGAACGCAAAGCCCCCGATCACATATAACTGGATCAAAACTGCGGCATGATATTTCTGCAAGCTGCGAAGCGTTTTGATTCCTGCAATGAACGCCCCCAGATATACCGCAAGCTCAGCTCCTATAGAGAGTTTGAAAATAATATCCCTGACCGGACTGCTATAAAAAGATGTAAACGCCTCGGAATTCGGAGGCTCTCCCACATTTACATTATTCAATCGGATGATTTTACGTGCCCCAAATGTGGGATCCAGCCACTGATACTCAATTTTTTCCAGAAAAAATACCAGACTGCGCTTCCCGGTAAGATATTCCCCCATAGCTGTAATAATACCGTTTATCGCATCCCGGCTAGTAGCCTGTCCATCTCCTCCGTTTTCCCAAAAAATATTCGAGTAAGATCCGTCCTGGCTTCCCGGGCCGGAGGCGCCTTCTGTAGAAGTAATCCCCATATAGATTATGCATGTCACCGGCAAAGAAGAGGCATGCGGGTCCGCTCCCGTGATGGAATCATATATCATATCTACTGACCGCATTGACAGAAAAACCATAATAACAGCACATGCGGAAACAGCCAGGTTCCTGCACAGCTTTCTCTTTTCCTTTCCTGCGGTTATAATCAGATAAATAACAGCTGCGACAAGACCAATCGCGGACGACTGATGCATCAGTATTCCTATTGGAAAAGCCAGAACAATAATAACGGCATACCGGAGCTTTCCGGTCTCCCGCAGGCAAACCACAGCATACAAGCCGAGCGCGGTAAACGCAACGGACAACAAAGTTCCATACATAAAGTTCGTATAGATGATTATGGGGTAAAACATCATCAGAGCCAGTGAAGTAACCGACATAATTACCAGGTTTTTATAGATTCGTTTTGCAATTTGACAGATACTTCCGTAAATTATCAAAGCTCCTGCCAGATTAAAAATCGCAAACGAATAATAATGATCCCCAAACAGCCGGATTGCCAGGGCTATCAACAATGCAATTCCTCTGTTTCTTCTGAAAAGGGTAAAAGAAGCCGTATCAAACGGTTCGTTTACAACCCCTGCAAGCCTTTGTGCTTCCTCATATACATCCTTTTGATCATATATCGGCACGCTGTCATTGAAGGAAATCCAGAAAATTCCCGCGAACAGTATTACAAATCCGCAAAAGAAGAAAACTCCTCTGTTGATCATCTCCGCTTTCGCCGTATGCGAATAAATCCGCTCCAGCAACGCGGTCAGTATTATAACAGCACCAGAAGCTACCAAAGCAATGCCCCCGTATATATAGGGCGTATGCCGTTCTATCACCTTTTCCATCTCTTGACTATATATATTCGTTTCACAATGCATGAAAACAAGCAAGATCGTAAGCAAAGCAAGAATTCCGACAAAGATTCCGGCAAAACCATAACAGAGCCAGTCTCCATACCTCTTATTTTTCATGATATTTTCCCTCCGCATACTAACATAAAACAAACCACTCCCAGCGCACGACCAGGAGCAGAAAAGTTCCTTCAGAAACCCTTCAGTTCATGGCTCCTGATATGACGCCGTAAATTTTCGGATTTTCACTCGAACGTTAATATGCATTGATTATACAATAACTTACCGGGTATTTCAATGAATACTCCCTGTCGCCCCGCGCCGAAAATAAATATTGGAAGTTCCAACTTTCCAGTAACCACCATGAAGATGTATTTTTATGCTCTGACCGATCTCTTTCCTTATGGCGGCAAAATTGGAAAAGCAACCTGCAGCCCCAGAAACCTATGGGCATCTCGGATCTGAAGAACATTTCGGCACGATCGCTGAAGCCAGGGGAAACAGCACCAAGGGTTCCATGATCTTCTGCACCAAGTACGAAACAGACAACTGATATGGAAGGAATACCTGGCTTATCTGCCGGATGGTACTCCCGTCCGGCAGGACAGCCTGATTTAACCGGCAGAGTGGAACAGTTTTGCCGTGCAGTAAGTCTTCAGTGACCGCATATTTATAAAAATCTCCTTTTTCCAATCCAAAGCACAGCTGCAATTCCCATAAGAGAAATGCTTTCCGCTGCCCTCCAGTAAAACGGTTCCTGAAATGCGATCTCCAGTTCTGACTTTCCCTGTGGGAGTAAAATCCGCACCTGATTATTATCCCCCGCAGTAACTGAATACATCCTCTTCTCCTGATCAACAGCAGTATAACCTTTATAATACAGAAAAGGAACCTCTACATATCCATTCTCGTTTTCACAGTTTACCATAAGCTGAATATTTCCAATGTTTTTTCTGTACTGCAGGATACTCACATCCTGCCCAGATACTCTGGGGACTTTCAGTACCTGCTCCGGTTTTGTCCCTGTCAGAAGATACTCTCCTCCTATTAGATTATCAGAACCAAGAGCTGTACTGTCATATATCCACCCGCTCTTTTGCGTCAGCATTTCTCCTCCGCCATAAAGTCCCTGCAAAGCCGCCAGGATACATAAACAGACAATTATTTTTTCTCTCTTCTCCCCTTCAGCCACCCTTTTCACCGTAATACAGGCAAGCCAACTGAGGAAAAGGACTCCAAAAGCCAAAAAGCGCCATGGAAACTGGATGCTGCTGACTACCCTTCCCAATAGACCGATATTTCTGCACAACCAGTCATATGGGCAATACACCGTTGACATAAAAAGAGAAATCCCTGCAAGACTAAAACATAAAATTCCCTCTCTGTAAGATCCAGCGTTCTTATCTTTTCTCCACCAATTGAGCACAAAAATAGTCAATACAATAAGAAAAACTGGTCCAATCGTTAAAGCAAGCCTGTAATCACTTCCTCCGTCTACTCCATTGGGAGCCAAAGGACTAAAACTGAACAGTTTCGCAAGAGTCACTCCATTACTTTGTATATACTCATCAAGGTCTTTAACAGCCAATGGCATTGTAATAAAATAATCCAGGAACGGAACAATAAACCAGAGATTCAGAAGAAGAATAACACTGACTGTCTTTAAATAAGTCATCCATACTTCCCTGCGTATCGATTTTTTCCATAACAGAACACTTACTATAACAATAAAAAAACAAGCCATCTCACAGCTGAGAATATGAGACTGTATCAGACCTGTTCCTCCAATTGCCAGAATTGCAACCGCTTTTTTCTGATCTTTCCCTATGTAAACCAGATACAACCCGTACAGAATCAGGGGATAAAATGCCATCGCAGTATACTCTCCAACTGCTGCTCTTGTGTATACATCCGTTAACCGATAAAGTGCCAATGTATACAATGCACATCCCATCAGTCCTGTTTTTCTGCTTCCCGAAATACCTGTAAAGCATAAAAAGGAAATAATAACCGTAAGCAGATTGATAAAACAAACATATATACGATATGCTCCCTGTACAGTAACCCCAGCCAATCGCAGAACTGCTGGAAGGTAAAGAAAAATATCCCCATACATAACGCCGACCGCATAACCATTCCCGTCACACCAGGAAGGCTGAATTTTAA
>CALWFY010000004.1 GCA_944377775.1 uncultured Mediterraneibacter sp.
GTCCGCATACTGACCCCCGCCCTCCGGGAAAAATGCCGTGCGGTCCAGTTCCACTGCAAACAGCGCCTCCTCTGCCCTGCCGGAGTCTTTTTCTGATACCGCCATGCATCCTGTGACTTCTGCTTCAAATTCTGCAAGATGACTGTCCTGATAAAACAGTTTTTCCGTCATGTATCTTTACATCCTTTCCGGAGCTTCAAATCCAAGAAGGTCGATACATGTCTCAAGCACCCGTTTTGTCAGCGCCAAAAGCGCGATGTATCCGGCTTTTTTCTCCTCATCCTCCTCGGATAATATCTTTGTCTCATGATAGAATTTGTTAAATTCGTTTGCCAGTTCATAGATATATGCACACAGCTTATGGGGCGCTGTCTCCGCATAAACCGCATCAAACACATCATTAAATTTCAGCGCCTGAAGCATCAGGGCTTTCTCATACACATTCTCCGCCGGCCGTACCTTAAGCCCCTCTGTACTTCCGCCGTTCTCCATGTATTTGCCCAGTATGGATTTAATGCGCACGATCGTATAGAGAATATACGGTCCTGTATTTCCCTCAAAAGAAGTAAACCGGTCTACATCAAAAATATAATCCTTTGACGCCTGGTTTGACAGATCACCGTATTTGATGGCTGCCAGTCCCACTGTCCGGGCCGTAACCTCGGCTTCTTTTTCTTCCACAGTGCGGTTGTCCATGATCTTCTTATACATTTCCTCGTTAATCTCACGGATCAGATTTTCCAGGCGCATAACGCCGCCCTCGCGTGTCTTAAACGGCTTTCCGTCTTTTCCGTTCATTGTACCGAATCCGAGGAACTTAAGATTTGTCTCAGGCCGCACAATGCCTGTCTTTTTCGCACACCGGAATACCTGTGTGAAATGAAGTTCCTGACGCTTGTCCACCACATAGATCACTTCATCCGGCCTGTAATCTTTCTCACGCTCTACAAGAGTTGCCAGATCAGTGGTATCATAAAGCGCGGCTCCGTCTGATTTTAAGATCATGCAGGGAGGTACTTCTTTATTGTCAGACTCCTCCTGTACATCAACCACAAGAGCGCCCTCGTCATAACGGGCATACCCTTCGTCTTTTAACATCTGCACCATGTCCGGAATATACTGCTGTGCATCCGCTTCACCTTTCCACAGGTCAAATTCCACATTCAGCCTTTCATAATTTTTCTTAAGGTCTGTCACGGATACATTCATGATATGATGCCAGACACCCCGGTATCCCCTGTGTCCGTTCTGCAAAAGATAGGTAGCATGCAATGCTTCTTCTCTGTATTCTTCATTCTCTTTCGCATACGCGCTGGCCGTCGGATATATTTCCTCCAGCTCGCCGATCGTAAAAGGCGCTTCCTCCGGATATTCCCCCGTAAATGACTCATCAAAGTAGGGAAGTTCCGGCTGGCGTTTCTTCAATTCCGTGATGATCAGACCCATCTGATAGCCCCAGTCACCAAGATGGATATCCCCGATCACCCGGTTTCCCTTAAAACGGATAATACGCTTTACACTCTCCCCGATGATCGCAGAACGCAGATGCCCTACATGAAGCGGTTTTGCAACATTGGGGCCACCGTAGTCTATCATGATGGTCTTCGGAGAAAGTTCATCCTCCACGCCCAGCTTTTCCTGTCCAGCCATCTCATTCAAATAGTCCGCCACTTTCTCAGACTTTAATTTCAGATTGATAAATCCCGGTTTCACCACATCCACGGTCTCGAAATACTCGCTGTCTTTTAAGTTCTCAGCCACATCTTCCGCAATCATAAACGGAGCTTTCTTATATTTTTTTGCTCCTGCCATAGCGCCGTTGCACTGATATTCACACAGGTCCGGGCGGTTGGAAAGGGTCACTTTCGCCAGTTCTTCATCATAACCTGCCTTTGAAAATGCGCCTTTCATTTCTATCGTGATCAGTTCCAGTAATGTCTTCACTTTTTTACACACTCCTTTAATCCGTATGGATGTTATTCTACCATGTCTGCGGGTTCACGGCAAGGTTTCGTTCGTATCTTGCTTTCCTCTGTCCCTTCATCTTATAATGAGTATTATTGCTTTATCTATAATGACTATATTTGAAAAGGAGATTTCACCATGATATTAGGATCACATGTAGGAATGAGCGGAAAAGAGATGCTGCTCGGCTCTGCAAAGGAGGCCGTATCCTACGGCGCGGATACATTTATGTTTTACACCGGAGCGCCCCAGAACACCCGGCGCAAAGAGATCAGCGAACTGAACATCGACCCTGCCTGGGAATATATGAAAGAACACGGAATCAGCGAGATTCTTGTCCACGCGCCCTACATCATCAATCTGGGCAATGCCGTAAAGCCGGAGACATTTTCTCTTGCAGTTGAATTTCTTGCCAAAGAAATCGAGCGCACTGTAAGCTGCAGAAGCCACACTCTTATTCTGCATCCCGGCGCTCATGTAGGGGAGGGAACTGAAACCGGGACTGCGCAAATCATCAAGGGATTAAACGAAGTACTGACAGCGGACACAGCCTGTCATATTGCTCTTGAGACAATGGCCGGAAAGGGTTCGGAGATCGGACGTTCTTTTGAAGAACTGGCACGCATCTATGACGGTGTTAAATATAATGATAAACTCAGAATCTGCTTTGACACCTGTCATACAAGCGACAGCGGATATGATATCATCCATCGCTTTGACGAAGTGATGGATGATTTTGACCGCGTCATCGGGAAAGACCAGATTGCGGTCTTTCACATTAACGACAGTAAAAATGTTCCGGGCGCCGCCAAAGACCGGCATGAGAATATCGGGTTCGGTCACATTGGGTTTGATGCGCTCAACTATATTGTTCATCACCCGGATTTTGAAAATATTCCGAAGATATTGGAAACGCCTTATATTCCTTCCCCATCTAATCCCAAGAAATCATACGCGCCCTATAAATATGAGATCGCTATGTTAAGAGAGGGCAGTTTTGACCCGGCTCTCAAAGAAAAAATTATACAGGACAGAGAAAAATAAGGAGCAAATAAAAACACAAAAACTTTGTGCTGACTCTTGACATTTCCCTTTTGCAAGCGTATTATTGTATTATATATATAATACAGTTACACAGCACAGACTTTTGTGCTGTGTAAGAACCGCCTGCGGCGGTTCTTTAAAATATAGAAAGTGAGATGATTCAATGCCATGGAATTTAGATGACAACCGCCCGATCTATCTTCAGCTTATGGAGAAAATTCAGCATGATATCATCTCCGGTGTCTACCGGCCGGGAGATAAACTCCCGTCTGTGCGTGATCTTGCCCTTGATGCCGCGGTCAACCCAAACACCATGCAGAAAGCTCTCGCCGAACTGGAACGCAGCGGTCTCGTGTATTCCCAGAGAACAAGCGGGCGTTTTATTACGGATGATCAATCTCTGTTAAACAGGACAAGAGATGCTCTGGCCGGCGAACATATCCGTTCTTTTATGGAGCAGATGAACGCTCTTGGATTCGACAAGGAAACGACACTGGAAATGATACAAAAACTTTAAAGGGGGAAACTCATGGAACCGATTCTTGAATGTCATGAACTTACAAAAAAATACGGAAATTATTTTGCGCTTTCCAACCTGACGCTTTCTCTTGAGCGGGGACAGATTGTCGGTCTTCTCGGGCCAAACGGAAGCGGAAAAACTACATTGATTAAACTCATCAATGGACTGCTCACACCCACAGGCGGGCAGATTATGATAAACGGACTTGCCCCATGCCCGGACACAAAAAAGATTGTATCCTATCTCCCTGACCGGAATTTTTTAAATGAACATATGCGGGTCAGCCAGATTCTGTCATACTATGAAGATTTTTATGACAATTTCAGTACAGAGCGTGCCTCAAAAATGCTGGAGACACTCGAGATAGACCGGCGCTTACGCCTTCAGGATTTATCAAAGGGAACCCTGGAGAAAGTCCAGCTTGTTCTCGTCATGAGCAGAGCGGCAGACCTCTATGTGCTGGATGAGCCGATCGGGGGAGTAGACCCTGCGGCAAGGGACTATATTCTCCAGACAATCCTTACAAACTACAATGAAAACGCCACAGTTCTTATCTCCACCCACCTGATTTCAGATATTGAAAATATCCTTGACCGGGTCATATTCTTAAAGAATGGACAGCCTGCGCTCAATGCATCCGTGGACGAAATCAGAACAAAGTATGGAAAATCTGTGGACGCTTTATTCCGGGAGGTATTCAAATGTTAGGGAAACTCATCAAACATGATTTAAAATCATTGGGAAGGTTATTTATTCTGCTTCATGTATGCTTTGTTGCCATCTGCCTTGCCGGACGTGTTTTCTTCATGAATCAGCTGGATTTCAACGCTCCTGACATGTCGCTCCTCACACCGCTTATCATCATATCGTCACTTGCCATATTACTGGTCGTAGCGATAAATTTCTGCACAGGACTGATGATCACATTCCGCTTTTATCGGAATCTTTTCGGAAGAGAGGGTTATTTAAGC
Organism: uncultured Mediterraneibacter sp.; assembly: GCA_944377775.1. GTDB lineage: Bacteria > Bacillota > Clostridia > Lachnospirales > Lachnospiraceae > Mediterraneibacter. Next base: position 4,501 of record CALWFY010000004.1, read on the forward strand.
TGGACGCTCCCTGTCTCCGGCATCCAGCATCTCTGGGCGAAAATCATCTCCGGCAGCATCTTTTTAATAGTTGATACCCTTGTCATCGCCGCCGGAACACTCATCCTCGTAACCGGAAGAAATGTTGTGGAAGCCTACAATTCTGTTTCCGCGGAATTCACTCAGGTGCTGGGCATGCCGCTTCCCATGTTTGCACTTTATATGCTTCTCTTTAGCATTGCCGGATGTTTCAGCACTTTGATCATGATTTATTTCTGCATCTGCGTGGGTCAGCTCTTCCCCGGACACCGGGTACTGTGTGCCCTGGCCGTATATTTTATCGTCTCTTTCGTGATACAGATCATTGTCTTCCTGATTATGACAGTGTGCGGATTTTTTGATTTTGCTGCACAACCTGCAGGCACGGTATCAGTCGACATGTTCCGCCTGATGGCGCCCTCTGCTGTACTGATGGCAGTCCTGACCGTTATACAGTACATTACAGTTCACTATATCATGAAGAGAAAAATTAACCTGATCTGATATACAAAGGAATCCGCCAGACTTCCAGGCACGAAAAAACCGGGGATATCCCCGGTTTTTTCATCCAAAATTATTTCTGCAATTTTTCAAATAATTGATATATTTTTTTATCATCTTTCCGGGACATCCCAGACTCTAACTTAATGCGAATCCAAGTGCTGTTTAAGACTTTTTGACATTCTTCTATTAACTCATCATATCTCTCTTTGTTAAACTCAGTATCCTCTGTACAAGCATTCAACAACTCATTTAACTTTTCATATACCGAGCTGTCTCTTCTTGTATACAATTCAATTTTTAATTTGCATACCTGCAATTTAGAGGGATCAGCCCTTAAATAGTAATTCTCGATGAATTCAACCATTAACTGCCGAACTTTATTTAACCATTCAATTCGTTCAGTTACCAATGATTGAGCTATAACTTTTCTCCATATATAAATTTCCGACTGAAACAAGAAATGCCAGAACTGATAATACAATACTTATAATTACTGAAATAGAATTTATCATATGTAATCCTCCCTATAATAAATGGTAGTGTCAAAACTACCATGTTTTTTATTGTTTACAGTTATGTTTTTCCTTGATTTTCGGAGGTTTGCAAATAAAAAGAGCATTGACCTCCCTTTTCGTGTATAATGTCATCGACCAAAACAACAT
>CALWFY010000005.1 GCA_944377775.1 uncultured Mediterraneibacter sp.
AATGATATGTTTCCCAAAATCACAATTGGGCTGATCTTTCAGCTTGATCAGCGCTTCTCTGAGCACAGGCCAGCTGAAAATGTAGATGCCCATGGAAGCCAGGTTGCTGCTCGGCTTCTCCGGCTTCTCTTCGAACTCTTTGATCCGGCTTTCGCTGTCTGTCACAACGATTCCGAATCGGCTCGCTTCCTCGATCGGCACAGGCATCGCGGCGATCGTGACATCCGCTTTGTTTGCCTTGTGAAAATCGAGCATGACCTCGTAATCCATCTTATAAATATGATCCCCCGAAAGAATCAGCACATAATCCGGATTATATGTCTCCATGTAGTTCAAGTTCTGGTAAATTGCATTTGCCGTCCCTGTGTACCACTCGCTGTTCGAGCTCTTCTCGTAGGGCGGCAGAATAGATACCCCTCCAACATTTCTGTCCAAATCCCACGGGATACCGATCCCGATATGCGTATTAAGACGCAGCGGCTGATATTGCGTCAGCACGCCCACAGTGTCGATTCCCGAATTAATACAGTTACTCAGCGGGAAATCAATGATCCGGTACTTGCCTCCGAATGCCACGGCAGGCTTTGCAACCTTTGCTGTGAGGACCCCCAGTCGACTGCCCTGTCCGCCCGCCAGCAGCATGGCAATCATTTCCTTTTTAAACATTGCGTCACCTCATTTCTAGTTAGATGTAACCATTATACCATATATTTATCTTTAGCCAATAATAATTTACAATTTTTTCTTATTTTTTTTAATCTTTTTATTACTTTTGCATAAAAAGAACTGCTTTTAATTTTTATCATATATAGTATAATATAGTAGACTAAGATGATTTATGACTAAAATTTCAAGATCAGAAAATAAAGAGAAGAGGAATCTACATGTATAAAATCGATTTTAAACACCCGATCCACATCCATTTTATAGGTATCGGAGGTATCAGCATGAGCGGACTCGCGGAGATCCTGCTCAAGGAAGGCTTCACTGTATCCGGTTCTGACTCAAAGGAGTCTCCTCTGACGAAAAAGCTGGAATCAGAGGGAGCGCATATCACCTACGGACAGAAAGCTGAAAACATCACTCCCGGCATCGGCTGCGTCGTGTATACCGCGGCAATAAACCGGAGCAACCCGGAGCTGATCGAAGCAGTGGCGCAGAAGATTCCTATGCTGACCCGCGCGGAGCTCTTAGGACAGCTTATGAAGAACTATGACACTCCGATCGCTGTATCCGGAACACACGGGAAAACGACCACCACGTCCATGATCTCGCACATCCTTCTGGAAGCGGACCTTGACCCGACAATCTCCGTGGGCGGCATCTTAAAAGCAATCGGAGGCAATATCCGGGTGGGGAACTCCGGGACATTCATTACAGAGGCATGCGAATACACAAACAGCTTCCTTAACTTCTTCCCGAAAATCAGCGTGATTTTAAATATTGAAGAAGATCATCTGGATTTCTTCAAAGATCTGGAGGATATCCGCCATTCTTTCCACCAGTTCGCAGAGCTGCTTCCTGATGACGGGACACTTGTCATCAACGGAGATATTACAGATTATCCGGAAATATACAGCGGACTGACCTGCAATGTGGTGACATACGGCAGCTCCAATGACTTTGATTACAGCGCGGACAATATTTCTTACGATGAGCACGGACATGTCTCATTCGATCTGTTTATCCATGGGGAATACACAGACCGTATTGTCCTCTCGGTGACAGGAAATCACAATGTTTCAAACGCACTGTCCGCCATTGCTGTGGCAGACCTTCTTGACATTCCGGCTGATGTGACCAAAAGAGGCCTTCTCTCTTTCACCGGAACAGACCGCCGTTTTGAGTACAAAGGAGAGTTTAACGGTGTAACTGTGGTGGATGACTATGCTCACCATCCGACAGAGATCACTGCAACGCTCAAGGCTGCCCAGCACGCCCCGCACAACAGCGTATGGTGTGTATTCCAACCCCACACCTACACCCGCACCAAGGCATTTTTCCATGAGTTTGCTGAGGCGCTTTCCCACGCAGACCATCTGGTGCTCGCTGACATATATGCTGCACGCGAGACGGATACGCTGGGAATTTCCTCTGCAGACCTTGCCGTCGAAACGGCAAAACTGGGTACGGACACACACTATTTCCCCAGCTTTGAGGAGATTGAGGCATTCTTAAAAGAGAACTGCCGCCCCGGCGACCTGCTCATCACCATGGGAGCCGGAAATGTGGTAACTATCGGAGAAGACCTCCTGAAATAATCTCCGCATTTCCATAAATATGGGAAGCGCGGAAGTTATCCACATTTTCTGCACATAGTTATCTACAAAAAACCCGGACTTACCCACCAAAAAATACTTTTTAACCGGGGGATAAAATGATATATTAGTAAAGTAAGGAAAGCGGCACGCAATGTCCGCTTTCTATTTTACACTCTGCATGTGTGCAGGTTACAAAAGCAAATGAGAGAATGGGCGGAATATTTTATGAAAACTTTAACACTAAAAAATAAATTTCAGACGAACGCAACCCTGCTTCCGAATGATTTTATCGATAATTACATGATCGACGCCAACGGTGAATTTGTAAAAGTTTACCTGTTCCTTCTGCGTCATCTGGACGATCCATGTTCGTCCCTGACTCTTGCGACAATCGCAGACTGCCTTAACAATACAGAAAAAGACATTCTGCGCGCCTTCCGTTACTGGGAGAAAAAAGGACTTTTGCGCGCAGAGCGCGATTCAGAAGGAAAGATCACTGCACTGGAGCTTCAGAAAACTCCCGCGGCAGAGCAGAAAAACTCTGCATCCATACAAGCCGGTCAGACTGTCGGACAAAGCATATCCACGGATACACAGAATTCCGGAGCTGGCGCCGGGTCTCTCTCTGCAAAAAAAGCAGTTCCTCTTGATGTATTTCGCGCTCAGAAAGAGATCAAATCTCTTCTTTTTATTGCAGAACAGTATCTTGGCAAAACACTGACTCACACGGAAATGGAGACGATCACTTATTTCTATGATACGCTTCATATGTCTGCAGACCTGATCGAGTATCTGATTGAATCCTGCGCGGAAAACGGACACAAGAGTATGCACTATATCCGAAAAGTTGCTTTTTCATGGGCAGAAGAAGGCATCTCAACAGTTTCCCAGGCAAAAGAACACTCTGCTCTTTACAGCCACAGCTGTTACACAGTGCTGAATGCTTTCGGCATCAAAAATCGCGGGCCTGCGTCTTCTGAGCTTGCCTTCATAAAGAAATGGTCCGAGGAATATGCCTTTTCCTCCGACATCATAGCAGAAGCCTGTCGGCGCACGATCGCCGCCACCCATCAGCCAAGTTTTGAGTACGCAGATTCTATCCTGACAAAGTGGCATGAAAAAAATATCCGCCACCTGAAGGATATAGCCTCCCTTGATGAAGAATACTTAAAAGAGCGCTCCTCCGGAAGAACTTCCGTCAAACCAAAAACAGCTGCGAAAAATCTGAATAATTTTGAACGGCGCAGATATGACATGGAATCTCTTGAGGAACAGTTATTGAACAGTAATTAAAAGGAGCACATTCATGGCACTGAAAAATTCACAATACTATGCGATCATGCGTGAATATGAAAAAAGGCAGCTCAAAAACCATGACATCCAATCAAGCCGCTACGAAGAAGTATATCAAAAACTGCCTGAATTCAAAGCGCTTGATGAATCCATATCCATCCTCTCCGTACAATACGGGAAAAAACTGTTAAACGGAGATGCCCGGGCTCTTGCTTCCCTGAAAGAAGAACTGGAAATCCTGCGCAGCAGCAAGAAGAATCTGCTCATTTCTGCCGGATTTCCCGAAAATTACCTTGAACCGATCTACGACTGTCCGGACTGTAAAGATACCGGTTATATCGGGAATCAGAAATGTCACTGCTTCAAACGGGCGGTCATAGGGCTGCTGTACGAACAGTCCAACATTAAAGAATTTCCTACAGAAGCGTCTTTTGACAATTTTAGTCTTGATTTTTATTCGCCCTCCATTTATGATAAAACAACCGGGCGTTCTGCCCGCACCATAATGGAAGATACGCTTAAAATATGCCATCGTTTTATCGATACATTCGGAAAAGAATTTCAGAATCTTTTCTTCTATGGCAGCGTGGGCGTGGGAAAGACATTTTTGTCTACATGTATCGCCCGTGAAATCATGGACAGAGAATTTTCCGTACTCTATTTTTCGGCGCCTCAGCTTTTCAGTGCGCTCTCACAGCCCAAGTTCGATAAAAATGATGTGGACGCAAAAAATATGAGCGAACATATCTTCAACTGCGATCTCCTTATCATTGACGATCTGGGGAGCGAATACACAAATGCCTTTATTGCAGCGCAGTTTTTTACCTGCATCAATGAGAGGCTCATTCACAGGAAATCAACGATTATCTCCACAAATCTTTCTCTGGAATCAATCGCCAACCTGTACACAGAACGGTCTTTTTCCAGAATCACCAGCAGCTATGCACTGCTTAAGATAATCGGTGATGATATACGAATCAAGAAAAAGTTAAAAAACAGGGAGGAACATTAATGTTACGCCGAACAGAACGAATCTTAGAAAACATTCCGGTGGGAAGCCTGGGACTGATCTCACTGACAGGATGCGAGGAACTTGGAGAAAAAATCAACGACTATCTTGTAAAATGGCGCCATGAAAGCGGAAATGAATACCGCGATGACGCTGCATTTGCCGAATATGAGAAAGACACCTATCTTATTGACGCCCGCGTCCCGCGCTTTGGTTCCGGTGAGGCAAAAGGAATCCTCGGAGAATCTGTGCGTGGAAAAGACCTGTACCTGATGGTGGATGTATGTAATTACAGCGTAACTTATTCTCTCACGGGTAAGACAAATCACATGTCTCCTGATGACCATTTTCAGAATTTAAAAAGGATCATCGCGGCCATCGGCGGAAAAGGCCGGCGTCTTAACGTGATTATGCCGTTCCTCTATGAAAGCCGTCAGCACAAGAGAAGTTCTCGTGAATCTCTTGACTGCGCCCTGGCCCTTCAGGAACTTGTACGCATGGGTGTTGAAAATATCATCACTTTTGATGCCCATGACCCGAGAGTACAGAATGCAATTCCTTTAAGCGGATTCGAGACCGTCTCTCCCACTTACCAGTTCATCAAAGGGCTTTTGCGGACAGTAAAAGATCTTCAGATCGACAGTGACCACATGATGGCGATCAGCCCTGATGAAGGCGCTACAAACCGCGCCATCTATCTCGCCAACGTTCTCGGTCTTGACATGGGAATGTTCTATAAACGCCGCGACTACACAAAAATCGTGGACGGACGCAACCCCATTGTGGCACATGAATTTCTCGGCAGCTCTGTGGAGGGCAAGGATGTCATTATCATTGACGATATGATTTCCTCCGGAGACAGCATCATTGACGTTGCCACAGAATTAAAACGCAGAAAAGCAAAACGCATCTATGCTGCTGCAACTTTCGGACTGTTTACAAGCGGTATGGAAAAATTTGACAAGGCGTATGAGGAGGGTGTGATAAGCGGTATTCTCACAACCAACCTGATTTACCAGACGCCGGAACTTTTATCCAAACCGTACTATATCAACTGTGATATGAGCAAATATATTGCTCTCATCATTGACACACTGAATCATGACGGCTCGATCAGCTCGATCTTAAGCCCGAACGAAAGGATTCAGCATGTAATCCAGAAATATAAAAATGGAGAGCCGGTGTAACCGGCTCTCTTTCGACTATTTACTTATGCTTATGAAAAATAGAATTTTATCTGACACTCTTTTTACAATATTGAGGCTGCTGGCTGCCACAGCCTTGTCATTTTGTTTTTTTTATTTGGGGAACCAAAACACAGCGAACATCACTGTGATCTATACGCTGGCTCTGATCCTTACCGCCCTGCATACTTCGGGTTTTCTGTATGGGATCATTGCTTCCTTGTTTTGTGTGATTGCCGTCAATTTTTTCTTTTCTTATCCGTATTTTAAGTTTAATTTTTCTCTTGACGGCTATCCGGTCACATTTATCGGTATGCTTGCCATCTCGTTGATCACAAGCGCCACTACCACCGCCCTGAAGCAGCAGCGCAAGGCTGTTGCCGACCGGGAGAAAGCACTTGCCGAGGCAGACCGGGAAAAACTTCGGGCCAATCTGCTGCGGGCAGTCTCTCATGATCTGAGGACTCCCCTTACCAGCATTATCGGCTCATCCGCTTCCTGCCTGGAAAATGATCCTGAACTGTCTGATGAGGAACGCACAGAGCTTATCGCCAATATCAAAGAGGACGCACAGTGGCTTCTGAATATGGTGGAAAACCTCCTCACTGTGACAAGAATTGACAATAACTCGGTCAACAAAGTAAAAAAATCTCCGGAAGTGGTGGAAGAAGTTATATCAGAGGCAATACAGCGGCTGAAAAAACGGCTTCCGGATATTCAAATCCACATTGATATGCCCAACAATTTTCTTATGCTGTCCATGGACCCCACGCTGATCGAACAGGTTCTGATCAACCTGCTGGAAAATGCGTTTATCCATTCCGGAAGTTCTGCTCCCATTGATCTGATTATCCGGGATCAGGAGCATGTTATTTCTTTCGCAGTGCGGGACTATGGCAGCGGAGTATCTGAAGATCAGCTCCCACACATTTTTGAGGGACAGCAGATATCATCAGATAACGCGGACGGTCACAAGGGAATCGGCATCGGCCTTTCCATATGTAAGACGATCATACAGGCACACGGAGGAGTCATTACCGCTTTTAATCATACAGACGGGGCAGAATTTACTTTTACCCTTCCAAAAGAAAAGGAGGACATTATTAATGCCTAAATTTACAGTGCTGATTATTGAAGATGAAAAGAATATACAGACGTTCATGGGAAAAGTGCTCAAACGTCACGAATACAAAGTCCTCTATGCCAACACAGGAGCACAGGGACTTGAAATCATCCGCTCTCAGTGTCCGGACATTATTCTGCTGGACCTCGGACTTCCGGACATGGACGGAAGCCAGATTATCCGCGATATCCGAACCTGGACGAGCACACCCGTCATTGTCATATCAGCCCGGACTGCCGAGCGGGAGAAAGTATCTGCTTTAGACCTGGGCGCCGACGACTATATTACAAAACCTTTCGGCACCTCGGAGCTTCTCGCAAGAATACGTGCGTCTCTGCGGCACAGCAACCGCCTCCGCACAGACAATACACACTATCTCCGCCCATACCGCCATGGAGATATGACG
>CALWFY010000006.1 GCA_944377775.1 uncultured Mediterraneibacter sp.
TATACCATGATGGATGTGGATGTGCAGGTTCCTTCAGATGTGGCAGAGCAGCTTGCCGATGTAGACGGAGTGCTCAAGGTGAGAGTGCTGTGAGATTGACATATCTCGTATAATTGTATACAATTAGATTCGGCATGGTGGAAAGTTTTGCGGCAGGAGGATTGAAGAATGGAAGGATATCAGGAACATTCTCTCGGAGGACGCGTTTTTCAGAAAATTCGTGAAGATATTCTGAGTGGAAAGTATAAGGAAAATGATGAACTCAGAGAAAATACTATAGGGAATGAACTGGGCGTGAGCCGGACGCCTGTCCGGGAAGCATTGCGCCAGCTTGAACTGGAAGGTCTGGTGACCATTATTCCAAACAGGGGCGCCTATGTGACAGGGATTTCCCGCAGAGATATCTGGGACATTTATATGATACGGTCGCTGCTGGAGGGTTTATGCGCCCGCTGGGCAGCAGAACATATTGAGGAAAAGCAGCTGTATGAGCTGGAGGAGACAATACTCCTTTCTGAATTTCAGATGAAAAAGGAGAGCGGCTTCAGCGCAGAACAGATCGCCATGCTGGACGGGCGTTTTCATGCGATTCTCTATGAGGCCTCCGGAAGCCGGATTTTAAGCCATTTGCTCAAAGATTTTCACAATTATGTTCAGGCGGTGAGAAAGGATTCGGTCGCGTCCGAGGACCGGGCCAGAAAATCTATTCGGGAACACCGGCAGATACTGCGGGCCATACGGGACAGGGATGAAGAACTGGCGGAACAGCTTGCCAATGAACATATCATGCATGTGATACAGAATCTGAAAAAGCAGGGATACGAAAAAGAAAACTGTAAATAAGAGATCAGGAGGAAACTGACAATGGAAAAAATCAGAATGACCACACCGCTTGTGGAGATGGACGGAGACGAGATGACAAGGATTCTCTGGAAAATGATAAAGGATGAACTGCTCATTCCTTACATTGACTTAAAAACAGAGTACTATGATCTGGGTCTGGAGCACAGAAATGAGACGAACGATCAGGTGACTGTGGATTCTGCTCTGGCAACAAAGAAATACAAGGTTGCGGTAAAATGTGCGACCATCACTCCGAATGCGGCGCGCATGGACGAGTATGATCTGAAAGAGATGTGGAAAAGCCCCAATGGTACCATTCGTGCCATTCTGGACGGAACAGTATTCCGCGCTCCCATTGTCGTAAAAGGGATTGAACCGTGTGTGAAAAACTGGAAGAAGCCGATCACAATCGCAAGACATGCCTATGGGGATGTGTACAAAGGGTCTGAAATGAAAATACCGGGAGCCGGGAAAGTAGAGCTTGTCTACACGGCAGAGGACGGAACAGAGACAAAAGAGCTGGTACATAATTTTGACGGCCCGGGTATCGTACAGGGAATGCACAATCTGAATCAGTCTATTGAGAGTTTTGCAAGAAGCTGTTTCTCTTATGCGCTGGATACAAAACAGGACCTCTGGTTTGCCACAAAAGATACCATCTCCAAGAAATACGATCATACTTTCAAGGACATCTTCCAGGAAATCTATGATGCGGAGTTTGATGAGAAATTCAAAGCGGCCGGAATCGAGTACTTCTATACCCTGATTGATGATGCGGTGGCCCGTGTGATGAAATCAGAGGGCGGTTATATCTGGGCATGTAAGAACTATGACGGAGATGTGATGAGTGATATGATCTCTTCCGCATTTGGTTCTCTTGCCATGATGACGTCCGTGCTCGTATCACCGGACGGATACTATGAGTATGAAGCGGCTCATGGTACTGTGCAGCGCCATTATTACAAACACTTAAAAGGGGAGGAGACATCCACCAATTCTGTGGCAACCGTTTTCGCATGGACAGGCGCTTTGAGAAAACGCGGCGAGCTGGATGGAAATAAAGAACTTATGGAGTTTGCTGACAGGCTGGAAAAAGCGACTATCGACACCATTGAGTCAGGTGAGATGACAAAAGACCTGGCGCTGATTACAACGATCGAGAATCCGACAGTGCTCAACAGCGAAGAATTTATCAAGGCGATCGCAAAGAGATTATAAACTTGGTTAAGATACGTTCCCGGAAACTGTATCATAACGCAAAACCGTTCCGCTTTACTTCAAAGATTTGGGCGGCTGTAACAATAGGGGCTGGTGTTCGACCAAAGGGTCTTCACCAGCCCCTATTTAACACCCTCCTCAAATGCTTTTCAGAACGCTCTCACTTAAAGTTTTGCTTATATGATATAGTTTCCGGGAACTTATTTAATCAAGTCAGAAAATCTGCATTTTACAGCCTGCAGTAAACGCTCCCTGTCGGAAGTGCCTGCTGATCTCGATACTTTGCCATGCAAATACATTTTTATTATACAGACCAGCAGCTGAAAGGATTTTAAAACTTCTGCTTCCAAAAAACAAAATATCCGCAGGACTATGCTGCGTGAGCGGCTCGTAGAGCGCAGCGGCCCGAAGCCGCGATGCAGTCATAGTTTTGCGGATATTGTACGTTATGGAAATTAAAGTTTCAATTACTCTCAGCTGCTTATCTGTACAAGAAAGAGGTATTTACACTTTGATAATACTCTGCTTATATTCGTTCTGGAACGCTGTCTTATATTTATCTGTCACCACGGAGGTGTACAGGTTGGATGCCAGAATGTCATTGCGCAGCATCCGCTGTCCGAGAGAGGGGAGCTCATCCATGTCCGAGAGGCGGGCAATCAGTGGGAGAGAGCTTTCTTTGGATATTCGGCTGATCAGTTTCGCCCGGTCTTTGCGGTATCCCAGGAGGCGGGCATAAAAGTGTCTGCCGCTTTCAATATATGTGTTTACATCATCTTTTTTGATACCCAGCATGATGTGGAGGAGTGCCCGGTTGATTCTTGTCTGCGTTGTTTCTCTTGTCTTTAAAAGCTCACAGAACTGCCTGTAGTTGAAGAAGTTATTAAGCTGCGAGCAGATGCGGTTGGCCAGTTCTTCCGAGACATCCATGTATCGGGTGAGGCTGCCGGGATGTTTGTTGAGCAGTTTATATTTCAGGATGATGGAGAAATCATTCTGATATACGGGGTATTGTACCCGGTGATAATCTTTTAAAAGTTCCAGACAGGAGGACGGGACCTGATCTTCCAGTTCGCCTAAAATATTGGAGAACGGCGTGTTTTCAAAAGAGCCTCCTTCCTGTTCTGTCCTCAGGGTAGAGCCTGAATAAGCCAGGAGGGAACGGATGGCAGAGGCTGAGCTGAAATTTGGGGAAGAAAGAGTTCTGTCATGATAGTGGGAGCCCTTCCTCTGGATCGTGAACGCGGTCATGGGACTGTTCAGTTTTTTCAGCGCCCGCAGGTATTCGATGCCCAGTATATTGTTCGGATCGTTTAAGAGGGATGCGTATACCGGTGTCCGTGTATATTCCAGCATGGCGTCGCGTCTGGCTGCAGGAAAGGAGGAGCCTTTTTTTAAGTTCTTTTTCAGAAGACTTCTGTAGTCCTCCGGTTCTTTTCCGAGGATATCCGCCACATGGGAGAGGGCACTCAGGTCATTGCATTCACTTCCAAAACAGATAGAATCAACGATGCCAAGACTGTCAAGGAGAGAGACCGCTCCTGTGGCAAAATATTCTGCACTTCCTGTGGCATAGCAGACGGGAAGCTCGAAAACGACGGAGGCGCCGCAGCGCAAAGCCATTTCAGCGCGCAGGCGCTTCGGCATGATGGCCGGCGTGCCCCGCTGCACATAGTCCCCGCTCATGACGACAATGGCGGCATCCGCGCCGGCAGTTCGCTTTGCCTCTTCTATGTGATAGAGATGTCCATTGTGAAATGGATTGTATTCTGTGATCAGACCGACAATTTTCATAAGAATCTCCTTGTATATCAATTTCTACCATATTATACTATAAAATGATTAATTCTTCACAGGAAAATATTTTTCCTTTCAGAGGAAAGGACCTGCATGTGAAATAGTACATTTCGTGATATAATAGATAACATATACGAGAATACAGGAAGGGATACGGCATGGATAAGGAAAACAGACTGGATGTTGAACAGATCATTGAATTACTGGAAGAACATAATTTTAAAGAGTTGAAAGAAGGGCTGGAATCCATGCATCCCGTTGATATCGTGGAGGCCCTGGAGGAGCTGGATAAAAAGCAGCGCACGCTTGTGTTTCGGCTGCTCGCCAAAGAGGAAGCAGCGGAAGTGTTCACGGATATGAACAGCGATATGCGCGAGGACCTGATCAACGCGCTGACTGATTCCGAGCTGGAAGAGGTCATGGAAGAGATGTATGTGGATGATACGGTGGATGTGCTGGAGGAGATGCCCGCCAACGTGGTGGACCGTCTGCTTGCGGTGACAGATGAACAGACCAGGCAGAAAATCAATGCGCTCCTGCAGTATCCCGAGGACAGTGCGGGAAGCATCATGAATATCGAGTACATCAGCCTTCGCAAAGAGATGACGGTGGCGGATGCAATTTTGAAGATACGGCAGGTCGGCATCAACAAGGAGACAATCTATACCTGCTATGTGACAGAAAAGAAAAAGCTGATCGGTATGGTCGATGTAAAGGAACTTCTCACTGCAGGAGAGTCCAGGCTGATCGGGGACATTATGGATGAGAATGTGCTCTATGCAAGGACGCTGGACGATCAGGAACATGTGGCGAATATGATCAACAAATACGGTCTTGTGGCAATTCCCATTATTGACCATGAGGACTGTCTTGTGGGAATCGTAACGGTTGATGATGCTATGCTCGTCCTTCAGGATGAGGCAACAGAAGATATCAGCATCATGGCCGGTGTCAGCCCCAATGAGGACTCCTATTTTGAGACTTCCGTATTTAAACAGGTGAAAAACCGTACACCGTGGCTGATGCTTCTTATGCTTTCTGCCACAGTGACCGGAGAGATACTCGGATATTATGAGAGTGCTATGGCTTCCATGCCCATATTGATCACGTTTATACCGATGCTCATGGGTACGGGCGGAAACTGCGGTTCTCAGAGCTCGACTCTTATTATCCGGGGCCTAGCTGTCGGAGAGATTGAGTTTAAGGATATTTTTAAAGTTGTCTTTAAGGAAATCCGGGTGGCTTTGATCGTGGGTACGCTTTTGGCGTTTGTCAACGGCATACGGATATGCATCATGTACGACAGGGATATCATGCTGGCAGTGGCGCTGGGAATCACAATGATAGCAGTGGTTACAATGGCCAAGTGCATCGGGTGTATCCTGCCGCTGATCGCAAAGAAGATTGGGCTTGATCCGGCCATTATGGCGGCTCCTTTGATTACGACTATACTGGATACATGCACGATTCTCGTCTATTTTAATATTGTGACAACCGTGTTTGCTCTTTGAAATTGTTATTTTTGTGACAATCCTATAAATGGAGCGGGGGAAAATAATTGATTGTACTTAAAAATGCACATAGAATCCCTTGTATACAAAAATTCTTTGAGGTATAATAAAAATACATGTGATAAAAAATGAAAGGTGGATTTTGATTCATGGGATTTATTGATGAAATCAAGGCTAGAGCAAAAGCGGACAGAAAGACGATTGTTCTTCCTGAGACAGAGGACGAAAGAACTTATAAAGCTGCGGAAGCGGTTTTAAAAGAGAGGATTGCTGATCTGATTCTTGTGGGAAGCGCAGAGGAGATCGAGAAAAACAAAGGTACATATGATATTTCCGGTGCCACGATCGTGGACCCGGCAACCAGCGATAAGACAGCGAGCTATATTGCAAAACTGGTTGAATTAAGACAGAAAAAAGGCATGACAGAAGATCAGGCAAGAGAGCTTCTTCTGAATAATTATCTGTACTATGGTGTTATGATGGTGAAGATGGGGGATGCTGACGGAATGGTATCAGGAGCATGTCACTCTACAGCTGACACACTTCGTCCGTGCCTTCAGATTCTGAAGACAAAACCGGGAACCAAGCTGGTATCTGCTTTCTTCCTCATGGTTGTTCCGGATTGCGATATGGGAGCAGACGGAACATTTATCTTTGGTGATGCAGGTTTGGAGCAGAATCCGGATTCTGAGAAACTGGCATACATCGCTCTTTCTTCAGCAGAGTCCTTTAAGATCCTGACAGGAAAAGAGCCGATCGTAGCCATGTTGTCACACTCCACAAAGGGCAGCGCAAAACATGCTGATGTAGATAAAGTAGTTGAGGCGACACGTCTTGCACATGAGTTCGCTCCGGACCTGAAACTGGACGGAGAACTGCAGCTTGACGCAGCCATTGTTCCTGAAGTGGGAGCTTCAAAAGCTCCGGGCAGCCCGGTGGCAGGACATGCTAATGTACTGATCTTCCCGGATCTGGATGCCGGAAATATCGGATACAAGCTGGTGCAGAGACTTGGAAAAGCAGAAGCTTACGGACCCCTGACACAGGGTATTGCGGCTCCGGTCAACGATCTGTCCCGTGGATGCAGCGCAGAAGATATCGTGGGCGTGGTAGCAATCACAGCTGTTCAGGCACAGGCAATGTAATCTGACAGGATAAAATCCTGTATAAAATAAACAAGTTTGGGAGGAAAGGAAATGAACGTATTAGTAATCAACTGTGGGAGCTCTTCACTGAAATTCCAGCTCATCAATGCGGAGTCAGAAGAAGTGCTGGCAAAAGGAATCTGTGAGAGGATCGGAATTGATGGCAGGCTTACTTACCACCCGGAAGGTGGAGAGAAGGAAAAATCGGATAAGCCGATGCCCACTCATACAGAAGCAATTCAGTTTGTAATTGAAGCACTGACAAACCCTGAGACAGGTGTTTTAAAGAGTCTGGATGAGATCGGCGCTGTGGGACACCGTATGGTGCACGGCGGAGAAAAATTCGCTTCATCCGTGATCATTACAGGAGAGGTGAAAAAGGCAGTGGAAGAGTGCAATGAGCTGGCACCGCTCCACAATCCAGCAAACCTGATCGGTGTGGCTGCATGTGAGAAGCTGATGCCGGAAACTCCTATGGTTGCAGTATTTGATACAGCTTTCCACCAGACAATGCCGGAGAAAGCATACATGTACGGACTTCCTTACGAGTATTATGAGAAATATAAAATCAGACGTTACGGATTCCATGGAACAAGCCACAGTTATGTGTCAAAGAAGGCTGCTGAGGTGATGGGAAGACCTTACGAAGACCTTAAGACGATCGTGTGCCACCTTGGAAACGGTTCCAGTGTGACTGCCGTTATGAACGGAAAATCTGTCGACACATCCATGGGTCTGACACCGCTTGAGGGGCTTGTGATGGGAACCCGCTCTGGAGATATTGATCCGGCGATCATGGAGTTTGTCGCACAGAAAGAGGGGCTGGATATCGAGGGTGTGATGAACGTGCTGAATAAAAAATCAGGTGTGTTTGGTCTTTCAGGAGAACTCTCCAGCGATTTCCGTGACCTTACTGACGCAATGAACGCAGGCGACAAAAAGGCAAAGATTGCGATGGATGTATTTTCATACAGAGTAGCAAAATATATCGGCTCTTATGCAGCAGCAATGAACGGTGTGGACGATATCGTCTTTACAGCCGGAATCGGTGAGAATGACGATTATGTAAGAGAGCAGGTATGCAGTTACCTGGGATATCTCGGCATAGAGTTCGATAAAGAATTGAATGCCGGTTTGAGAGGAAAACAGGTGGAACTCTCAAAACCGGGATCAAAAGTAAGAGTGTTTGTTATTCCGACAAATGAGGAGCTGGCCATCGCAAGAGAGACACTGGCACTTGTTAAATAGGAACAGGAATGAGATACGGGATTGGGACAGGACAGGGAGGCTCCGAAAGGGGGCATACCTGTCCCTCTTTCTTCTAAAAGAGAGGTGAGGAACCTGTTTCATATTTCTATATTTTGCTTGAGTTTCCGCAAACTGCATTGAAAAGATAGATATGTCCTCTCCAAGTACCAATCTGCCGTTTTTTTGAGAGTTCTGGAATGGCAGTGCCGAGAATAGAGGCACTTTTATAAGCCCCGCTGGAACCGGGCTTTGGGAGACATATTCTTTTATCTATTCAAACGGTCAGCT
>CALWFY010000007.1 GCA_944377775.1 uncultured Mediterraneibacter sp.
CTCTGAAAGAAACTCTTGCCGCCCGCCTGGATGTACTCTGCGCCTACCCGGACCGCGACTATACCGGCCTCAGGAATGTTATCTCTGACTATTGTCACATTCCTCCTGAATTTGTCCTTCCCGGAAACGGCACCAGCGAACTGATCTCTCTGCTGATCGGGGGATGCGCGCCAAAGCGGACGCTCATCCTCGGCCCGACTTACTCCGAATATTCCCGGGAGCTCTCCTTTTCAGGAAGCGCACAAGAATACTATCACCTGAGAGAAGACCATGACTTCATTCTGGATGTAGATGATCTGTGCACAGCACTTAAAAACGGCGGGCATGACTTTCTTATTCTCTGTAACCCGAACAATCCCACCTCGTCCGCCATCCTGCATGACGACATGGAACAGCTCCTGTCTTTCTGCGCAAAAAACAATATCTTTGTCATGATCGACGAAACTTATGTAGAATTTGCACCTGATATAACAGCAGTTACCGCAGTGCCGTTTACAGAAACATTTTCAAATCTCTGTGTACTAAGAGGCGTGTCTAAATTTTTTGCCGCCCCGGGTATGCGGCTTGGATATGCTGTCTCCGGAAACCGGCAGCTGCTTGATAAAATGAAAGAAAAACAGGTCCCCTGGTCCTTAAACAGTCTAGGAGCTTTCGCCGGGGAACTGCTCTTTCAGGACAAAGATTACATTGAGCAGACACGGCAGCTCATCCTGTCTGAACGCAGCAGGATGTATGATATACTGTCACAGGTTCCGTCGTTTAAAGTCTATCCGGCTTATGCAAATTTTCTGCTGCTTCAAATCTTAAAACAAGAAAAGACCGCATCTGATGTATTTGAAACATGTATCAAACGCGGTCTCATGATCCGGGACTGCTCCTCCTTCCAGTGTCTGGACGGGGAGTTCGTGCGGTTTTGTATTATGAAGCCGGAAGATAATTCACGGCTGCTGAAAGTGCTGAAAGAAATATAATATCCAAGAAGGAGGACTGCAAAAACAGCCCTCCTTTTTTATCAGCGGGTCCGCAGCCTGCTTCCCCTTCTGAATTTAACAGATTTCCGCTCCGGCCGGCATCTCCTTCTCCGGCACCATAAGCGACAGATTCCCCTCTGCATCTTCTGCACAGAGCAGCATGCCCTCAGAAAGCACTCCTGCCAGCTTCGCCGGTTTCAGATTCACAAGTACCATGACTTTCTTACCTACCATCTCTTCCGGTGTATAATGCGCCTTGATTCCTGACACAATCTGTTTTACCTGGCTTCCGATCTTCACCTGGGAGCAAAGGAGTTTCTTTGATTTCTTCACTTCCTCACAGGCAATGATCTCTCCCACCTGGAACTGCATTGCACCGAACTGCTCAAAAGTAATTTCTTCTTTCGGCTCAATGTCGATCACCGCTTCGTCTGAACCGGTTGCAGCGTCCTCTTTTACCGGCGGGTGAAGTTCTTCCACTTTTTTCATCACTTCTTCTAAATCCAGCCTCTGGAACAGGATTTCCGGTTTTTCTGTCACATGGCCGCCGCCAAGCTGCTCCAGTATCTTCTTGCTGGTGGACGGCATGAAGGATTCCAGAAGCACTGCTCCTGCAGAAATCCCCTGGATCAGGTTCCACAGAACTGTCTCCAGACGGTCTTTCTTAGTTTCATCCTTTGCCAGCGCCCACGGCATTGTCTCGTCAATATATTTATTGCAGCGTTTAAACAGGTTAAATATCTCTGTGATCGCATCCGCCACTCTGAGTTCATTCATCTTCGCTTCCACTGCTTTTGACGTATTCTCGATAACTGCTTTTAAGTCTGCATCCACTTCTTCTGCTGCGCCTTTGTCCGTCACGGTTCCGCCGAAATATTTATTTGTCATGGAAACAGTCCTGTTCACCAGGTTGCCAAGCGTGTTCGCAAGGTCAGAGTTGAGACGCTCAACCATCAACTCCCATGTGATCACGCCATCATTTTCAAACGGCATCTCATGGAGCACGAAATAGCGCACCGCGTCCACTCCGAAGAAATCAACCAGTTCATCCGCATAGAGCACGTTTCCTTTGGATTTACTCATCTTTCCGTCTCCCTGCAGAAGCCACGGATGTCCGAACACCTGCTTCGGAAGCGGCAGCCCCAATGCCATGAGGAAAATAGGCCAGTAAATCGTATGGAAACGGATGATATCTTTTCCGATCAGATGCAGGTCAGCCGGCCACAGCTTTTCAAACTGCGCTGTGCTGTTTCCGTCTGCATCATACCCGATACCCGTGATATAGTTTGTTAGCGCATCCAGCCACATATAAGTCACATGCTTGGGGTCAAAATCAACCGGGATTCCCCATTTAAAGGAAGTTCTTGACACACACAGGTCCTGAAGTCCCGGAAGGAGAAAGTTGTTCATCATCTCATTCTTTCTGGATACTGGCTGGATAAACTCCGGATGCGTGTTGATATGCTCGATCAGACGGTCCGCATACTTACTCATTTTGAAGAAATATGCTTCTTCTTTCGCCGGCTGTACTTCCCGTCCGCAGTCCGGACACTTTCCGTCTACAAGCTGGGACTCTGTGAAGAAAGACTCACATGGAGTACAGTACATACCCTCATAATATCCTTTGTAAATATCCCCATGATCATAGAGCTTCTTAAAAATCTTCTGCACCTGTTTCTCATGGTCTTCATCCGTAGTGCGGATAAATTTATCATAAGAAGTGTCCATCAGATCCCAGATTCTCTTGATCTCTGTGGATACATTGTCCACAAACTCCTTCGGAGTGATGCCCGCTTCCTGTGCCTTCAGCTCGATCTTCTGTCCGTGCTCGTCCGTACCTGTCTGGAAGAACACATCATACCCCTGACTTCTCTTGTAGCGCGCGATCGCGTCCGCCAGCACAATCTCATAGGTGTTTCCGATATGCGGCTTGCCTGATGTGTAGGCTATAGCGGTTGTAATGTAATATTTCTGTTTCTCTGACATAATGCCCCTCCCTTGTATAATTGTTTCTGTTACATAATTGATGTTTCCATAGCTGATGTTTCCAATTCAGCACGCGCCTTTTATGACTGTACTGGGGAAACAAAAAATCCCGTCTTCCTGAAAACAAGAAGACGGGATATCGCCGTGTTACCACTTCTCTTCGCCTCATCCTCACGGAATGAGACCTCTGTGAGTGCCTGATCTACACTCTCCGCTGTAAAGGGCGGACCCTTCACGAGTTTGCCGGAATCGTCACGTCATATGCGTCTCCCCGGTTCACCCGCACTGCTCAGAAGCCATATTCCTCTGCTTTCCATCCATCCCTCTCAGCACGGGCAGTTATATGGTGCTCCTTATTGCGCCCACTGTTCCTGTCCTCTGGGATTTCTCTGTAAAACTTCCGGCAGAATACTCTCTTCCTCGTCGCTTTTTACTGTTCTTGATTCTTTTTAATCTGTAAAACAGGTTAGCATATAGCCGGGAGGATGTCAAGGGCAGGGAGCAATGGTTTTGCGCCTAACGAGTCCGTTTTCTGTACAATATTGCCCCAAACGCGGAGCCAGCCGCCGCAGCGCTGACTGCTAAGAGCAGAAGGAGTATAGCCACTGCGTTGTCACTATCTCCAGTCTTGACCGCTTTTTCTTCTTTTCCATGCTGCGGGTTTTTCTTATCTGTATCAGATGGCGAAGTTTCCGAATCTGTGTCTCCGCCTCCGGGAGTCGTCTCCTGTACCTTCAGGCGGTAAAACTTATATTCAATATCGTTTCCCACATTCGTAAGCCCAAATACATAGAAATAATCTCCGCTTACAATGCCTCCGGTCCAAAGCACTTTTGTGTCGTCCAGTTTCTGTGACTGCATAGTCCATACATCGCCTTGCGCATCATACCCCCACGTATCGCCTGTGTGGTCCTTGTCGCTTAACATGCCGGAAACAATCATCTTGCCGCCGAAGCTTCCTGACGCCGCCATATTCACTTGATTGTCATAAACTTCCGGGAAGGATGATCCCTGCGTCCATGTCGCACCGTCCCATATCTGTGTCGTACTTTCCCACTGACCATCAGGATTTTCTCCTCCCGCGACGATCAGTTTTCCTTCCACGAATCCCAGCACAGGATTACTCCGCGCCACGTTAAGAGACGGAAGTTCTCTGCACATCCTGTCTTCTATATTCATGGAAAAAACACGGGCGATGGGTTCCTGTGTTTCCTCATCGACTGTCCGGGCCCCTCCCACAATCCACAGGCTGCTTCCATCACATATGAAGCCGCTATTATAGAACGGTTCTCCGGTATTGATCTCGGACAGGACTTCTGTATCTCCTGAAAGAGGATCGTAAGAATGAACCACAAGAACTCCTGTTTCTGCATTTTCAAGAATATAAAGCTTCTCTCCTGCCGAAGCAATCTGTATCAGCTTATCTGCGCCGATAAAGGGCAGTTCCACTTTGCTCCATATTCCTGAGGCAGTGTCATAGGCCAACAGAACTCTGATTTCTCCGGCATCGGACAGAGCTTTAAACTCATCGGAAACTACATATACCTTTCCGTTTACAGACGCTGCGGAAACAGGATTGACCTGCTCAAAGTTAAGCTCCACTCCAAGCTGTGTCAGATCAGGCGAAGAAAGTTTTTCAAACAATTCTCCTCCCGCTGATGGGGAGACCGCCTCTGTCTGGAAATGATCCTGTCCGTACTGGCTGCCATCCGCCGCCGTTTCAGTGTCTGTCACGCAAAATACATGTATTCCCTCGGCGGTTCCCGCCGGCAGGGTAAACGTAATCTGCGTATCAGTCCACTCAGATACATCAAGATATTCCCCATCCATAGTAAGCGTCCCTTCACCTCCGAAAAAGTACCCTTTTAGCACTGCTCGGCTTCCCTCTTGGACCAGTTCGTCCAACACCGGATATGGAGACGTCACCGCCTTCTCCAGATCTAAATATCCTCCAGACACACAGGTATCTGTCATCTCCTCTGTGCGGGTCACTCCTCCTGCAAGCCTTGCCCGGATCTCATACATGGCCTGAGCCTGTTCCTCCGGATTCTCAATGCTGCTCACCCCATAAGCGTCACTTAAAAGGGCAATGGCGCCTGTAACCATGGGCGCTGCCATGGAGGTACCAGACAGGAAGCGGTAGGCTACCGTCTCCTCTGCCAGAAGCATTCCCTCCAGACGGAAGGTTAAAGTCTGCTTCAAATCAAGCTGCGCGGCAGTCCGAAGAATCCGTATCTGAAAATCTTCCCATATGACAGAATCCTTCAGTTCCATAAGAGAAACCGTCACTGGTCCGGGAGTACCATATTCCACTGAAGTATCGGCTGTACTTACATCTGCCCACACAGGACCGCTCTCACTATTTACCAGAACTTGTATCTTTATAAGCCTTCCCCGCTCACTGTTGATCTCATCCGTCACTCCCAGAGTAAGTCCCAGATAATTTGCACCATCCTTAAACGCACTCATATCTCCCAGCATCCACTGGATGCCAAGTGTATCTCCTACAGCCCCTGCTGTTGTTTTCCACTGCAGGACAGGCTCTTCCGCGGACGGAAGAGACAAAGTGACGCTGCCGCTCTGTGCACTGACACTTTCCTCAACTGGCTCAACTGAACCTTCCTCTACAGATGACATTTCCGCGTTATAAACTACAGCCGGGTTGGCGTCCCCTGAGGGAAACACCGGATAAGCAATTCCCTTCGCAACAGGATATGTAGAGAAAATATCCACACCCGGAGCATACAAGTCTGTATTGATCTGTCCAAAATTACTGAATGGGGCAGCCATACCTTCCCGATCGGATGCATTGACTGTCAGCGACGCCAGCGGATTGCCTGACTCAGGCGGCTGTATCGACGCGTCATTATCCTGCCCCTCATTTCCTGATGCCATCACAGAAATGATTCCAAGCTGCCCGGCATGGTCAACCGCTTCCTCCAGAGCTTTGCTGGGGCCATGTCCTCCCCATGAGTTATTTGCCGCCACAATGTTGACACCCGCCTCTTTATGCCGGCAAATGTAATCATATGCCTTAATTCCTGCAGATATTAGTCCGCTTCCATCATCCCCTAACACCTTTAAGGCAGCCAGCTTTATGTTTGGATTCATTCCACTGACCCCCTGACCGCAAGCACCTATGATACCTGCCACGTGGGTCCCGTGACCATATACGTCCATGGGATCCGTATCCCCTTCCGGACTTTCCGCCGAAAGGCTGAAATCATAACCGCAGAAGCCGTTGCCGTCATCCCACATATTAGGCGCAAGGTCGGGATTCGTATAGTCGATCCCACTGTCAAGCACAGCCACTACGGCATTCCCTGTCCCTGTGGAATGGACTGGACTTCCGGAATTTTCATCCCATATATAGGGCACGTTAGTGCTGCCGACAGCTTCCTCACGGCTCTGCAAATACCACTGCCAACCAAAGTAAACACCTCCGGGCTCATTGGCAGATGAAGCATACTGACCGCTGTACGCCCCAATCACATAGTCAGGCTCCGCATACTCCACCCCGGGCTGTTCCTCCAGCATCTGTATCAGTTCTTCTGTAGACATACTGTCCGACTGCACCAGAACAATGCTGTCACCTGCCGGCGATGCTGAACGGAATTTTGTTCCGTTCTCACTGCCGGAATCCAGCTCCATCAGTGTCTCATATACAAACGAAGAAGCCGTGCGCTTCGCGCGCTTTTGGAAAAACTCTCCGGACACCTTTATGATCGCCCGGCCCTCCGCATATTCTTCCTGTGTTTCCCCGGTCTCTGACTGAGCGTCCGCCTGCGCAGAAGCATCCCCTGTCTTTTCCACCTCTGCTGCCATAGCAGGCACAGCGGCATGGAATGACAGAAGCAATGTCAGAATAAGTCCTAGCCATTTCTTTTGTACTTTCACTTTTCCCTCCCATCCACGTGGTCCTGTCCCAAAAAACTCCCCGCCGCACGGGTTCAGCCGCACGGCGGTGTCGTACATTGATGCTATCATGAATTGGCAGATTTTTCAATGGATCTTCTCCTGCTATACACTCCCCATAAATCACGGGCCGTCGAAAATAGCATCCTCGAATGCTGCAATTTCATCCATATTCATCGTAAGCGCCAAATATTAATGCGGTCAGATACAAAATTACCCCAGCCCTTTGCGAGTTGGAGTAATTCACTATAATTCACATGCGATTTTTGATAGATTGGAGTTTTTCCCTCCAAGGTGCCAGCTCTGCAAGCTGTCCATCGGTCATATCTTCACTTGGCCGATGCTCCAGTAAAAATTTTAGATATCCATAAATATTCAGATCGTGTGCTTTTGCCATCTCAACCATTGTGTAGACTACCGCACTGGCATTCGCTCCCTCTACGGAGCTGCTGAACAGCCAATTCTTCCGGCCTACTGCGAATGGACGGAGCACGTTTTCGCTGAGATTATTGGTAAAGCTACACCGCCCATCTTCCAGATAAGTCTCCGCTGTATCACGCCGATTGAGCACGTAATTGACGACCTTATCCAGTCGGGTGTTCCGGACTGACTTCTGCTGATCGAGCCACGACCAGAAAGCCTCCAGAACAGGTTTTTCCTTCTCGAGACGCAGCTGCTTCCGCCTTCCATAATCACCGGGATACTTTTTGTTAATGGAGTCCTCAATGGCGAACAATCGGCTGCAGCACTGGACTCCCTGCACTGCCGGCTGGCTGTAGTCATACTGTTTTCCTTTGGGAACGGCATCGATAAAGTATCGACGGATATGCGCCCAACAAGAGCAACGCCTGATCCTCGGAAGATTGTTGTATCC
>CALWFY010000008.1 GCA_944377775.1 uncultured Mediterraneibacter sp.
AATGACGGGGGCGGGTTTACAACGAGAAAGAAACCTGACAGAGTTATAGTATGCATTTAGGTTATAGACTTCTGCTGAATCGGCATTGTACTTTTGGAAAAGACTATTCTAAAATATGACCTGTAAAGAGAAAAACATCGAAAGCAGTTTTGCAAGGAGGAAATGAACATGGAATATGCAGTGTTAAATAACGGGTTAAAAATGCCGATGGAAGGATTCGGAGTATTTCAGGTGCCGGATGCAGCACAGTGTGAGCAGGCAGTTCTGGATGCCATTGAGAGTGGGTACCGTCTTATAGATACAGCGGCTGCTTACATGAACGAGGAAGCAGTGAGAAGCGCTGTTGCAAAATGCGGTGTTCCGCGGGAAGAGCTGTTTATCACCACAACGCTGTGGGTGCAGGATGCAGGGTATGAGGAGGCGAAAACCGCTATTCAGAGATCGCTTGACAAACTGGGGCTTGATTATCTGGACCTGTATCTGCTTCACCAGCCTATGGGAGATTATGTCGGAGCATACCGCGCTATGGAAGAGGCATGTAAAGAAGGAAAACTCAAAGCCATCGGAGTCTGCAATTTTTATCCGGCACGTCTTGCTGATCTGTGCGAGACAGTGGAAGTAATACCGGCCGTAAATCAGGTGGAGCTTCATCCTTTCTTCCAGCAGGAGAATGCCCTTGCACTCATGAAAGAGTATGGGGTGGTTCCGGAAGCGTGGGGACCGTTTGCAGAAGGAAACCATGGAATATTCACGCATCCGGTTCTGACAAAGATCGGAGAAAAATATGGAAAAAGCGCCGCACAGACAGCTCTGCGCTGGAATGTACAAAGAGGTGTGGTCGTGATTCCAAAATCTGTTCATAAGGACCGCATGGAGCAGAACATGGATATCTGGGATTTTAAACTCAGCGATGAGGATATGGCAGAAATTGCAAAACTGGACCTGGGACACAGCGAGATTGTCAATCATGATGATCCGGGATTTGTAAAAATGCTGCACAGTATGAAAGTTCATGACTAAGATATAAAGGAGGTTCCTTATTAATGGTTTTTTATTTTACCGGAACCGGGAACAGCCTTTATGCGGCAAAGCAGCTTGACGGAGAACTTGTCAGCATCCCTCAGATATTTCACAGGAAAGATCAGGTATATGAAGCGGATGTAATCGGCATCGTATGCCCGGTATACGGGCATGAAATGCCTGGGATGGTCAAAGAATTTTTGAGAAAAGCACGGTTTTGTACAGATTATCTCTATCTGGTTTTGACTTACGGTAATATACACGGCAGGGCGACGGAGCTGGCAGAACAGGAGCTTGAAGCCAGCGGGAAAAAGGCGGATTATATCAATACGCTTAAGATGGTGGACAATTTTCTGCCCGGGTTTGACATGGAGGAACAGACTGCCGCTGCCCCGGAGAAAAAAGTGGAAGAGCATCTCGGCAGAATAAAGGAAGATATTTTGTCCCGAAGACGGTGGATACAGCCGGTCAGTGAATCAGACCGGGAATGGCACAGGAAGTTTCTTGCAGGACGTGGCAGCGTTTCAGCAGACCAGTGGAAGAATGTATATCTGGTCACAGACAACTGTATCGGATGCGGGATATGCACAAGGGTCTGCCCTGCAGGGTGTATCGGCCTGAAAGATCAGAAAGCGGTTTATACAGGAAAAAACTGTCAGATGTGCATGGCGTGTATCCACCATTGCCCGCAGAATGCCATCAGGCTTACTATCCCCGAGAAAAATCCCGCCGCTCGTTATCATAATGAACACATTCGGCTCACAGAGATTGTGAAGGCCAATGACCAGCATGCTTTTTGAGCATAAATAGACATGAGATATGGGTATTTGAAATGAGAAAAATTCTATGACAGAATACAACTGTAAAAGAAGGATAATAAAAAGCATAAAGGCGGAGGTGTTTTAACATGAATTATTATGAAACAGATTCAGAATTTATGAACCGGTTTGAACATTTTGCATTTGACGAAGTAGTAAATGAAGAGGGACAGCAGCTGGATACACAAGACCGCTGGCTGGCCATACTGGCTGCGTTAGCGGGATGCCAGGGCACGGACGTTTACAGACAAATGCTTCCCAGGGCGCTGGATGAGGGAATAGAACCGTCGGCTGTAAAAGAGATGGTGTATCAGTCCGTGGACTATCTGGGAATGGGGCGTATGTGGCCGTTTCTGCAGATTACCAACGAGGTATTTATGGAAAAAGGAATCCCTTTGACGTCAGCGGGAAATGCAACCACTACCATGGAGGACCGGCTGGAAAAAGGAGCGCAGCTCCAGGTAGATATTTTCGGGGAACAGATGAAAGATGCCTGGAAAACAGGTCATATTAACCGTTGGCTGGCTGCAAACTGCTTCGGAGATTATTATACAAGAACAGGCTTAAGTCTTGCTCAGAGAGAAATGATCACATTCTGCTTTCTGATGGCGCAGGGAGGGTGTGAGCCTCAGCTTACTGGTCATGCACAGGGCAACATGAATCTGGGGAATGACAAAGCGTTTCTTGTCAGAGTTGTTTCTCAGTGTCTCCCTTATATCGGGTATCCGCGCAGCTTAAATGCCATCACCTGCATTAATAAAGCGGCAGAGCTAAATGAGGCATAGGATACAGCCAGACGGCGGAAAGAAAAAGGAGCAATGATAAAAATGAAAGCAAAAAAATTACTTTCAATAATCCTGGTTAGTGTGTCGGCAGTGGGACTGCTGGCAGGATGCGGTTCGAGTACAGAAAGCGGACAGACAGATACTGCCGATGATGCTGTAAAAAATGAAACGCAGGAAGATACGGCACAGGGCGGGGAGCAGACAGACGGGGCATCCGGAAATGTGCTGGTTGTTTACTACTCGGCGACAGGCAACACGGAAGCGGTTGCAAACATAATAGCAGAGACAACAGGCGGAGACCTTTTTGAACTGGAGCCCACAGAGCCGTATTCTGATGAGGACCTTAACTGGACGGATGATAACAGCCGTGTTTCTCAGGAATATGCGGATGAGAGCTTAAGAGATGTGGAACTGAACGCGGATACGGTAGAAAACTGGGATTCATACGACACGGTGTTTATCGGATATCCTAAAATACAGTATGGTTTTTTGAGTGTATAGCGTGTATTGAGTAGCATTTTTAAGGTTGAAAAGAACTGTGTACACAGAGAAAGAGAAGATTTGTGTATTACGTTGAGTATAGATCATATTAGATGAAGGAGGTAATTCCCTATGAGAAAACGTGGATTTTTATTGATGACAGTGTGCATTCTGATAGTCGGTATGTTGGCTGGATGCGGGGCCGGGAACGGACAAGATGAAAGCCAGACACAGTCAAATACAGGGGCGGCATCGGAGAACGAATCCAGCGCAGCTACAACAGAAGATGATAGCGCCGAAGCGAGCAACGAGGCAGAGATAGATGGCGATGGAACCCAGGGAAAAACCCTTGTCGTGTATTTTTCAGCTACCGGCAATACAGAGCGTGTAGCTGAAGTCATTGCTGATACAACAGGCGGAGAATTGTTCGAGTTGGAGCCGGTTGATCCTTATACCGATGAGGATTTGAATTATAACGATGATAACAGTCGGGTATCCCAGGAGTACGCTGATGAAAGCCTACGTAATGTGGAACTGGTGGCTGACACTGTAGATGACTGGCAGGATGTGGAAAGAATCTATATCGGTTACCCCGTGTGGTCGGGGATTGCGGCATGGCCGGTAAATACTTTCGTGGAGGCCAATGATTTCACAGGAAAGAGCGTCATTCCCTTCTGTACATCAGCAAGTTCTGGTTTGGGTGACAGCGGTGAGCTGCTGGCTGAGCTGGCCGGAACCGGAGATTGGCAGGAAGGTATGCGATTCCGTTCCAGTGTTTCAGATGAAGATGTGGTAGCTTGGGTGGAGAGCCTAGAGTAAAGATTAATATGCAAACTATAAAGGAGACACGGTTCAACAGTGAATCGTGTCTTTTAAATTGTTTGATATATACGTTAGCGAATATCTGATTGAAAATAAAAAGTCCATTTGCTATACTTTAAGACAAGATTTGGGTATAGCAATCATTGACTCAGATAATATGCGATGATCTATATGAAAACAGTAATGAGAGTATAATAAGAGTTGTTAAAAGCGGGGAGAAGATGCATGGCAGAAAACCAAAACACAGAATGGAAAGAATCCTGGCGTGATGAGTATTTGAAGTGGATATGTGGTTTTGCAAA
>CALWFY010000009.1 GCA_944377775.1 uncultured Mediterraneibacter sp.
TCTTCAGCGTGTTTATAGTACTGACCATTTCCTTTCTTAATTACAGATGGTATTCTTCGCAGCTTACAGCTCAGACAATCGGTCAGACTCAGCAGATCATTGAACAGACCGGCAATAATATCGAAACCTATTTAAATGAATTATACCGTCTCACACTGGCGCCCTATTATAACGATACAGTGCTGCGCATTTTGGAACAACACGAGAACACTCCGGAAGAGACCTTAAATGACAGACGCGAGGTTGAATATTTTCTTTCGTCTGTAATGACTCTGCCACGGGATGAAATTCTCAGAGTTTATATCATAACGCCTGAAACTATTTATTCTTATACCCGCACTCCTTACGAAATGGAAGATTATGACAACTGTATGAATAGCAGCTGGTTTAAAGAGGCACTCGGAACCACAAAACCTATTTATATACCTCCCCATCTGGAAAAAGCTTTTGGTGAACGCAAAACTACTGTTTTTTCTATTGTACGCCAAATCAGAAGTAAAGAGGATAATAACAAGATTCTTGGTGTCATTAAGGTTGATGCAGACTATACCGGTATAAAGAAAATCTGTGACCGGGTAAAGCAGGAAGAATCCGGCAACCTTATTGTCTTAAACAATGAGGATCAGATTATTTATCAAACTGCGTCCATATCTGATACTTTGTTTACGGATCAGACTTTTCTAGATAATACAGACCCAATCATATACGCCAAAAAAGGAGACGCTTATATTTATAACAGCTACTCCATGGAGCCAACAGGACTAAAGATTATTGCCATTAATTCTTACGATGAATTAATGCGCCCCAGCCGCAGCAACCTGGAACGAACTATATTTCTTGCATTGTCCTGCATACTGGCAACAATAATCTTTATCTCGTTCTTTATAAAAAAATTTCTCTCTCCACTCTCTAAAATGGCGCAGCTGATGCGGGAGGTCGAACAGGGAAACCTTACCGTAAGAATATCGGTAAATAATCACGATGAGATCGGATATCTTGCCTCTTCATTTAACAGAATGACCGATCATCTTCAGCAGTTTATAGACAAGAACACCGCGCTGATAAAAGAGGTATATGAAACCCAGTATCTGTATAAGGAGTCGCAATACAATGCTTTGTGCAGCCAGATCAAACCTCATTTTTTGTATAATACGCTAAACACGGTCAATCTTCTGATCAAATGTGGCGAAAACCGGAAAGCGATCCGTGCTATTGAAGATTTTTCCTGTTATCTCGGAGGAGTTATGAATATAGAGAAAGAAATTTCACTAAAAAAGGAACTACAGATCTGCCAGGCGTATCTGTCCATCATACAGCTTCGCTATGAAGATAAAATGAGTTATAGCATCCAAGCAGACAAGAGTCTGGAAAACCTGAAGATTCCCTCCCTTACAATCCAGCCTCTTGTAGAAAACTCTGTGAAATATGGCTGCGAAACCAAACGCGGCAAAACAGACATCTTCATTTCTGTCAGTATCGCAGGAGAAAACTGTATCATAACCGTTTCGGATACAGGATCCGGCATGTCGTCCGACACGCTTTCGGCTTTGCAGCGAAAGCTCCATATGAT
Organism: uncultured Mediterraneibacter sp.; assembly: GCA_944377775.1. Taxonomy (GTDB): domain Bacteria; phylum Bacillota; class Clostridia; order Lachnospirales; family Lachnospiraceae; genus Mediterraneibacter. The sequence continues at coordinate 1,571 of CALWFY010000009.1, forward strand.
ACGCAATGAAAAGCAGATTCCCTCTGAAGAAACTCAATTGAACAATATAGGGCTGGCAAACATCTGCCGCCGGCTTTTCCTGAAATATGGAACAGACGCAGATCTGACTATCAGATCATCAGATGCCGGTACTGCCGTTGTTGTAACGCTCCCTATAAGCAAATGATAAAACGGAGGTCATAATCTTATGTACAATATCCTGGTTGTCGATGATGAAAAACTCATGCGTACATATCTGGCTAATATAATCCCGTCTCTTACTGATGCCTATCAGGTGAGCGGTATTGCAGAAGACGGAAGAGAAGCAATTGATCTTCTGAAGAAACAGCATTATGATGTTGTGATTACAGATATAAAAATGCCGGAAGTGGACGGTCTGAATCTGGCCAGATACATCCATGAAAATCATCCGGATACAATCGTAATCATTGTTTCCGGATATAACAATTTCAGCTACGCCCGAAAAGCAATTCAATATCAGGTAACTGATTATCTCCTGAAACCTTTGGTTGATAAAGACTTGAAAGAACTTCTCGATTCTGTCAGTACACGCTTAAGCAGCATATCTGGAACCTCAAACTGGGTAATTGAAGATTTTTCCTTTGAGGAGAAAATAAAGAAAGAACTTCTCGCATCTATTATGGATGAAGATACAGCAAAAACATATTCATTATTCACACAGTATGAAGATATTATTTCTTCCAATATGATGAAATCCTGCGGGCGTCTTATAAGATGCACTTTTGATGAAATCGAGCAGATACTGAAAAGCGGAAGCCCTCTCAATGTGACCACAGACCATCTGAAGCTAAATGTCATAATCAATAATACTGCAAAAAATTTTCAATATACCGCACTATATAACCGGAATGGTTGTACATGGATTTTATGCAGTGACTCTACACCGGAAAATCTAATAATGAATATCAAAAAATTCTACAAAGTAATTGCTTCAAAAGCAGCATCTCAAAGGCTGCCGAAATTAACCGGTCTTGTGAGTGGGGAAATCCATGATATCATGGATCTGCCTTCCGCTGCTGAAAGTATAAATTCCATGTTTCCTGTTACGCTGTTCAAGCCAGTTTATCCGGTTATCGAGGGAATGTATCGTACCACCAATTACCCGATTTCTGCTATTAATGCACTAAGCGAAAATATTTTTTCAGACTATCTCACGCATTCACTCAATCAGTTGTACAAAAACACCAAAGAGTTCTGGAATTTATTCAAAGAATGCCAGAATTACTCTACGCTTCTCAGATGTGGCTCTTATCTGATACAGCTGATCCGGGATAAAGCGCAGATAACTCCAGTCTTAATACATAACGCATATAATGAACTGACCCGACAAATAAATATTTATCTTCCGCTTGGTCTTCCGGAAGAAACCACAGCCATACAGATCTTAGTCAGCACGGTCAGCTGTCTGTTTACAAAAGAATTCGCCGATATTATTCCTGAATCAATGAGGATCGTATCTTCCGCAAAAGAATACATACTATCGCATTTTCAGGATAATATTTCCCTTTCAGATGTAGCAGAGTACTGCGGCGTCAGCAATTGTTATTTGAGCGACCTTTTCCATAAAACATTGAAAGAGCCCTATTCAAAATATCTTTTACGGATACGTATGGAACAGGCAGCCCGCTTGCTCAAGAAAGAATCCAATACAATGCGTGTTTATGAAGTAGCGGAAAAAACCGGTTTTAATTCTGCCAAACATTTTATAACTGTTTTCAAAAAGTACTATGGAGTTACCCCTGTCAGCTATGCCAGACAAAATACTCACGATACATAAAATCAGGCTGCCGCATCCGCGGCAGCCCTCTACCTTTTCCATATTCACTTTTCCCACTCTTTGCAGTACGGACTTTCTGTCCTTTCCTGCTTACATCTCATCAACCACGAGCGGTTCTTCCTCTTCCAGTGATTCCTCATACTTTGAAAGTATCGTAGACTGAATCCTCTCTCTTGTACCGGAATTGATCGGGTGTGCGATATCACGGTATTCACCGTCCAGGGCCTTTTTGCTCGGCATTGCGATGAAAAGCCCTTTTTCTCCTTCGATCACCTTAATATCATGAACCACGAACTCATCATCGATCGTGATCGATACCACGGCTTTTAATTTCCCCTCTT
>CALWFY010000010.1 GCA_944377775.1 uncultured Mediterraneibacter sp.
ACTCATGTTTCTTTCCTCCATTTGGTTTTGTACTTCCGCATGTTTTATTTTTTTTTTTTTTTTCCGGGCTTCCGGCTTGGGCACCTTCAGTAAAATCCGCATGCGTGTTTTTTTGCAACGTTTGTAGTATAGCACAGAAATACGGGCTTTGCAAGGAATTTCTTTCCTAAAAATCCATGAAACAAAGCTGTGAAAAAAGAGGGCGCATCCGCGCCCTCCTGCCTGTCCATTCATTTTTATGACCTGTGCCTTTTCCTTATTCATCCACGCTGTAGTTCGGAGCCTCTTTTGTGATGTGGATATCATGAGGATGGCGCTCTTTTAAGGACGCAGCAGATATCTTCATGAAACGTCCGTTAGCCTTGAGTTCTTCAATCGTATGTGTACCGCAGTATCCCATGCCTGAACGTAAGCCGCCCATCAGCTGGAACACTGTGTCTTCCACGGTTCCTTTGTAAGCCACGCGTCCTTCCACGCCTTCCGGAACCAGCTTTTTGGCGTTCTCCTGGAAGTAGCGGTCCTTGCTTCCGTTCTCCATGGCTGCAATGGAACCCATTCCGCGGTATACTTTATACTTTCTTCCCTGATACAGTTCGAATGTTCCCGGGCTTTCGTCACATCCGGCAAAGATGCTTCCCATCATACATACGTTTGCGCCTGCAGCAATGGCTTTTGTCATATCTCCGGAATACTTGCTTCCTCCGTCTGCGATGATCGGAATCCCATACTCTTTTGCTGCCTCATAGCAGTCCATGACAGCTGTAATCTGGGGAACGCCGATACCTGCAACAACACGGGTCGTACAGATGGAACCCGGTCCGATACCGACTTTTACTGCATCTACTCCGGCCTCAATCAGAGCTTTTGCAGCTTCGCCTGTTGCCACGTTTCCGGCAATAACCTGAAGCTCCGGATATTTTTCTTTCACCATGCGGACTGTGCGCAGTACGTTTGCAGAATGTCCATGTGCAGAATCCATAACGATCACGTCTACTTTCGCTTTTACAAGGGCATCCACACGCTCCAAACAGTTTGCTGTAATTCCGATGGCCGCGCCGCAGAGAAGGCGTCCCTGGGAATCCTTTGCGGACAGCGGATATTTGATCTGCTTCTCAATATCTTTGATAGTGATAAGACCTTTTAAATTGCCCTCATCATCCACGATCGGAAGCTTTTCCTTCCTTGCCTTTGCAAGGATTTTCTTTGCCTCCTCAAGGGTGATTCCCTCTTTAGCAGTAATCAACCCCTCGGAAGTCATAGATTCTTTTATCTTTTTAGAGAAGTCTTCTTCAAATTTAAGATCACGGTTTGTGATGATTCCCACAAGCTTGCGTCCCTCAGTGATCGGCACGCCTGAAATGCGGAATTTAGACATCAGATTGTTGGCATCCTCCAGAGTGTTTTCAGGTGAGAGATAAAACGGATCCGTGATAACTCCGTTCTCAGATCTTTTTACCTTGTCTACTTCCTCTGCCTGCGCCTCAATCGACATATTTTTATGTATAATTCCGATTCCTCCCTGACGCGCCATCGCGATCGCCATGCGGTGCTCTGTCACAGTGTCCATGCCCGCGCTCATCATCGGAATGTTCAGTTTGATTTTCTTTGTGAGATAGGTTGACAGATCTACTTCGTTGGGTATTACCTCTGAATATGCCGGAACCAGCAGCACATCATCAAATGTAATCCCTTCGCCAATAATCTTTCCCATATTCACTGACCTCTCTTTCTTTCGAATCCATATTTGTAAATGGTTTTCTGATATACTACAAAAATTCCCCTCACATGTCAACCGTTTTCAGAGGGGTCAGTCTCATTTTCCACTTGATTTATTTTAAACCGCATCCATAAGTTATACTTATATATTAACTCGCTGCATCCTAGGCAAAAACGCGTCCGCAGGAGAAATATATCCCCTGCGGACGCGCTTTTCATGATCTGAAATCATTCAATTTTACATCATACCCATTCCGCCTGCGCCGCCTGCCGGCATAGCAGGTGTATCCTCTTTGATCGTGGATACAACGGACTCTGTTGTCAGAAGCGTGGATGCAACGCTTGTTGCGTTCTGGAGCGCGCTTCTTGTAACTTTGGCAGGATCAAGGATTCCTTTCTCCACCATGTCTACATATTCTTCTGCATAAGCGTCAAATCCGATACCCGGCTCTGACTCTCTTACTTTGTTCACAATAACTGCGCCCTCAAGTCCTGCGTTTGCAGCGATCTGGTGAAGCGGAGCCTCCAAGGCTTTCAGGATGATCTTGGCACCTGTCTTCTCGTCTCCTTCAAGTTCTTCTGTCAGTTCTGCAACCTGTTTTGCAGCATGAATATATGCGGAACCGCCTCCTGCGATAATTCCTTCCTCAACTGCTGCCCTTGTAGCATTGAGAGCATCTTCCATACGCAGTTTTGCTTCTTTCATCTCAGTCTCTGTTGCAGCTCCTACACGGATAACTGCCACACCGCCTGCGAGTTTTGCCAGTCTTTCCTGAAGTTTCTCTCTGTCAAAATCAGAAGTTGTCTCCTCGATGCCTTTCTTGATCTGTGCGATTCTGTCATTGATCGCATCTTTATCTCCGCATCCGTCAACAATAACTGTGCTCTCTTTCTGAACCTTCACAGATTTTGCACGTCCAAGCTGATCCATTGTCGTCTCTTTCAGATCAAGTCCGAGTTCCTCGGAGATCACCTGTCCGCCTGTCAGAATAGCGATATCCTGAAGCATCTCTTTTCTTCTGTCGCCGTATCCCGGAGCTTTTACTGCAACAACATTGAAAGTTCCACGCAGCTTGTTAACGATCAGGGTTGTAAGAGCCTCGCCCTCGATGTCCTCGGCAATGATAAGAAGTCTTGCTCCGGACTGCACGATCTGCTCAAGTACAGGGAGAATATCCTGAATATTGGAAATTTTCTTGTCTGTGATCAGGACATACGGATCATCAAGAACCGCTTCCATCTTCTCCATGTCCGTTGCCATGTATGCGGAAATATATCCACGGTCAAACTGCATACCTTCTACAAGATCCAGCTCAGTCTGCATTGTCTTGGATTCTTCAATCGTGATAACTCCATCGTTAGAAACTTTCTCCATTGCGTCAGCTACCATCTCTCCGACAGCCTCATCTCCTGAGGAAACCGCTGCCACTCTTGCGATCTGGTCTTTGCCTTTTACCTTGCTGCTCATTGCCTGGATAGCTTCAACAGCCTTGTCTGTTGCTTTCTTCATACCTTTTCTGAGGACGATCGGGTTTGCGCCTGCTTCCAGGTTCTTCATGCCCTCATGCACCATAGCCTGTGCCAGAACTGTTGCTGTCGTAGTTCCGTCTCCTGCCACATCGTTTGTCTTGGACGCAACTTCTCTGATAAGCTGTGCACCCATGTTTTCAAATCCGTCTTCCAGCTCGATCTCTTTCGCGATCGTAACTCCATCGTTTGTGATCAGCGGTGCGCCGAAAGATTTGTCAAGGACGACGTTTCTTCCTTTCGGTCCAAGTGTTACTTTCACTGTATCTGCCAGTTTGTTTACGCCTTTTTCCAGTGCTGCTCTGGCTTCAGCTCCATACTTAATTTCCTTTGCCATTTCTAAGCATCTCCTTATGTCTTATTTTTATATCTGTTTTATATCGGCTTATGCCTCCACGATTGCAAGAATATCGCTCTGTTTTACGATAATGTACTCTTCTCCGTCCAGTTCTACATCTGTTCCGGCATACTTGGAATAAATTACTTTATCCCCTTCTTTTACCTGCATCTTTACTTCTTTTCCATCTATGATTCCGCCCGGTCCTACAGCGATAACTTCAGCCTCCTGCGGTTTTTCTTTCGCCTGTCCCGGCAGTACGATACCGGATTTTGTTGTCTCTTCTGCTTCTAACTGTTTCAAAACAATTTTGTCACCTAATGGTACTAACTTCATTGTAATGCCTCCTTCTTCTTTGTTAGCACTCATTTCTTACGAGTGCTAAGCCTCATGAATATAAAATAGCACTCTGCTTTCGATTTGTCAACAGAGTTTACAAGGTTTTTATAAAAAACAACAAAGCGCACATTTTCACGCACGCTTTGTCATTTCCCTTCCCTCATATACATTGTAAAAACCATTCTCAATCCGAAACTTCAGAAGATTACGGTTTTCCTTTCCGTACCGTTCCTTTACCACTCCGGTACAATACAGAAGTTCTGTCCTCGTAGATATATAACACCTGTACTTTGCATCCAGAGAAATCACCGTAAGATCGTCCTCTTTCAGTTCAAGATAAATATTATCTTCATCCGGATCGTATTTATAAACCCTGCACTGCCGGGTCGCTTCATCAAAGATTCCATCTGCGGAAATGATCTTCTCCATCCGCAGGTCAACCGGATTGCCCTCGTACATTGCTGCCGCCCTCCTGACTACATCCGCTCTTTCTTTATCTTCTCAAGTTCTGTAAACACATAATCATTTAATACTTTAATGTAAGTCCCCTTCATTCCTGAAGAACGGGATTCAATAACACCTGCACTCTCAAATTTGCGCAGCGCGTTTACAATGACAGAACGAGTGATGCCCACGCGGTCCGCCACCTTGCTCGCCACAAGAATGCCCTCTGTTCCTCCCAGCTCATCAAAAATATGTATGATGGCTTCCAGCTCAGAGAAAGACAGTGTGCTGATCGCAGACTGCACAATATGCTCTTTTCTTGTCTCCTCCGCGTTCTCCTCATTCACGGAGCGGAGCATCTCAAGTCCTACTACCGCGGTTCCGTATTCACTGAGAATGATGTCATCAATCGAATAGGTAGAATCCTGTTTGTAGATAAACAGTGTTCCCAGTCTCTCACCCGCGATGTCGATCGGTGTAATCATTGCCTGACAGCCCCGCGCTGCTTCTGCGGAGAAACCGAGCGTCTCAAGATTTACATTCTCCTTTGTGGAAAGGATGCTCAAAAGTCTTTCGGTGAGCATTCTGTCAATATGGGAGCCAACTGCCTCTGTGATCAGCTCATTGATCCCTTTGACACTGGTGCATTTACTGACACCGAGTATTTTCCCCTTTTTGCTGACAACCAGCACATTTGAATCAAGAATATCTGTGAGAACGGCACAGATATCATTAAATACTACCTTGCTGGAATTATTGTTATGCAGCAGTTTATTAATTTTTCTTGTTTTGTCTAACAGTTGTACGCTCATTATTTCCTCCGAATATCATTTGTATATCGCATAATTGTGTATACAAATCCCTGTAAATCAATCTACATTTCTATGCTATCACACAATTCATAGAATATCAATACAATTTATCTTCTTTATCACTTTTTGTTTTCCAATGCGGTCACATATCCGCATTTTTCATCCGCGCAGACAAGTTTATTCCCTTTTTCCACCATATAACCGCCGCACTCAGGACATTTCTCCTTTGACGGTTTCTGCCATGACATAAACTCGCAGTTTGGATTGTCCTCGCATCCGAAATATCTTCTTCCCTTCTTTGTCTTGCGGATAACAACATCTTTTCCGCAGACCGGACACGGCACGCTTATCTTCTCCAGGTAAGGTTTTGTGTTCCTGCATTGCGGAAAGCCAGGACATGCCAGGAATTTCCCATGCGGTCCATATTTGATGACCATGTTCCTGCCGCACTCCTCACAGATAACGTCAGTCACCTCATCCTCTATCTTGACACTCTCCAGCTCTTTCTCTGCTTTTTTCACAGCCTCGTCCAGATCAGGATAGAAGTTGCGGATGATCTCTTTCCACTCTACTTTTCCCTCCTCGACCATATCGAGAAGACCCTCCATGTTTGCTGTAAAATTCACATCCACAATACTTGGGAAAGACTGCTTCATCATATTGTTGACCACTTCGCCGATCTCCGTGATATACAGATTCTTTGCTTCCTTGGTCACATACCTGCGTCCGAGAATAATGGAGATGGTCGGCGCATAGGTACTTGGACGTCCGATTCCCAGTTCTTCCAGTGCTTTGACAAGACTTGCCTCCGTGTAATGAGCCGGCGGCTGCGTAAAGTGCTGCTTTGGCTCAAGGCTTTCTTTTGTAAGGACTGAATCCCTGCTCAGTCCGCCCACAAGCACATTCGTCTCTTCTTTCTCCTCGTCTGCCTCTGTATAAACAGAACGGAAGCCGTCAAACAGCAGCTTGGATGCAGCCACAGTAAAGCAGTATTCTCCCGCGCCGATCTTCACTGAAGTGGACTCATAGCGCGCAGGCGTCATACGGCTTGCAGCAAACCTTTTCCAGATTAACTGGTAAAGACGGAACTGATCTCTTGTCAGCGATTCTTTGATGGATGCCGGTGTTCTGCTGATATCCGTAGGACGGATCGCCTCGTGGGCATCCTGTATTTTCTTTCCGTCATTTTTTGACTCCTGCCCTGCTGCCGCATAATCTTCTCCATACACAGAAGATATATATTCTCTTGCTGCAGCATCCGCCTCATCCGCTATACGGGTGGAGTCCGTACGGAGATAAGTGATCACGCCGACCGTGCCGTTCCCCTTGATGTCAATTCCCTCATAGAGCTGCTGGGCGATGCGCATTGTCTTCTGAGTTCCGAAATTCAATGCTTTTGCCGCCTCCTGCTGAAGCGTACTGGTCGTAAAAGGCAGCGGCGCTTTTCGAATCCGCTCACTGGTTTTTATATCTGTGATCTGAAATTCCGCATTCTCGATCTTCTTTAAGATTGTATTTAGCTCATCTTCAGAATGAATGGTTATTTTCTTTTTATCTGTACCGTAGAATTTTGCTGTCAGAGGACGTTTTTCTCCCTTGATCTTTAAAACTGCATCCAGGGTCCAGTATTCTTCGGGAATAAATGCATTGATTTCCTCTTCCCTGTCTGCCACCAGACGCAGCGCTACCGACTGTACCCGGCCGGCGCTTAAGCCCCTCTTTACTTTCGCCCAGAGAAGCGGACTGATGCGGTATCCCACCATACGGTCAAGGACACGTCTTGCCTGCTGGGCATTTACCAGAGACATATCAATATCTCTAGGAGCTTTTAGAGACGCCTTCACTGCATTTTTCGTAATCTCATTAAATGTAATACGGCGCATCTTTTTCTTGTCCAGCTTCAGAGCGGCCGCAAGATGCCATGAGATAGCCTCTCCTTCACGATCAGGGTCGGTCGCGAGAAAGACTTTGTCTGATTTCTTCGCTTCTTTTCGCAGTGCTGCAAGGATATCCCCTTTTCCTCGTATCGTGATATACTTGGGTTCATAATCATTCTCCACGTCAATTCCAAGCGAACTTTTGGGAAGATCGCGGACATGTCCCTGGGACGCTGCCACAGTATAGTTGCTTCCCAGAAATTTTTTGATCGTCTTCACTTTTGCAGGTGACTCCACGATAACAAGATAATGTGCCATAAATCTAACTCCTCCACCAGCGCCGTCTATGATATAATATACTGATTCTTCGATATTTCTCTTACATATCCCCGAAGCTGTAAAGTAACCAGAAGTTCCATGACTGCTTTTATATTCAGCTTTGTCTCTGAAGCCACCTGATCTATGCTTTTGGGATACAAACCGAGACAACTATACACCAATTTTTCTGGAGTTTCAAGCATTTTTTCATTTTTCCCGCCCTTTTTACCCCGGGACGCCTTCAAGTCTTCCAAAAGCCCCCACTCCTGTATCAGCGCTTCCGGAGACAGGAGGATTCCCGCTCCCTGATGGATCAGGCGGTTGCATCCGGCGCTTAAAACACTGTTGACCGGACCCGGCAGAGCATACACATCCCGTCCCTGTTCCAGCGCCAGATCAACGGTGATCAAAGACCCGCTCCGCTCCCCTGCCTCCATTACAAGAACTGCATCAGAAAATCCGCTGATGATCCGGTTGCGCGCAGGGAAATGCTGCGGCAGGGGAGGCGTCCCCGGAGGCTGTTCTGAAATAATGCCCCCGCCCTGCTCTAAAATGTCCACATACAGCCCGATGTGCTCTTTCGGATAACACACATCCACTCCACAGCCGAGCACTGCATACGTCCTGCCCCCGCCCATGAGCGCGCCCCTGTGTCCCATCCCGTCTATTCCCCTGGCCATCCCGCTGATGATTTCTACACCCTGCTCTGCCAGTGCCCGCGCAAAATCAACAGCATATTTCTCCCCATAGGGCGTGCATCTGCGCGCCCCCACAATGGCCGCTTTCTTTTTTTCTTCATCCGGAAGAGCCCCTTTCACATAAAGGGCGTACGGGAAATCTTCGATCTCCTTTAAATGTTCTGGATATTCTGCCGAAAACCAGGGAATGAACCGGATGCCTTTCTCCTGCATTTTTTCATAGCCGGCTTCCAAATCTGCCTGTTTCTTTTCCTGCATAATTGTATTGCGGTCTTTTTCATTCAAGAACTCCAAACTGTCTAATTGTGTTTCTTCTATATAATAGACCGCCTCAGCTGTTTTCATGTGCTTTCTTAAAAGATATTTTTTCCTGGCGGATATTCCCCGCACTCCCGCAAGCCAGTATTCATATTTCATGTCCGTTTCCTCCTAAAGCATCTGACTCCAATATTTCTCATCCACCACACGGTATCCGATCGCTTCTTTTAAATGAGATTCCCTGATTTTTTCCTCCCCGTCCATATCCGCGATCGTGCGGGCAGTCCTGACGATCCTGTGATATGCCCGGGCGGTCAGACCCATCAC
>CALWFY010000011.1 GCA_944377775.1 uncultured Mediterraneibacter sp.
CAGAATTGATTTTTGAAATGCGCTTCGGTATAATTATCTCCATGGAAAACAATAATTTTGATATACAGGAAGAACTGAAAAAACTGCCCGGAAGACCCGGGGTATACATCATGCATGATGAGAAGGATCACATCATTTATGTGGGCAAGGCGATCAGTCTGAAAAACCGTGTCAGACAGTATTTCCAGAGCAGCCGGAACAAGGGAATCAAGATTGAGCAGATGGTGACACACATCCACAGATTTGAATATATAGTGACTGATTCCGAGCTGGAAGCTCTTGTGCTTGAGTGCAATCTGATCAAAGAGCACAGACCAAAATATAACACCATGCTCATGGATGACAAGACCTATCCTTTTATCAAGGTGACGACAAATGAAGCCTTTCCGCGGGTGATTTTATCCAGGAGGATGCTCAAAGATAAGGCCCGGTATTTTGGCCCGTACACCAGTGCTCAGGCGGTGCGGGATACGATCGACCTGATCCATAAGCTCTACCATGTGCGCAGCTGTAACCGCAATTTGCCGCGGGATACGGGCAAAGAAAGACCCTGTCTGAATTATTATATCCGACAGTGTGATGCTCCCTGTCAGGGCTATATTTCTCAGGAAGAGTACAGGAAAAGGATCGACGAGGTGATCCGCTTTCTGAACGGAAACTATGACGGCATATTGAAAGAGCTGGAGGAGAAGATGAACGCTGCCTCCGAGGCCCTTGAATTTGAAAAAGCCATTGAGTACCGGGAACTGCTGAACAGTGTAAAAAAGGTGGCCCAGAAGCAGAAGATTACGGACTCCAGCGGGGACGACAGAGACGTTCTCGCTGTGGCGTCAGAGGAAGAAGATGCGGTTGTCCAAGTGTTCTTCATCCGGGGCGGCCGACTGATCGGGCGTGATCATTTTTATCTGCGTATCTCAAAAGGCGACAGTGCATCGGAAATACTTGACAGCTTTATCAAACAGTATTATGCGGGAACACCCTATATTCCGGGTGAACTGATGCTTCAGGAAGAAGTGGAGGATCAGGAACTTCTGGAAACCTGGCTTACTGCCAAGCGGGGACAGAAAGTGATTTTAAAAATCCCGAAAAAAGGAACAAAGGAAAAGCTTGTAGAGCTGGCGGCTGAAAATGCCAGACTGGTACTCAGCAAAGATAAGGAGCGGTTAAAACGAGAGGAAGGGCGCACGATCGGCGCCGTAAAAGAGATTGCAGGCCTGCTCGGAATAGGAGGGATCAATCGTATGGAGGCATACGATATCTCCAATACAAACGGATTTGAATCCGTGGGATCAATGGTCGTCTATGAAAGAGGAAAGCCAAAGCGCAATGATTATCGAAAATTTAAAATTCGGGGAATCAAAGGGGCAGACGATTACGGCAGCATGCGGGAAGTACTGACCCGGCGCTTTACTCATGGACTGAGAGAGCGGAGGGAAAATGCCGAGCTTGGAAAGTTCACGGTGTTTCCGGATTTGATCCTCATGGATGGCGGAAAAGGACAGGTGAATGTAGCGCTCCAGGTGCTGGAGGAGCTTCATTTGGATATTCCGGTGTGCGGCATGGTAAAAGACGATCATCACCGCACAAGAGGACTTTATTATCAGAATGAAGAAATCCCCATTGACCGGTCATCAGAAGCCTTTCGCCTGATCACCAGGATACAGGATGAAGCGCACCGTTTTGCCATTGAATATCACAGGCAGCTCAGAGGAAAAGGCCAGGTGCATTCTATTCTGGATGATATCGAAGGGATCGGTCCTGCACGCAGGAAAGCTCTGATGAGGCATTATTTAAGCCTGGACGCCATCAGGGAAGCCAGTGTGGAAGAACTCGCCAGAATTCCTTCCATGAATGAAAAAGCTGCGGAATCAGTCTACAAGTTTTTGCATTAATGTGATAAAATGTGATTTATAAGTGATGAACTGGGAAAAGGAGGCACTATGGGACACGGGATTAAATTAAGTGAAATTGTCGAGAAAATGGATTTGAAAAATCTCACTCCTGAAGTAGAGATGACAGAAAAAGAGGTTCATATACCGGACGTTAATCGTCCTGCATTGCAGCTGGCGGGATTTTTTGATCATTTTGATTCAAACAGAGTGCAGATCATAGGACATGTGGAATACACTTATGTGCAGACGCTTTCGGAGGAGCGCAGACAGGAGATTTTTGCAAAGCTGCTGGAGCATCCGATTCCATGTATTGTGTACTGCAGAGATATGGATCCGAATGAAGAATTCCTTCAGATGGCGGTAAAACACGGAGTTCCGGTTTTTAAGACGGCAAAACCGACGTCTGATTTCACAGCGGAGATCATCCGCTGGATGAATGTAAAACTGGCACCCTGTATTTCCATTCATGGCGTACTTGTGGACGTGTACGGCGTGGGAGTCCTGATTATGGGAGAGAGCGGAATCGGAAAGAGTGAGGCAGCCCTTGAGCTGATCAAGAGGGGACATCGTCTTGTGACGGATGATGTGGTTGAGATTCGGAAAGTAAGTGATGAGACGCTTGTGGGTTCTGCACCCGATATTACAAAACATTTTATTGAGCTCAGAGGCATCGGGATTGTGGATGTCAAGTCCATGTTCGGTGTGCAGAGCGTAAGGGAGACACAGAATATTGATCTTGTCATCACACTGGAGGACTGGAATCGGGATAAGGAATATGACAGGCTTGGACTTGAGGAAGAATATACGGAGTTTCTCGGCAACAAAGTAGTGTGCCACAGTATTCCAATCCGTCCAGGAAGAAACCTTGCGATTATCGTGGAGTCGGCCGCAGTAAATCACAGACAGAAATCTATGGGATACAATGCAGCGCAGGAGCTCTATAAGAGAGTGCAGGAAAATCTGGCCAGGAAAATGAAGTAGATTTCAGATTATATTTTCACAATAGGTAATTGCGAAACTCGCTAAGTTCCTTAGCGATCTCGAAGTAAAGCAGGAAAGAATGCTTGCTTTTCACGGATTGTGGAATGAAAAGAGAATTCTTACACATTTTAGGCGCACTTTAATAAGCC
>CALWFY010000012.1 GCA_944377775.1 uncultured Mediterraneibacter sp.
AACCTTTCCGGCGACTGCCTAGCATGAAAAGTGTAAGACTAAATGCTGCATATGGGGAAGTGGAAATGAGTGAAAGACTAAAATCTACTTTTACCTATTCAAAGTGGAAATAAACTTTTCACTTCAGCTAATAAAAAAAGAAGAAAAAAGTTGTTGACATTCTAATATAGTTGTAGTATAGTATTCATTGTTCCGGTCAGAGGAACGGATAAATGCGACAGTGGCTCAGCTGGTAGAGTACGACCTTGCCAAGGTCGGGGTCGCGGGTTCGAACCCCGTCTGTCGCTCTAGATGAAGCACTCTATATCTCGAACAGAGATGTGAGTGCTTTTTTCTTTGATACTCAGGGGGTTTATTGAGAATCATTTCTATGATATACTGGGAATACCGTAAAATGACGTTATTTATGATGAGTGTAAGAAATGAGGTGTCCGGATGGAAAAAATCAAGATCGGTCTGCTGGGACTTGGGACAGTTGGGATGGGAGTCTATAAGTTGATCCAGAGGCGCGCTGACGTTATGGAAAAGACGGTTGGCGCAGAACTGGAGATCAGAAAAATTCTCGTGCACAATATAAACAAAAAAAGAGAAGGCATAGATGCGTCTTTTCTGACTGATGACTGGCACCAGATCGTGGAGGATGAAGACATTCAGATCGTTATCGAGGTGATGGGAGGCATGGAACCGGCAAAGACCATCATCATGGAAGCGCTGAAAGCAGGGAAGAACGTCGTTTCCGCCAATAAGGACCTGATCGCACAGGAGGGAAGGGACCTGCTGGATACAGCACATGAGAACAAGAGAGATTTTCTCTTTGAAGCTGCTGTGGCAGGCGGTATCCCGATCATACGCCCGCTGAAGCAATGCCTTGCGGGAAATGATATTACAGATGTGATCGGTATTGTGAATGGGACGACTAACTATATTTTGACAAAAATGTCCGAAGATGGCATGGAGTTTGCGGACGCCCTTAAAAAAGCACAGGAACTGGGATATGCAGAAGCTGACCCAACAGCAGATGTGGAAGGGCTGGACGCAGCAAGAAAAGTTGCGATCATGGCTTCTATCGCCTTTCATTCCAGAGTAGTGCCGTCTGATGTGTACACCCAGGGGATCACGAAGATTACGGCGAGAGATATCGCCTATGCGAAAGAGTTTGACTCCGTGATCAAGCTGCTTGGTGTGGCTGGCAATACTGAGGAGGGGATTGAGGCAGGAGTGTGCCCGATGATGATTCATAAAGATCATCCTCTCGCCTCTGTCCGGGAATCTTTTAACGCGGTGTTTGTTCACGGGGACGCTGTGGATGACGCCATGTTCTATGGGCGCGGTGCAGGCGAGATGCCGACTGCCAGCGCGGTGGTCGGAGATGTGATCGACGTGGCCAGAGACTTAAAGTATGGATGCACAGGGCGTATCAGCTGCACCTGTTACAAAGAACTGCCTGTTAAGAAGTGGGGAGATGTGAAGAATAAGTTCTTCATCCGCATGCAGGTAAAAAATCAGCCGGGAGTACTGGCATCAGCCGCCCAGGTATTTGGCAGATATAAGGTGAGCATCGCCAGAGTGGTTCAGGAACACACGGAACCAGAGATGGCGGAGCTGGTTATTGTGACAGAAAAAGTTAAAGAAAAGTATATGGAGAACGCGTTAGACGAACTGAAATCTCTGCCCCCGATCTGCGAGATCAGCAGCGTGATCAGAGAGTATTCAGGAACCTAGATACGAAAGAGGAGAGAACCATGGAACGGCGCGGAAAACCAGTTGGATTTATGATCAAACAGATCAACAATGTGTTTGAAAAAGAGTTAAATGAAAGGCTTAAGGACACGGGAATTACCTCGTCCCAGTGTGCGGTGCTGGACTTCCTTTTTCATACGAGCAAGGAGGAGATCAGTCAGCGGGATGTGGAAAAAGGGCTGAATCTGAAGAATCCTACTGTGACCGGGATATTGAAACGGCTGGATGCGAAGGGTTATATCCTGTGTGTGCCGAATACGGAGGATAAGAGAAAGAAAAATATTTATCTCACGGAAAAGGCATATGACATCCAGAGAAAGATGGAAGCAGACAGGAAGAAACTGGATAAAGAGCTTACCCGGGGGATGACGAAGCGGGAAGTCGAAGCGCTGAGAAAAAATCTGGAGAAATTATTGTATAATATAGCAGAACCATAAGGCTTATCAGAAAGGGAGAAAGACATGAGTTATGCAGATAAGATATTTATTGATATGTGCAGGCATATCATAGAGAACGGGACGAGCACGGAGGGCGAGAAAGTCCGTCCGGTGTGGGAGGATGGAACATCCGCTTACACGATCAAAAAATTCGGAGTGGTCAACCGCTATGACCTGTCCAAAGAGTTTCCGGCGCTGACGCTTCGCCGCACGGCCATTAAAAGCTGTGTAGACGAGATGCTGTGGATATGGCAGAAGAAATCCAATAATGTAAACGAACTGAAAAGCCATATATGGGACAGCTGGGCGGATGAGACAGGCTCCATCGGGAAAGCGTACGGCTACCAGATGGGTGTGAAGCATCAGTACAAAGAAGGCATGATGGATCAGACGGACCGTGTTATCTATGATCTGAAGAATAATCCGTACAGCCGCCGCATCATGACGAACATTTATGTGCACCAGGACCTGCATGAGATGAATCTGTATCCGTGTGCATACAGCATGACTTTTAATGTGACAAAGGAGAAGGACAGCGATGTCCTTACGCTCAACGGCATTTTAAACCAGCGCTCTCAGGATGTGCTGGCGGCAAATAACTGGAATGTGTGTCAGTATGCCGTTCTGATCCATATGCTGGCTCAGGTGTGCGGCATGAAGGCAGGAGAGTTTGTTCATGTGATTGCGGACGCGCACATCTATGACCGCCATGTACCCATGATCGTAGAACTGATCTCAAGAGAACCGCTTCCGGCTCCCACATTTTGGCTGAATCCGGAAATCACAGATTTTTATGATTTTACACCGGATGATGTGAGACTGGATAACTATGAGACACATCCGCAGATCAAAAATATTCCGATTGCGGTGTAGTGAGGAGGATATAATATGAAAGCAATACTTTCAGCAGACAAAAACTGGGGAATCGGGTATCAGAACAAACTGCTTGTCAGCATTCCCTCAGACATGAAATTTTTCCGGGAGACAACAACAGGAAATGTCATAGTTATGGGACGAAAGACACTGGAAAGTTTCCCTAACGGGCTTCCTCTTAAGAACCGCACGAATATTGTGCTGACCGGAAACAAGGACTATCAGGTAAAAGATGCAGTCATCGTTCACACTCAGGACGAGCTGCTGGCTGAACTTCAAAAATATGATTCGGACAATGTATATGTGGTTGGAGGCGAGAGCATTTACCGGATGATGCTTCCCTACTGTGATACAGTTTATGTGACAAAGATCGACCGCGCATTTCAGTCGGATACATTTTTCCCGAATCTGGATGAGATGGAAGAATGGGAGATGACGGAAGAAAGAGAGGAGCAGACCTGCTTTGATCTGGAATTTCGTTTTACAAAATATGAGAGAAAGTAAGCGGATAAAAAGATTCTTTAAGCCGGCTCTGTCAGTTAGTTGGCTTATATCAGTTATAATGCTTTTATCCGGATGCGGCAGCGGGCAGAGCGCTCATCAGACAGAGCAGGATCATCAGGAAAAGATCAGTGTTGTGACAACGAATTTTCCTGCCTATGATTTTACCCGCGAGATCGCGGGGGAAAATGTAAACCTGAAAATGCTCTTAAAGCCAGGGGAGGAGAGTCATTCTTATGAGCCCACGCCTCAGGATATAATCGCCATACAGAACAGCGATGTGTTCATTTATACAGGCGGCGAGAATGATGTGTGGGTGGAGGATATTTTAAGTTCCATGCCCCGGGAAGAGCGGGTTACCCTTAAGCTCGTTGATTGTGTGGAAACAGTGGAGGAAGAGCATGTGGAGGGGATGAAGGAATCCCCCGGGCATGACCATGAACATTCGGACAGCGAAGAAGAGGAACATTCGGTTCATCAGATAGATGAGCATGTGTGGACTTCACCTGTAAACGCGGCCCGGATCGTGGAAAAGATCAGAGAGGCTCTCGCGGAGACAGATCCCTTAAACAGCGCATTTTACACAGAAAGTGCAGAGGCATATACAGAAGAACTCATGGAACTGGATCAGGAATTTCGGGATGTGGCGGAACAGGCGGAGGGCAATTTGCTGATCTTTGGGGACCGCTTTCCATTCCGGTATTTTGTGGACGAGTACGGTCTTGACTATTATGCGGCGTTTCCGGGATGTGCCGGGGACACGGAGCCAAGCGCGGCAACCATGGTGTTCCTGATAGAGAAAGTGAAAGAAGAGAATATCCCGGTCGTGCTGAAGATGGAACTGAGCAATTCTGATATAGCAGATGCGATCGCAGAGGCGGCAGGGGCAGAGGTTAAAGTATTTTACAGCTGCCATAATCTCTCGGCTGAAGATTTTGAGAATGAAGAGAGTTATTTAAGCATGATGGAGAAAAATGTGGAGACTCTGAAGGAGGTTTTAAATGGATGGCGCTGATCAAATGTGAGCAAGTTTCCATCGGATATGAGGGACAGACGGTAGTCCGAGATTTGGACTTCGTTATTGAACCCGGGGATTATCTGTGCATTGTCGGTGAAAACGGCTCTGGCAAGAGTACTCTTGTAAAGAGTCTTCTCGGACTGAAGAATGTGGAAAAAGGCCACATTATATATGGGGACGGATTAAAACAAAATGAAATCGGATATCTCCCACAGCAGAATGATTCGCAGAAAGATTTCCCGGCCAGCGTCTATGAGGTGGTGCTTTCGGGAAGGTTAAACAGCAGAGGATTCCATCCCTTTTACACTCCGGGAGATAAGAGAGAAGCTGTGGAGAAAATGGAGCTTCTCGGGATACGGGAATTGGAGAAGCAGAGCTTCCGCGATCTCTCCGGCGGGCAGAAGCAGAGAGTGCTCTTAGCCCGTGCTTTGTGCGCTACAAGAAGCCTGTTGCTGCTGGACGAGCCGGTGACCGGTCTTGATCCGATCGTGACAGGGGAGTTTTATCAGCTTATCCGCAGGATTAACCGGGATTCCGGAATTGCGGTGGTGATGGTATCCCATGACATCGAAAGTGCGGTAAAAGATGCATCCCATATTCTGCATCTACAGGAGAGGGCGCTTTTCTTTGGGACTACTGAAGATTATTGTAAGAGCAGGATCGGCAGAGAATTTCTGGGAGGTGTGCATGATGGAAACAGTCTTTGAGATGTTCTCTTATCCTTTTATGGTGCGGGCGTTTGTTGTGGGGGCTCTTGTTGCTCTGTGTTCCGCTCTTTTGGGAGTGAGTCTCGTGCTGAAACGGTATTCCATGATCGGCGACGGGCTTTCGCATGTGGGCTTTGGCGCCCTGGCGATTGCGGCCGCGCTCAATATGGCCCCGCTTGCGGCAGCCATCCCGGTTGTTATTTTGGCAGCCGTACTGCTTCTGCGTATCAGAGGCAACAGCCGTATCAAAGGGGATGCAGCCATTGCGCTTATTTCCACCAGTTCGCTGGCAGTGGGAGTTATGGTCATCTCCATGACTACGGGGATGAATACAGATGTGTATAACTATATGTTCGGCAGTATTCTTGCCATGAGCAGGGAAGATGTGATCCTGAGCATTGTTATGGCAGTGATTGTGCTGATATTGTTTGTGTTTTTTTACCACAAGATATTTGCCATCACATTTGATGAGACGTTTGCGCGAGCTACCGGGGTAAAGGCAGATCTGTACAATACTTTGATCGCTGTTCTGACGGCAGTGACCATTGTCCTGGGTATGCGTATGATGGGAGCGCTTCTCATATCGAGCCTTATTATCTTTCCGGCGCTTACGTCCATGCGTGTGTGCAGAACATTTAAAAGTGTGATCGTGAACTCTGCGGCAGTGTCTGTCGTCTGCCTGGCGGCCGGGATCACGATCTCTTATGTATGGGCTACGCCGGCAGGAGCCAGCGTTGTCATAGTAAATATTGCGGCGTTTCTGATCTATTCCCTGATCGGGCTGATCAGAAATTAGAAATGAAAGGATAAAGACATGGAACTGTTTCATGCAATCTATAATCTACTTTGGGGAGATTTGATTACAATTCCCCTGCCGGAAGGGAGTTCTCTTGGACTTTCTCTCCTTGTGCTTATTCTTGTTCCCGCAGGAATCATCTTTACCATACGGACAAGATTTCTGCCTTTCAGGCTTTTCCCGGAGATGATAAGGGTCACTCTGGAAAATCATAAAAAAGCAGAGCGTGAGGGAATTTCAGGGGTGCAGGCGCTGATCGTTTCGACTGCATGCCGTGTCGGCATGGGCAATCTGGTCGGCGTGGTGGCAGCCATCTCGGCCGGAGGCGCCGGCGCTGTGTTCTGGATGTGGGTGATCGCGCTTATCGGATCATCGACCGCATTTGTCGAGGCTACACTGGCGCAGCTGTATAAGGAGAAGGACCCGCTTTACGGCGGATACCGGGGCGGGCCGGCATACTATATCCATCATTTGTTTATCAAAAAAGAAAGTAAGAGAAAGCATTCCGTGCTGGCGGTGCTGTTTGCAGTATCCGGTCTGATCTGCTGGTGCGGCATCAGCCAGGTGATCGGCAATTCCATATCATCATCTTTTGAAAATGCATTTCACATTCCGCCAATTTATTCTACGATTTTCCTCGTGGCCATAGGGGCTTTTATTGTGCTGAGGAAGAATATGACAGTGAAAGTGCTGGATATTATTGTGCCGATCATGGCTGCCTGCTACTTTTTTATCACGATCTTTATTATTGTGAAAAATGCAGGTCAGCTTCCGGCTGTGTTTGAACGGATATTTGCCGAGGCGTTTGGCTTTAGGCAGGTCGTGGGAGGCGGAATCGGAGCCGTGATCATGAACGGCGCAAAGAGAGGTCTTTTTTCGAATGAGGCGGGTTCGGGTTCTGCTCCGTGCGCTGCAGCGGCGGCTGATGTCAGCCATCCCGCAAAATCCGGGCTTTTGCAGGCGCTCGGCGTATTTATTGACACCCTGGTGATCTGCAGTTGTTCGGCCATGATTATGCTGCTGACGCCCGAGGGGATGACAAAAGGGCTTGAGGGAATGGACCTTCTCCAGACAGCCATGCAGTATCATCTTGGAGAGTTTGGCGTGATATTCATTGCTGTGATCCTGTGGCTGTTCAGCTTTTCTACGTTTCTCGGAATCTTGTTTTATGCCCGCCCTAATGTGGCATACCTCTTTGGGGACAACTGGCTGTCCCAGACGCTTTACAAGATGCTGGCGCTGGTCATGCTGTTTGTCGGAGGTCTGGCCGCATATCAGTTTGTCTGGGAGCTGGGTGATCTTGGCGTGGGCCTTATGACGGTGTTTAATATGGCGGCACTTATCCTGCTGGCCCCGAAAGCATTGACGTCACTGAGAGATTATGAGAAGAATGTGATGAAAAAGAAATAAAAAGCATGTTAAAAAAGATCAATAAAATGCGATTGACAATGATATTTATACACACTATAATGTATATAAATTTCAGTTTCAAAACCATAGATCAAATGCAGTGACAAGGAGGAGTACATAGTCTTCGGATGCCCAGAGAGAAGATGGCAGGTGCAAATCTTCGTGAAGAGATTATGGAAGGTAGCCTTTGAGCAGTGGACTGAACGATGGATG
>CALWFY010000013.1 GCA_944377775.1 uncultured Mediterraneibacter sp.
TTTTGAAACCGACTCGGCACTGGAACAGAGATTTTTCCAGATGCTGAACAGATAACTGCTCACAGGAGACGACTTATGAAAAGGGTAAATGCAATTCTTACTCATCCTTTATACAGGAAGTATTACAGACGCCTGGAAGTACTGGAACGCGGCCGCATCTTCTGCCGTCACCAGATGACGCATCTGCTTGATGTGGCGCGCATCGCCTATATTCGCAGTCTCGAGGAGAATCTTAAGCTGGACAAAGAAATAATCTATGCCGCAGCCCTTCTTCACGATATCGGGAAATCACTTCAATATGAAGATAAAATTCCCCACGAGACAGCGGGAGAAAAAATGGCGTCTGAAATTTTAAACAGTCTTCCGGAAAATTGTGCCTTTTCCGAATCAGAAAAAGAGCGTATCCTCACAGCTATCCGGGGACACCGGAAACTGCGGGATAATCCCGAACTTCTGGAAAGACTTCTGTATGAAAGTGATAAAGCATCCCGCACATGCTTTGCCTGTCCGTCCAGAACAGAATGTAACTGGAGCGAGGATAAGAAAAACAAGGAGATATACTTATGATCATCGGCAGCAGAGAATTTGACACAAAACACAACACTTACACCATGGGAATCCTGAATGTAACGCCTGATTCTTTCTCAGACGGAGGAAAATACAACAACATGGACGCAGCACTCTTCCACGCACAGCAGATGGTGAGTGAAGGAGCGGATATTATTGATGTGGGAGGAGAGTCTACCCGCCCGGGGCACATTCAGATTTCAGATGAGGAGGAGATCAGCCGGGTCGTGCCGATCATCGAGAGACTTAAGAGTGAGTTTGATACTCCGATCTCCATTGACACATATAAAAGCGCGGTCGCACACGCAGCTGTCCGGACAGGTGCTGATCTTATCAATGACATCTGGGGACTTAAATATGATGAAAAAATGGCCTCTGTCATTGCACAAAGCGGTGCAGCCTGCTGCCTGATGCACAACCGGGATCATGCAGAATATCAGGATTTTAAATCTGATTTTTTAGAAGACATGCGCGAATGTACAGCCATTGCTGATAAAGCCGGCATCTCCCGCGAGAAGATCATCCTTGATCCGGGAGTGGGATTTGGGAAAACCCTGGAAATGAATCTTGAGATTATCAACCGACTTGAAATCCTGCACGAACTAAATCTCCCCATCCTTCTCGGTACTTCACGAAAATCCGTCATCGGCCTGACTCTTGACCTTCCGGCTGATCAAAGAGAAGAAGGGACTCTTGTAACAACTGTGTATGCGGTTCAGAAAGGCTGCGCATTCGTCAGAGTTCACGATGTGGAGAAAAACAAGCGGGCAATCCGCATGACCCAGGCGCTTATGCACACACAGGCAAGCTGAACAAATAATAACCGAAGCAGAGCGGATAAAAAACAGGAGG
This sequence comes from uncultured Mediterraneibacter sp., assembly GCA_944377775.1. Taxonomy (GTDB): domain Bacteria; phylum Bacillota; class Clostridia; order Lachnospirales; family Lachnospiraceae; genus Mediterraneibacter. Next base: position 1,420 of record CALWFY010000013.1, read on the forward strand.
CAGTATATCATGGAGAAAACATACGATAAAATCACGATCGAAGACCTTGAAGTATTTGCAAATCACGGGGTTTTCCCGGAAGAAAATGTGCTGGGGCAAAAATTTCTTATCTCGGCCACCCTCTATACAGACACCCGCAGAGCGGGTCTGACGGATGACCTAGCCGCCTCCATCCACTACGGTGAAATCAGCTCATTCATCGACCGGTATCTTAAGGAACACACATTTAAACTGCTTGAATGTGCAGCCGAATCCCTTGCCCGTGAACTCCTCCTTCAGACTCCAGGGCTCCACAAAATTCAACTCCAGATTAAGAAGCCCTGGGCTCCGATAAAACTGCCGCTTAAAACTGTAGGCGTGGAAATCGAGCGTGGCTGGCATACGGCCTACATTGCTTTAGGTTCCAACATGGGCGACAGAGAAAAGCATTTAAACAGCGCACTGAAAGCACTTGATCTAATAGAAGGCTGCTCTGTCAGAAAGGTTTCCCGCTTTCTGGAAACGCCTCCTTATGGTGTAACAGATCAGGATGATTTCCTGAATGCCTGCCTGGAACTGCGAACTCTTCTTCCGCCGGAAGAACTGCTGAATGAACTCAATCGGATTGAACTTTCGGAAAGCAGAGAGCGGATCGTTCACTGGGGACCGCGTACCCTTGACCTGGATATTATCTTCTATGATGACCTTGTATGGGAGTCAGACTCTCTCTGTATCCCACATGTAGAAATGCATAAAAGAAAGTTCGTACTGGAACCGCTCAGTGAGATCGCTCCATATAAAAGACATCCCGTATATGGGAAGACAGTATGGGAAATGTATCAAGAATTAACCGACTAACAGAAAAGAGAGTGCAGCGCACTCTCTTTTCTTATTATTCAACTGACTGTTACTCTGCCTGAAGAACTTTATATTTTCCTTCTTCAACAACCACTACTGTCGGAAGCTTAGACGGCTCACCGTCCTCACCCCAAGTAATCTGTTTTCCTGTCAGACCGTCAATCGTGATCTCTGTCATAGCTGCCTTCATGGCATCAGCCATATCGGAAATACTCATATCCGGTGTAAGTTCAGCTTTCTCTGCCGCTGCTTTGATTACATAGACACAGTCATATGCATCTGCCGCAAACTGATTCGGCGTACCGTCAAATGCCGCTTCATAATCAGCCACAAATGTCTGTGTAGCCTCGTCTTCTGCATCAGCAGTAAACGGTGTAAGGAACATCAGCCCCTCTGCAAGGGCTGTATCAAATCCGTCAAGGGCAAGAAGACCATCCATGCCGTCACACCCAAACCATTTTGGTGCAAATCCCATTTTATCTGCCTGAGCAAGAATCAGGGACGCCTCCTGATAATAGATCGGAAGGAATACAAGCTCTGCACCTGAATCTTTTGCTTTCTGAAGCTGTACGGAAAAGTCTGTTTTGCTGTCCGCAGTAAACGCTTCTGCTGCTACAACCTCAAGCCCTGCTGACTTTGCTTCTTCAGCGAATCTCTGATAGATACCGGATGAATAAGTGTCAGAGCTGTTATAAATGACTGCCACTTTCTTTGCAAGCCCATTTTCTGAAATATAATCTGCAGATGCTTTACCCTGATCCGGATCAGAGAAGCACATACGGAATGCATTGTCATACTGGATACTCTCAACAGCCGTTGCAGACGGCGTGAGCTGGAACATATTATCTGCATGTGATTCTTCAACAACCGCTGTACATGGTGTGGATGTCACGGTTCCTACCAGCATCTGCATGCCCCAGTCCTTTAAAGTATTGTACGCATTGACTGCTTTTTCCGAGTCAGACTGGTCATCCTCAAACTGATACTCAATCTGGTAACCGTTGATTCCACCGGCCTCGTTGATCTCGTCAACCGCCAGTTGGATTCCATTCTTTACAGCTGTACCGTAAATTGCATTATCTCCTGTTGTAGGTCCGATGCTGCCGATCTTAAATGTAGTGGCATCTGATGATCCTTCATCTCCTCCGCCGCTTCCACAGGCAGCCAGAGAAAACATGAGGGCTGACGCAAGTGCTACACTGACCGCTTTCCTGAACATTTTCATAATAACTTCCTCCTAACTAACATATTAATGTTAATATAGTACCCTTGTCAGAAGCATTTGTCAAGAAAAACCGATCGCACTCTAAAATTTTGTTAATTTTTTTACTGCTGCGCGCATCTTTCCTGAGAATGATCAGGGATTTTCTGCATTATTATTCTAAATATTCTCTATATTCGGATTCACTGGCAAAAAGCATATATCTTCCGTTTACAAATCCCATATATCCCTCTGCTGTTGTATAACCTTTCATATTCAGCACCTCCAAAATCCACATTTTGTTTTCTGTCTGAATATACTATACCGCATCATATGTCCTTTAAAACGGACTTTCCTTTTGTTGTAACAACAATTTATATAACGCAAACATGCCCGGGAAATTTCTTTCCCGAGCATGTCCTCTCATCCCTGTGTAAATTTGTCTGTATACCTTCAAAACTACATACAAAGAATCATCATCCATCTCTTACCTATTCCCGCTCTGGTTATGCCCTCGACCGATTAGTAACAGTCAGCTCCATGTGTTGCCACACTTCCACCTCTGCCCTATCTACCTCGTCGTCTTCAAGGGGTCTTACTAACTTG
>CALWFY010000014.1 GCA_944377775.1 uncultured Mediterraneibacter sp.
GAGAACGATCCGTATTCCGGTGCACATGGTAGAGACGATCAACAAGCTGATCCGTGTATCAAGACAGCTTCTCCAGGAGCTTGGACGGGAGCCGCTGCCGGAAGAAATCGCAAAAGAATTGGACATGCCTGTGGAGCGTGTCCGTGAAATCCTTAAAATTTCCCAGGAGCCGGTGTCTCTTGAGACGCCGATAGGCGAGGAGGAAGACAGCCATCTGGGAGATTTTATCCAGGATGACAACGTACCGGTGCCAGCAGAAGCTGCAGCACAGACTCTTCTCAAGGAACAGCTTGACGAAGTGCTTGATACGCTCACAGAGAGAGAGCAGAAAGTACTCAGGCTTCGTTTCGGCATGAATGACGGCCGGGCGCGTACGCTGGAAGAAGTGGGAAAAGAGTTTGACGTGACCAGAGAGCGTATCCGCCAGATCGAGGCAAAGGCGCTCCGCAAACTCCGCCACCCAAGCCGAAGCCGGAAACTCAGGGATTACCTGGACTGACAGTTCAGCTCTACATCAGTGCCTGAGCAGAAACCATGTTTACACGGTTTTGCGAAAGCGCTGATGCAGGGAAGATAAATGCATAAGGGAGCGGAGATATGGAATTATCAAAAAGACTTCAGGCTGTGGCCGGTCTTGTAACCCCGGGACTTAAACTGGCAGATATCGGGACGGACCACGCCTACATCCCTATCTGTCTTGTGCAGGAGGATATCATCCCGGCTGCGATTGCCATGGATGTGAACCAGGGTCCCCTTGAGAGAGCGGAAAAAAACATCAAGGAGCATAAGCTGGAAGGACGGATACAGACACGGCTCTCAAATGGTTTTGCCTCTCTTAAGTCCGGGGAGGCTGATACCGCCGTGATCGCAGGCATGGGCGGCGGGCTTACGATCCGTATCCTGGAAGAAGGAATGTCTGTGGTGCGTACATTAAAAGAGTGCATCCTCCAGCCTCAGTCGGAAATTGATAAAGTGAGAGCCTTTCTTTTAGAGGAAGGTTTTTTGTTTATCAGAGAAGATATGGTGGAGGAGGACGGGAAATATTATCCCATGATGAAAGTGAGTCCTCCGGCGGCAGACGGACAGGAGGCCAGGGATAAGTGGAATGAGACCCAGCTGCGATACGGGAAATACCTTCTGCAGGACAAACATCCTGTGCTCAGGCAGTATCTGGAGAGAGAAATCCGTATAAAAAAACAGATTTTAATAGGTTTGAAGGGACAGAACTCTGCGCGCATACTGGAGCGGAAAAAGGAGTTGGAAAAAGAACTTGAACATGCTGAGAAAGGACTGATGTATTATGCTGTGTAAAGAAATCGTACAGGTTATAGAGGCCACCTACCCGAAAGATGCGGCCATGGATTTTGACAATGTAGGGCTGCTGGCGGGACGGTCGGAAAAAGAGGTGAGCAGGGTGTACATTGCACTGGACGCCACGGACGCAGTCATAGACAGCGCTGTGGCAGCAGGGGCGGACATGCTGATCACTCATCACCCGCTGATATTCTCACCTCTTAAAAAAGTTACGGATGAGGATTTCGTGAGCAGGAGAATCGTGAAACTGATCCAAAATGATATTGCCTACTATGCTATGCATACCAATTATGATGTGCTGGGTATGGCACAGCTCTCTGAAAAGATACTGGGCATCCGTGATACAGAGATTCTGGATATTACCATGGAAAAAGACGGAAAGCCTGAGGGGATCGGCAGAGTGGGAGAACTTGAGAAACCCATGACTCTGGAAGAATGCTGCCTCTATATCAAGCATAAACTGAATCTGGGCAGTCTGAAAGTATTTGGGGATATGCAGACAGAGGTATCAAGGCTTGCCATATCTCCGGGTTCCGGAAAGACGGCTGTGGCAGCAGCAGTGGCGAAAGGGGCGGACGTCCTTGTCACAGGGGATATCGGACACCATGACGGCTTGGATGCAGTGGAACAGGGACTTGCGGTGATTGACGCAGGCCATTATGGTACAGAATATATTTTTATAGAGGATATGAAGCGTTTCCTCGGGGAAAAACTTCCGGTTCTGGATATTATGACAACTCCGGTCATCCATCCGTTTCAGGTTGTGTAAGGAGGAAAAAAGTGGGAGAAGAAAATTGCAGAGTCAGTGTAAATGGAGCGATAAGGGAATACAAGGCAGGAACCACATATCAGGCGATCGCAGAGGAATTCCAGTCCTGTTATGAGCATCAGATCGTGCTTGTCTTTGTAGGGAAATATCGTCTGCAGGAGCTGAGAAAGCAGGTGGAGGGCGACTGTGAGATACGGTTTATCACTACGGCAGACACCATCGGACATGCAACATATAAGCGCAGTATGTGCTTTCTCCTTGTAAAAGCAGTTCATGATGTGGCGGGTCACGACAGGATCGAGCGGGTGAGGATTCACTTTTCCGTGGATAAAGGGTATTACTGTACGGTAGAGGGTGAGGTCGAACTGACAGAAGAGTTTCTCGAAAAAGTTTCCTGCCGCATGCGGGAGCTTGCAGAGGAAAAGATGAAGATCGACAAGCGCAGCATCCATACGGATGACGCCATAGAAATGTTCCACAGACATGGCATGTATGACAAGGAGAGGCTGTTCAGATACAGGCGGGTGTCAAAGGTCAACATCTACAGTATGAATGAATTTGAAGATTACTACTACGGTTACATGGTTCCGGATGCAGGATGCCTGAAGTATTTTTCACTGCATTTGTACGACGAGGGATTTGTGATCCAGATGCCTGCGAAAGAGCAGCCTGAGGTTGTGCCCGAGTTTAAGCCCAGCCCTAAACTGTTCCATGTATTAAAAGAATCCGTGCTGTGGGGCGACTGTCAGGATATCGAGACAGTGGGAGCTTTAAACGACATGATCACCCAAAGTGATATGCGGGAAGTCGTGCTCGTGCAGGAAGCGCATCAGGAGCGGCAGATCGGAGAGATCGCAAAGCAGATAGCGGACAGAAAAAATACGAGGTTCGTTTTGATTGCGGGACCTTCTTCATCAGGGAAAACAACATTTTCCCACAGGCTTTCCATCCAGCTTCTGGCAAACGGGCTGAAACCCCATCCTATTGCGGTTGACAACTATTTTGTGGATCGGGAAAAGACGCCCAGAGACAAAGACGGAAATTATAACTTTGAATGTCTGGAGGCCATTGATATCGAGAAGTTTAATGAAGATATGAAAGCGCTCATGGATGGAAAAGAGGTGTGGCTTCCGGTCTTTGATTTTAAGAGCGGAAAGAGAAAATACGAAAATCATCCGACAAAGCTGGGGGCACAGGATATTTTAGTCATAGAGGGCATCCACTGTCTGAATCCGAAACTGACGGAGATGATGGAGGATGAGAGTAAGTTTAAAATTTACATCAGCGCCCTGACACAGCTGAATGTTGACGAACACAACCGGATACCTACGACAGACGGGCGCCTGATCCGAAGGATTGTAAGAGACGCCCGTACCCGGGGAGCATCTGCGTCAAGGACGATTTCCATGTGGCCGTCTGTGCGGAAAGGAGAAGAAGAAAATATCTTCCCATTTCAAGAGCATGCGGATGTGATGTTCAATTCATCGCTGCTTTATGAGCTGGCTGTGCTCAAACAGTATGTGGAGCCTTTGCTCTTTGGGGTGGAGAAAGAGTCGGAAGAGTTTTTGGAAGCAAAGCGCCTGCTAAAGTTTTTCGACTATTTTGTCGGAATTGGAAGTGAGTATGTACCCACGAATTCTCTGTTGCGGGAATTTATCGGTGGCGGATGTTTCAATGTATAAATGTAAAAAGAGAAAAGGTCTTAAATTTGTCCTTCATCGACCGTATTGTCCCTTGTACACCGACGCTAGCAAAGGCAATGCAAAAAATGACGGAAGTTCGAGAACTTATCCGTCATTTTGCTATTATTATATTTATTTATCGGCACGTGCCAAATTCGCAAGTGTTTTTCCGTTCAAGAAAGAATAAATCAACTTGTCCAATTCTGCCCACATAGGGAATGTCTTACAACGTTCGGAACGAGAGCAACCGCCGCTTGTTTTTGATACACATTCCACAGGAGCAAGTGAGCCATCCGTTATTTCCAAAATCTCTGCAACGGTATAGTCCTCCGGCAGACGAGTTAAACGATACCCGCCGTTTTTGCCCTGCTGTGAAATAACAAGCCCTGCCCTTGACAACATAACAACAATACTTTCAAGGTATTTTTTTGAAATGTCCTGTCTTGATGCTATTTCCTGCAAAGAAATAAAACTACCGTCATTATGCTCTGCAAGGTCAAGCATAACTCGTAGAGCGTATCGTCCTTTTGTTGAAAACATCAAATAAATCACCGCCTTTTAAATTATTATACACCAAAACACCTATAAAATCAATAGGCGAATATTGTAAAGCCTATTGACTTGGTAGGTGTATTTTGATATAATGAAAAAACCTAGTAAAACGATAGGCGATTGGAGGCTGTGTTATGGAAATGAAAATAAAACAATCCGCTGATGAACTTATCGGCGGCACTCCGCTTTTGGAGCTTACACATATTGAAAAAACACTTGGCTTAAAAGCAAGAGTGATTGCAAAACTCGAATACTTCAATCCGGCAGGATCGGTCAAGGACAGAGTGGCAAAGGCTATGATTGATGATGCCGAACAGAAAGGACTGTTGATACCCGACAGCGTTATTATCGAACCTACAAGCGGAAACACGGGTATCGGGCTTGCTTCTGTCGCAGCGTCAAGAGGCTATCGCATTATGATTGTTATGCCCGAAACTATGAGCGAGGAACGCCGACAGCTTATGAAAGCCTACGGTGCAGAGCTTGTACTGACAGAAGGCGATAAAGGTATGAAAGGTGCCATTGCCAAAGCGGAGGAACTTGCAAAGGAAATTCCGAACAGTTTTCTTGCAGGACAATTCATAAACCCTGCCAATCCCGCCATTCATCGCACGACTACCGGACCGGAAATCTATGATGACACAGACGGAAATGTGGATATTTTCGTTGCAGGTGTCGGTACAGGCGGTACGGTTACAGGTGTAGGCGAATATCTGAAATCTGTCAAACCTGATATAAAGGTTGTTGCCGTTGAGCCGAAAAATTCTGCCGTGCTGTCAACTGGGATTGCAGGTGTACATAAAATTCAAGGCATTGGTGCGGGCTTTGTTCCCGATGTACTGAATACCAACATTTATGATGAAATTATTACTGTCGAAAATGAGGACGCTTTTGCTATGACAAGACTTATGGGCAAGCGTGAGGGTGTGCTTGTAGGTATATCCTCGGGAGCTGCTTTGTGGGCAGCTGTCGAGCTTGCAAAACGACAAGAAAACGAAAATAAAACCATTGTAGTGTTGCTGCCCGATACTGGAGAACGATACCTTTCAATACCTAATTTCGTGGAGGACTGATTACTATGAATAATTATAAATTTGAAACGAAACAAATACATATAGGGCAGGAACAGCCCGATTCTGCTACCGACGCAAGAGCAGTACCGATTTATGCAACGACTTCCTTTGTTTTTAAGGATTCCGAGCAGGCGGCAAACCGCTTTGCACTTACGGAGGGTGGAAATATATATACCCGCCTTATGAACCCTACAAGTGATGTGTTTGAAAAAAGAATTGCGGCACTTGAAGGCGGTGTGGCATCTCTCGCCACAGCAAGCGGCAGTTCTGCAATCTCTTATGCCATTCAAAATATAACTCGAAGTGGCGACCATATCGTGTCCTCGGCCAATCTCTACGGTGGCACATATAACCTTTTTGCACATACGCTGAAAGAGCAAGGCATTAGTACCACTTTTGTAAGCCCCGATAATCTTACCGAAATTGAAAATGCTATCAAAGAAAACACAAAGCTGATTTATGCTGAAACATTAGGGAACCCAAACTCTGATGTAATTGATTTGCGTGCTATCGCAGATATTGCACATAGACACGGTATTCCGTTTATTGTTGATAATACCTTTGCAACACCTTTTCTGCTTCGACCTATTGAATACGGAGCAGATATTGTGGTGCATTCCGCAACAAAATTTATCGGCGGTCACGGAACGGTTATTGGTGGTGTAATCGTAGACAGCGGCAATTTTGATTGGACGCAAAACGATAAGTTCTCCGGTCTTTCAAAACCCAACCCAAGCTATCACGGCGTGGTGTTTTCCGAAGCCTGCGGTAATCTTGCGTATATTATGAAAATCCGTACAACTCTTATGCGTGACCAAGGGGCTTGCATTTCGCCTTTTAACTCATTTCTGCTTTTGCAGGGACTTGAAACTCTTTCTCTGCGTGTGGAACGCCATACAGAAAACGCATTAAAGGTTGTGGATTTTCTGAAAAATCATTCGCAAGTTGAAAAGGTAAACCATCCCTCTCTTGCTATAGGCAGAGCAAAGGAATTGTATGATGAATACTTCCCGAACGGAGCCGCTTCTATCTTTACCTTTGAAATCAAGGGAACGGCAGAAACTGCAAAGAAGTTTACCGAGAGTTTAACGCTGTTCTCGCTTCTTGCGAATGTGGCGGATGTGAAATCGCTTGTTATTCACCCTGCGTCTACTACCCATTCACAAATGAGTGGGGAAGAATTGCTTGCTTGCGGAATTAAACCAAACACAGTGCGTCTTTCCATTGGTACAGAACATATTGACGATATTCTTGCCGATCTGGAGCAAGGGTTCGAAAAGGTAAAATGAGACAGGTGGAATGATTATGATTTATGTAGACAATGCGGCGGCAGCGAAGCTGACAATCATGGCTTTATACAGCGAAAAAAGTAATGCTCGGCGGCAGGTCTTATCGGCAGTATCGGGAGAGGCAAGTTCGTGATCCAAAGTAATATCAATAAAGGCTTCTTTCTCGGTGTTCTATCTACAAGTCAGGAAGAGGGAATTGCACAGTTCACTTTATCCGTGATGTTGTTCTTGAAGAAATCGTAAAGGAAGCCATAAGTGGACTTGCCGATTTTGTAAAGTGCCACGAAACTGTATTTTTGTATATGCTTGCTAAAAAGAATAGTGCTATGCAGAAAGCTGAATATCAAAGATTAAAACAGTCGGTAGAAAAAGACGAAAAGCGAATTGTAAACAATATTGCAACAGACCGAACAGAAAACAGTTGATTTATGGCTTTTATTTCGTGCTTTGCGAGAACTCACAGATATAGCAGGGTAAAAAAGGTACGGTGCAACCCCTCACGGGGTTACACCGTACCTTACATTGAAGTTACTTCCTTATGGGAATGTCCATTTGCGAAGACCTTTTAAGTAGCGGAAACTGGATTTGAACCAGCGACACCACGGGTATGAACCGTGTGCTCTAGCCAACTGAGCTATTCCGCCATATTTTTTATAAAGGATATGGGGCCTATAGGGCTCGAACCTATGACCCTCTGCTTGTAAGGCAGATGCTCTCCCAGCTGAGCTAAGACCCCATATTTTTGCGGGTTTCGAAGTTTTTCCGTAACCCGCTTTGCTATTATACTATCAAGTTGCGGCAAATGTCAACACTTTTTTTGATGATAATTTGAAAGAATTTTTTTTGAGGGGTGATATTGCTGGAATTGGCCTGTAAGTTATGATAGAATAGTGCACAGAATAACTACGGAGGATAAAGATAATGAATAAAAAAGCAGGATACGCATTTCGGATTGTACTGGGAGGCTATCTGGCCTGGCTGGGAATCAGAATGCTCATACAGCTCTATAATGAAAGACCAAGCAATATGGTGTTTATGGGAATCATGTCCGTGATCTTTACGGTGATCGGCGGCGGATATGCCATCTACAGTTTGAAGAAAGTGCTTGAGCTGAAAAAAGAGGAAATGGGAATGGCCGGTGATGAGAGCGCGCAGGAAGAGACACCGGAGGTTATAGAAGTTTCTGACGGGAAACAGACGGAAGTTATAGAAGTTTCTGACGAGGAACAGCCGGAAAAAGCAGACGTTCAGGAAACCGTAAAGGAAGAAGTTGAAAACGATTACGAGGAGAAATGATCATGCGGGTAGGTATGGGTTATGATGTTCACAGGCTGACTGCCGGAAGAGAACTGATTCTTGGAGGAGTGAAAGTGCCTTATGGGAAAGGGCTTCTCGGACATTCGGACGCAGATGTGCTGGTGCACGCAGTGATGGATGCCCTTCTTGGAGCAGCGGCTCTGGGGGATATCGGAAAACATTTTCCGGATACGGATCCGGAATACGAAGGAATATCCAGTATTCTGCTTTTGGAGCATGTAGGAAACCTGCTGGATGAAAAAGGATATATCATTGAGAACATTGATGCAACGATCATTGCACAGCGTCCGAAGCTTCGGCCGTATATTGATCAGATGCAGGAGAATATCGCTCAGGCTCTGCACATAGAGACAGAGCAGGTGAACGTGAAAGCCACGACAGAAGAAGGTCTTGGATTCACCGGGACAGGAGAGGGTATTTCCGCTCAGGCAATCTGTGCAGTGGAAAAATATACAAATTACGGAAGCGTGGATGTGACAGCCGAGTCTTCCGGCTGCGGCGGATGCTGCGGACGGGCGGCAGGAAAGGAAGAATAATATGGTACTCCGAAAACTGAATCCGGACGAGCATGGCAGGACAAGACGCCTGTGGGAAGAAGTGTTTACGGAAGATACCAGAGCGTTTCTGGATTACTATTATTATATTAAGACACGGGATAATCAGATTTACGTTGTGGAGGAGGGCGGGGATATCCGCTCCATGCTGCATCTGAATCCCTATACAGTCCGTATGGAAGGAAAGGAATTTCCCTCTGCTTATATTGTGGCGGTTGCCACAGAGGAAGCATACAGAAAACGGGGATACATGGGCGCGCTTCTTAAGAAGTCTCTGCAGGATATGTATAAGCAGAAGATTCCGTTTACTTTTCTTATGCCTGCTGCAGAGGCAATTTATACGCCCTATGATTTCCGGTATATTTACAGTCAGAATGTAGGAGAGCTTCTCCCTCAGAAAAAGAGCGGAGAAAGCAGGGAAGCGAAAAGAACGGTTTTCTCTGACGCAGGACTCTGGGACGCCGGGGAGATGGCGGAATTTTTTAATGCACATTTCGCAGAACATTTTCAGGTATGTACGCTCAGGGACAGCGCTTATTATCAGACAATGATTCTGGAGCAGTCAAGCGAGCGGGGCGGTGTCCGCCTGATGAGGGAAGATGGTGTGCTGAAAGGCTTTTATGCCTATGCACGGGAAGATGGTGCAGAGATGCGGGAGCCGATTTTTCTTCCGGGGTATGGAGACGCCTTTTATCAGTCGGCGTGTGAACTGACCGGAGGAGCAGAAGGGCGGATAAAAGTCCATGCATGTCCGGAAGAATATAGGACGGAAGAAAAGCCTCTGATCATGGCCAGGATCGTCTGTCTGCGCGAATTCCTGGAGGCATTTCGAGTGCCGGAGGAAGTGTCCGTGGACTGTTCTTTTGCGGTCATTGATCCACTGATCACAGAGAACAGCCGGGTGCTGAAGGTGACAAGCAATGAGGGCGAAAGAGAGCTGCATGTAAGGGAGAACGAGGACTCGGAGGGCGTGCTCCCTGTTGCAGAGCTGACTGAGTTTTTGTTCGGCAGGATATCTGCTGGAGAACTGAAAACCCGGGAGGATGTAATCATATCGGAGCATCTTGAACAGGAGCTGGAGAAAATCACGAAACTGACCAGAGTATGGCTGAATGAAGTGGTATAGCTTTTGGTTGACAAAATTTGAAAAGTTGCATAATATAGGAATTAAAAAGGCGGAGAACGGAAAGAGTAACAGATTCGGAAACACTCAGAGAGGGGATGTCACTGGCTGAAAGCATCCCTGTGCGGAGAAACTGCGAAGTGCGTCCGGGAGCTGATTCCGTGAAGGAAGTAGCGGGATACGTTTTGCACACGTTACAGGCATTATGAGTGAAAGAAGCAATTCTTTTGATTAGAGTGGAACCACGGAAACAACTTCGTCTCTAGCAGGAGGCGGAGTTTTTTATTCTATGGGATCAGGAAGGAGAGCGCCATGGGAATGATATCTTATATAAAAGAAGAGATACAGGTTGTAAGAGAGCGAGACCCGGCTATCAAGTCAAACTGGGAAGTGCTTTTATATCCGAGTTTCCGTGTCATTCTGCGGTACCGGCTGGCCCATAAACTGTATCTGAAAAAGCATTATTTCCTCGCGCGCTGGATTTCTCAGCGGGGAGCCAGAAAGACCGGGATTGAGATACATCCGGGCGCGGTGATCGGGAAAGGCCTGTTTATTGATCACGGCAGCGGTGTGATCATCGGTGAGACAACTGTGATCGGAGATAATGTCACTTTATATCAGGGCGTTACTTTGGGCGGAACCGGAAAGGAACAGGGAAAACGCCACCCAACCCTTGAGGACAATGTGATGGTAAGTGCGGGAGCCAAGATTCTTGGTTCTTTTACGATCGGAGAAAATTCCAAGATTGGCGCGGGTTCAGTGGTGTTAAAAGAAGTGCCGCCAAACTGTACGGTAGTCGGAGTGCCAGGGCGTATTGTCCGCATGGACAATAAGAAAATACCCCGCACGGATATGGACCAGGTACATCTTCCGGATCCGGTGCTTGCGGATATTCAGAAACTTCAGGAAGAAAATATCAGGCTGCACAGTGAGCTGCGCAGGCTTGTTAAAAATTTGAGATGCATGGAAAAGGGAGGAGATCAAGATGAAGATTTATAATACGCTGTCAAAGAGAAAAGAGGAGTTTGTTCCGCTGGAGGAAGGCAAGGTAAAGATGTATGTGTGCGGGCCTACTGTATATAACTTTATCCATATCGGAAATGCGCGTCCGATGATCGCTTTTGACACAGTGAGACGTTATTTTGAGTACAAAGGATATGACGTAAACTTTGTGTCTAATTTTACGGACGTGGATGATAAGATTATCAAAAAAGCAATCGAGGAAGGCGTTACGGCGGAAGAAATATCCAAGCGTTATATCGAGGAGTGCAAAAAGGATATGGAGGCGATGAATATCAAGCCTGCCACAAAAAATCCTCTTGCCACCGAGGAAATCTGCGGTATGGTGGACATGATCCAGACGCTTATCGACAAAGGATACGCTTATGAGAAGAATGGAACAGTATATTACCGTACAAGAAAATTTGAAGGTTACGGGAAACTTTCTCACAAGAATCTGGATGATCTCCAGTCCGGCGGAAGAGCGCTGCTTGTGACCGGGGAGGACGAAAAGGAAGACGCTCTTGATTTTGTGCTCTGGAAGCCGAAAAAAGAGGGTGAACCCGCGTGGGAGTCTCCGTGGAGCGAGGGACGTCCGGGATGGCATATTGAGTGTTCTGAGATGTCAAAAAAATATCTCGGAGAGCAGATTGATATTCATGCAGGCGGGGAGGATCTGATCTTCCCGCACCACGAGAATGAGATCGCCCAGAGTGAGGCTGCGAACGGCAAAGAATTTGCAAAATACTGGATGCACAATGGATTTTTAAATATTGACAACCGGAAGATGTCCAAGTCTTTGGGAAACTTCTTTACGGTAAGAGAGATCAGTGAGAAATATGATCTGCAGGTTCTGCGTTTCTTCATGCTCAGTGCTCATTACAGGAGTCCGCTGAATTTCAGCGCAGAACTGATGGAGGCGGCTAAGAGCGGTCTGGAACGTATACTGACTGCGGCTGACAATCTGAAGTTCCTTGCATCCAATGCTTCAGCAGAAGCCATGACAGAAGAAGAAAAAGCGCTGCTGGAGAAGTCGGAGGAATATACAGCAGGCTTTGAACGCGCTATGGATGATGATTTTAATACGGCGGATGCGATTGCCGCAGTGTTTGACCTTGTGAAATACATCAACACTACAGCGGACGGAAGCCGTTCAAAAGAATATCTGGAAAGTCTTTTTGCGCGTCTTCGTACGCTGACAGACGTACTGGGCATTATTATTGAAAAAGAGGAAGAAATGCTGGATGAGGAAATCGAGGCATTGATCGAGAAACGTCAGGCTGCAAGAAAAGAAAGGAATTTTGCACTGGCGGATCAGATCAGGGATGAACTTCTCTCAAAAGGCATCATTCTTGAAGATACACGAGAGGGAGTAAAATGGAAAAAGGCTTAGAGCTCGGTTTCGAGTATTATATGAATCAGATACCCGGCATGAATCCGGTGGATCCCCATACAAGTTCTCCGCTGGTACTTGCATACATCGGCGACTGTATTTTTGACCTGATCATCAAGATGGTGGTGACAGGCAGAGGGAATCGGCAGGTTCATAAGCTGCACGAGGAGACAAGCCATTATGTGCAGGCGTCCGCCCAGTCCTATATGATGCGCTCTATCCAGGAGCATCTGAACACGGAGGAACATGCTGTGTACAGGAGAGGGAGAAACGCAAGGAGCGTCTCACCGGCAAAGAACCAGTCTATCACGGATTATCGGAGAGCCACCGGGTTTGAGGCACTGATCGGATATCTGTATCTGAACCGTGAATATGAAAGACTGACGGAATTAGTGACAATCGGTCTTAAGAGCATGGAGACATCAGAGGAAGAAAGCGGGATATCCTCGTAAAAATTCCGGGAATATTTGGAAAGGAAGCAGAAAATGCAGGAAAATCATACAGAAAAAACAGGACATACACTGGTGATTGAAGGCAGGAACGCAGTCCTTGAGGCGTTTCGTTCCGGCCGTGCCATAGATAAAGTGTTTGTCCTGGACGGCTGTCAGGATGGTTCGATCCGCACCATTGTCCGGGAGGCTAAAAAGCACGATGCTATTTTGAATTTTGTGGGAAAGGAAAGACTCGCCCAGCTTACGCAGACGGGGAAACATCAGGGAGTGATTGCCTATGCTGCCGCGTATGATTACGCGGAAATAGAGGACATGCTGAAGCTGGCCGAAGAGCGGGGGGAGGACCCGTTTCTCATCCTGCTGGACGGGATTGAGGACCCTCATAATCTGGGGGCCATTATCCGGACGGCGAACATTGCAGGAGCTCACGGGGTTATCATCCCGAAGCGCCGCGCCGTCGGACTGACTGCCACGGTTGCCAGAACGTCAGCCGGGGCGCTCAACTACACACCTGTGGCAAAGGTGACCAACCTGGTCAGGACCATGGAAGAATTAAAGGAAAAAGGGATATGGTTCGTTTGTGCTGACATGGACGGTGAATCCATGTACAATCTGAATCTGACAGGACCCATCGGACTTGTGATCGGAAGTGAGGGAGAAGGTGTGAGCCGCCTTGTCAGGGAAAACTGTGATTTTATTGCAGGTATTCCGATGAAAGGGGAGATTACGTCATTAAACGCATCTGTGGCAGGCGGAGTCCTGGCATATGAGATTGTGAGACAGCGTCTGCAGAAGGTTTAAAAGAGCGGTGCGGACAGTATAAGGATCAAAACAGGTGGCAGTTATGGGTAAATATGACAGACTGACAGATGAACAGCTTATAGAAAAGCTCCGGGACGGGGAGAGGGAGATCATGGATTATCTCATGGTCAAATATAAATCCATGGTCAGGAAAAAAGCCCGGGCCATGTATCTTCTCGGCGGAGAAAATGAGGACCTGATCCAGGAGGGAATGATCGGTCTGATAAAGGCAGTGAGGGATTATGACACATCACAGGGAGCATCGTTTTTAAGCTTTGCCGAACTGTGTGTATCCCGACAGATGTACAGTGCGATCGAGGCGTCAAAGCGCAAGAAACATTTCCCGCTCAATACTTACATCTCCCTGTATGAGTCGGGCGAGGAAGAAAAAGACGGGAAAGCTGTTCCGCTGATCGACACCATCGAACCGGAGCAGGAGAATGATCCGGAGGCTCTGTATTTCGGGAAAGAGTACACGGAGGCTTTTGTAGAACAGTTAAAAGAGAATTTGAGTTCTCTTGAAAATCATGTCCTGTACCTGCATCTTATGGGGACGGATTACAGGAAAATTGCCGATCTGCTCGGGAAAAGTCCGAAATCAATCGACAACGCACTTCAAAGGATAAAGAGCAAGGCGGGCAAAATGCTCCGCAGGAACGAATGAAAATAACCGGGAGGCTGAAAGATGAAGAAAACTGGATACTATGGAATGGCTTTTCTTGTTTTTGTAACCACAATGGCTCTGCTGTACGGAGGGACAGTTGCCCTCACTCTGGTGATGATGACCGGGGGTGTACTGATCGGAGGAGAAGCGGGAGTTGACAGGATTTATGAATACCTGATGCAGAATGCGAACCTCTTTTCCTGCCTGGTCTACCTGATGCTTGCTGTAGTATTTTTGCTGTGGTATTATTTCGCATTCGTGGAAAAGCGCGGGATAAAACAGAGCGTCTATCTGCATACGAGGAAACTAAGTCCTGTGTGTTTCGGATGGATTATTCTGCTGGGGTTTGCCGTGCAGCATGCTACGTCCCTGCTTATGGCCGGCATCAATATTGTGGCGCCGTCTGTTATGCAGAATTATGTGGATATGGTAGAATCCTCCGGCCTGACGCAGTACTCTCTGCTCTGGGCTGTTGCAACGCTGATCCTGCCGCCGCTGACGGAGGAAGTGATTTTCCGCGGGCTGATTCTTCAGTATCTGGGGAGAGCGGGAGCAGGATTCCTTGCGGCTAACCTGATCCAGTCTGTTCTCTTTGGAATCTTTCATATGAATCTTGTACAGGGGATTTATACAGCGCTGTTTGGATTCCTTCTCGGCTATCTGGCATACAGGTATGACAGCGTACTTGTTCCCATGGCGCTGCACGCTGTGTACAACCTGTTCGGTACTGCGCTGGTGGATTTGGAAAATGCACTTTTGCCGGATTTTGTTCTGGGAATACTTGTGCTGATCAGTGTTCCTGTGCTGGCGGGGACGATTGTGATGATCCATTTTGGGGTCGGAGAAAAGAAACAAA
The DNA here is from genome assembly GCA_944377775.1 of uncultured Mediterraneibacter sp. Classification (GTDB taxonomy): domain Bacteria; phylum Bacillota; class Clostridia; order Lachnospirales; family Lachnospiraceae; genus Mediterraneibacter. The sequence continues at coordinate 14,839 of CALWFY010000014.1, forward strand.
GAATAAAAGGAGACGGACAATGAGATTTGTGATACAGAGAGTAAAAGAGGCGTCTGTCCGGATTAGCGGACAAGTGATCGGAGAGATTGACAAAGGGTATCTTGTGCTGATCGGCGTATCGGACTCAGACACAGAGGCTGTGGCTGACAAGATGATAAAGAAGATGATCGGCCTGAGGATATTTGAAGATGAAAACGGTAAGACGAACCTGTCTCTTGCGGATGTGGAGGGAAGCCTGCTTCTTGTATCTCAGTTTACGCTTTATGCAAACTGTAAAAAAGGAAACCGCCCCAGCTTTATCGAGGCGGGAGCGCCGGATCGGGCCAATGAACTTTACGAGTACATTATCCGTGAATGCAGAAAGTTCGTACCGCGGGTGCAGACAGGAGAGTTTGGGGCAGAGATGGAAGTCGGTCTGATCAATGACGGACCGTTTACAATACTGCTGGATTCGGAGACATTATAAAAGGGGATGTAAAAGGTCCTTGAGAGAAAAATCGCCAGTTCCGGCAAATGCCGATTCTGGCGATTTTTCGTTATGGATTTTTCGGTGATTCTATAGATAATTTATCATATAAAATAAAAATCTCTCGTGTAATATTATTAATTTTTTCTTTTCGTAACCAATATGCTTTTATTCCATTATAAGGTTGTTTTGGCTCAATGAAGAACGAACAAATACAAAAATCATTAGAGGCCCGCCTCTTTCTGATAAATATATATGCAGTAGTACGATTCATAACGCTTTTTATTAAGTAATCGGCATCTATTGATGAATTTCTATTCATGTATTTTACATATTTACATATCAAATTTTTGTTATCCAAATACTTTTCGATATACTGCAATCCGGATATTCTGTTTTTTACATTAGCATAACTTTCCTGAACCTTCTCATAAAAAGCACTTCCAGACAACGTATCATCTGAAAGTTCATGATTTTCAATTTTAGAGAATAGCTTTTGGGTGTTGCGGGGGATGTCGATATCTTTCAAATATTGCAATCCTGCACAATGGTGAAAATCAGTTTCATGAAAAGTCAGATTGATTTCATATTTATTCTTTTGATGTGCTACTATGAAATGGTACGTATAATCAATCAATTTTTTAAACGCAAACAGTGCAGATTGTATCGTATCCATTATTTTCTCCAAACGTACAAATAGAAGAGCCACTGGTGTTGACCCTTCTATTTCTTTAAGGATTTTCTTTCGGAACGACTGTTCCTAGCTAGGCTTTGGTAAATCCTTATACCCTTGTAGACCTCCATGCAAACCAGTTCCTAGCCCGGCGTACACTTCATCAGCCAAATTATAGCAGTCGCATTTCGCTGCCTCACACCAGATTAATTAGAGAAAAACTTTGTTTTCTCACTTATATTATATACGTTTTTTGAAGAAAATGTTGCACAAATTTAACTTGTTACATTTTGTCATAACTCGTTATATTTTTACAAAATGAAAGATGCTACAATTTTCAGAAATAAAAAAGCCCTAAAAAGCCAGTAAAATCAAGGCTCTTTAAGGCTCATTGCGCAAAGCTGTCTAGGGGACTTGAACCCCCGACCTCCGCCTTACCAAGGCGACGCGCTACCGACTGCGCCAAGACAGCATGACATATGATGGTCATACGCAAGGACTAATATACACCAGTCGGAGCGGGATTGTCAAGAGAAAATATGAGTTTTATACAGGTTCTTGGTATGAAAGAAAATCCTGACCCAAGAAATATCTTATCGATATAAAGCAGCCTTTTGGTCTGCGCCTAAAAGTTTGAATTTGTGGCGGATTACTTTTTTCATTTCCTCGATGCAAGGGGGATAGATGTCACCTGGTTCACGTATATATGGGTCTTTTAATACCTCTCTGCATTTCTGGTAGAAAGGGTCTTTGATATCGCTGGAAATATTGATTTTATTGATACCAGTTCTGGAAGCGGCAGCAATTTCTTCGTCTTTATTAGAAGAACCGCCGTGTAGGACTAAAGGTATTTTGACTGCTGCTTTGATTTCTTTCAATAAATCTAACTGCAGGGTGGGGGTCATTCTTTCCGGATAAATGCCATGACATGTTCCAATGGCGACTGCGAGAGAATCAACACCTGTTTCTTCCACGAATCGGGCGGCTTCCTCAGGTTGAGTATAGTGAATTTCTGTGCTGGATGTGGAAGATAAAGTCTGAGAGGTCGTACCAATCGTTCCGAGTTCTCCTTCTACGGATACATCAGCAGCGTGGGCAATGCGGCATGCTTCCCGGCATATGGATATATTTTCTTCAAGGGGATAACTGGATGCATCGATCATGACAGATGTATAACCGTATTGAATTGCTCTGATGATCTGATCTAGTGAAGAACCATGATCTAGGTGGATGCAGACGGGAACAGATGCTTTATGGGCCTCTTCTACGAGTGTGCTTATAAAAGAGGGGCGTGCGAACTCTAGTTCATCGGGATGTACTTCGATGATAACGGGGGCCTGCATTTCTTCGCTGGCTTCCAACACACCACGCATGATCATAGTGTGCGGGGTGTTAAATGCGGGAATGGCAAAATTGTGTGCGTTAGCGACAGCCAGTAATGATTTCATGTTCATTAACATAGAAAAAACCTCCTTGATGATTATATAAGTGTACAGTAACTAACTGTTGTTAAATTGCTTTTATTTGATTATATTTACATAAAATCAATTTGTCAAGTTAATTAATTAAATGAATGGGGTTTGGATTTGCACGATAAAATAAAGGAAATCGCAAATAAATAATGATAATAAATATAAAATATTTTCAAAGAATAAAAAAATATAAAAATATACTTGGATGTATGATAAAATAAAAATAAAAAACTGAAGGAGGGAGAATAGGGTTTGGATAAATGCTGATGTGTGGAAATGGAGATGTTGACGAATGAACAATGCGGGGGTTATACTTAAGCAAAATAAAAAAATTCCATTTTACAGAGTTTGGTTTAGGAATGAAGATGGAGAAAAGGGTAAAGTTATGAGAGGGAATCTAGACTTAATTTTGGAAATTAAATCAAAGTATGTTCATATGAATCCTGCTATGAAAAGGATTGCGGATACACTGCTGGAGTGGCCTCCATCTCAGAGGGACGGCTACACGATAGGTGAACTGGCAGAAAAAAGCGGCGTCAGTAATGCTACGGTGACCCGGTTTGTACACTATTTGGGATTTGATAATTATAAAATGTTTCACAGAGAGATGAAGGAGGCTTACATCCAGAAAACAGGTGTGGAAAAAGATTCACCCTCTTACCCTCCTCTTTTGTTTGCGGGAGGTTTCCCCAATAGGCAGGATGCGGAAAGCGTATGCCGTTATGTGCTGGAGAGCGAGATGGAAATGCTGCGCGATACACTTTCACTGCTGGATTTTGAGTTGATGGAGAGTGTGGCCTGTATGATACTAAAAGCGAGACAGATCGTGTTTTTAGGAGAAGGACATTCCTACTTGGCAGCGCAGAGCGCTTGCATGCGTTTCCGGCGTCTGGGAGTACTATGTGGGGCGTATTCAGATTTCCATGGGATGGCTTCGGGTGTCTGTATGGCTAAAGAAAGCGATCTGGTCATCGGCATAAGTAATATGGGGGGCTCGGCTCCGGTTACCGAATGTCTGGAGTACGCGCGCAGGAACGGAGTGAAAACAATTGCGATTACAAGTGTGAAAGAATCACCGGTTGACCGTGCGGCAGAAATTTCTCTTTTGACGGGATTTAATTATGGGAGTTTTTCAAGTGTCGGGGAGTCTACCTGCTATGAGCCTGGTTCAGAGAATATACCTCAGTATTCCATTGTTGACTGTTTGTATCTTATCTGTGCCATGAAAATGGATGGGGAATTTCGCAAACGCTATCAACAGACAAAAATGATGATAGAAGAAAAGCGTCGATAAAGGAGATAAAGGAAATAAGACAATCCGCCCTCCTGTGGAGAATTTTAATCTTCGCAGGAGGGCGGATGGTTTTATGTTCTGGCATTAACGAAAACGTGCTTTTTTGGCAATGGAAGGCGGGAGAAGCTGGGGGAGCATGCCCCCTACAAATGAATCTCCCAGCCCGATAGTAGTGGGATGTGTGACTGAAGAGAGATCCTTAGATGGGATGCATATAAAAGGTTCTTGATTGAATCGGGCTGTGAGTGATTTTGAAAAATCTGCTCCACTTTTGCTGTCAGGCATTCCGGCTGTCTCGGTATAATCCAGTTCGTTGTAATCATTTCCTAGACGGAAACGCGTGGAAGCCATGAGCATACCGCTTTTTAATGTATTCTGAATATTTTGAGGGAGAAATCCATAAGCTAAAGTCCAGTAGGCTGAATGACAGACCAGAGTGGGAACGTTAATCTGTGAATATACGGTTTTTACTGCCACAGCTACATCTTCTGGATTCAGAATATCAATACTGTGTCCGAAGCGATCGCTTAACTCATCCTCATTCATACTGAAAATATCAATATAGGGAGAGAGGGTGAGGGTGACGATTGAACGCATATCCGGATTTTTGAAACATCCATCTTCCATGATCACGGTGTGAGAAGGCGGGAGGCTGTTGATGATGTTGATGGTGCGGGAAAGGCGGTCCATCAGGATGCTCCTGTCTTCTATAATGTTATAGCTTGCTATCAGAAGGACGTTTGCGTTGGCGACTTTTTCAATAAAAGCATCGCTGATTTTCAGGGCCATACTGGGAGGGTCGTAAGTGAAAATGACCCTGTTTGGTCTTGTTGTTTCAAAATCAATATCTCCTGCCTGTATATGAACGCCTGCAGGATACTGGACGATCACATGGGGATGAAAATCATCCCCTTCATCCGGTACGCTTGAGAGCCAGTCGATGGATTTGGGGATCAGGTTACGAAAATATGAGTTGAGGCTGCAGGCGTGGATGGTACTGCGGTATCCGATTTTTTCAATTGCCATGGCGGCGCGGACGGCAGTTCCTCCCAATGTTACTTGGTAAGAAAAATGCGAGGTGAAAGTCCGGGTTATCTGGCTGGAAGCTGCAAGGCACTCGCTTCCGTTGCCGGCTATCATATGAGCAAGAAGTACAATTAAGAGGTCTCTCTCCGAAGAAATCTCCTTACTGGCACTTATTTCGGCAGAAGTTATATGGTATTGGGAAATTAGTGCCTGTAATTTGGATGTGTCCCAGAGAATTTCAAAATCCACTGTATTTTGAAATCCGGCAGCAATATGGTTTGTCATGATGTCTCCTACCTCCCTATAGGATAAAAATTTTTATAAATTATAAAATAAAGAAAAGATAAATGCAATATTAGAATATAAAAACATTATAATTTTAATAAAAATTTTGGAAATATAATTATAATAATAGGAATAATTAACAAAAAATGATAAAATAAATAAAAAACAATCAATTGTAAAATTACTTGACAAAATACAGTGATGAAAATATAATGGAGATATACAATAAAACATGTTTTACTGTTGCAGACAGAAAAAAGTGAAAAGGAGGAGCAAAAATGATGAAAAAGGTAGCCGCAATTTTGTTGAGCGCTTCATTAGTAATGGGACTGATCGTAGGTTGTGGAGCGAACGGCGATACATCTGATTCTGGGGATAAAGGTTCAGATGGTGAAGTGGAAATTGAATTTCAGCAGTGGTTTGATAATGAGATGGAAGAGGGATATTTACAGAGTGTCTGCGACTCCTTCTATGAAGAGACAGGCATTAAAGTCAAACTGCTGAGCAATCCGTATGCTGATACAAAAGCACAGCTTCAGGCTAGCTCGGTAGCTGGGACAATGGCAGATGTTGTGGCGCTGGATGGAAGCTGGATTTATGACTATGCAACACAGGGTATGCTGGCAGATTTAAATGCGCTTTTTGAAGATATTGGATTTGATACCGCAGATATCACCAGCCAGACATCTATAAATGGTACTGTCTATGCACAGCCGCTTGTTAATTTCCCGTGTCTGATGGCAGTGAACCAGGATCTTCTTGAAGCAGCAGGAGTTACGGAACTGCCGGAAACTTGGAGCGAGTTTATGGATGCGTGTCAGAAAGTTACAAATCCCGATGAAAACGTATATGGATTTGCGATGAACATGAGTACGGACAATGCCACATGTATGGAATATTTCGCTGCATTTGCATGGAACTCGGGATGTTCTATTATCGGTGAGGATGGGAGACCGTTCTTGGCCGGAAATGATATGTGGATTCAGACTACAGAATTTTTCAAATCACTGTTTGATAATGGTGTGACAATACCTGGCATGTATACAATGACGGATGCTGACAAGGTACAGGAGTTTGTAAATGGGCGTGTTGCATTTATGCCTGACTCAGTGGCTCATCTGACGAATATCCAGGAACAGGCTCCGGATATGAATATTACTTATATTAATATGCCTCATGCGGACGACTATGACGGTCCGAGCTATATGCGTGCAAACAACTGGGCCTGCGGAATAGCAGAAAACAGTGAGCACAAGGAAGAGGCGGCTCAGTTTATTGCATATCTTCTTGGAGCAGATGTGAACGCTGATTTAAGTGTTCATGCAGGTGGGTTCCCTGTAAATGCAACATCTGAACCAGAATATACAGATGATTCAGAAGCATTCCAGGCGATCTGTGACATCTATGCGACTACAGAGGGCAAGGCGGAATTCTATTCTTTCCCGACAGCAGAAGCATTAATGCGTGTTCTTGATGAGGACTTGGTTATGTATATTGATGGGGATTATGCGTCCGCGGATGAAATGATGGAACATGTTCAGCAAGAATTTGATGCGGCTTATGGCGAGTAGATAATGTAAGCTGAAGAGTTATGATAGGTTTGGTTTGGCAGAAACGCTGTGCCAAACCTATCATATATTCCTCATCTAATGAAACGGCTGAGCTGGAATAAAAGGAGTTTTGTATGCGATTAAAAAATATAAAACATAACAATCCTGTAAAAACACCTTTCCGAAGGAAAATCCAGCCTTATATCTATCTGTCTCCGGTAATGATATTGATGAGTCTGCTTTTATTCCTGCCGATCATATTGGTTATCGGATACTCATTTTACGATAACGTGCTGGTAACTCCGGAGTCAAACTGGGTAGGGCTTGAAAATTATAAATATGTATTATCTGATAAGGTATTTCTTACTTCCATAAAAAACACGGTTGTTTTTGTTGTGTTCAACGTTGTGTTTCATCTTTTGATAGGAATGACGCTGGCACTCATGGTAAATGTGAAATGCTTCGGAAGGAAGATCAAAGCAGGATTCCGCGTTATTTATATGTTGCCGTGGATGTTTAATGCTACGGTTATTGCGATATTGTGGAAACTGCTTCTGAATCCTAATGGTGTGGTCAACTATTTACTTATGAATTTTAATCTAGTATCCGGACCGGTAGAATGGCTCAGTGAACGGTCGATTGTTTTTTGGGTTCTGACTTTTATCAATATATGGGCCGGATATCCGTTTTATATGATCAGTATTCTGGCAGGTCTGCAGGGCATATCATCAGATCTGTATGAGGCAGGTCAGATTGACGGAGCGTCTGCGGTACAAAGGTTTTTCTATATAACGCTGCCTCAGCTGAAACCAATACTGATCAGTATTGCAATGTTGGATTTTATATGGACAACACAGAATTTTTCACTTATATGGCTGCTGACTGCAGGGGGACCATCCCATGCGACGGAGATGATGAGTACGTATGTTTATAAAACGGCATTTACAAGTTATCAGTACTCCAGAGCTTCAGCTGCGGCAGTGATCATTCTGCTTGCATGTGTGGTGCTGGCAATCTTTTATGTGAAAAATCAGACGAAAGAAGATTAGGAGGGAGACGATGAAAACAAAGTTGTCAAAGCGGATTTTACTCATGGCAGGTATGATCATAGCGGCGCTGTTTTCAGGGCTTCCGATTCTCTGGCTGCTTTCCAGTTCATTCAAATCAAACAAGAATATCTTTTCCGTGCCGCCAAAGATCGTGGATGAGACATTCAGTTTTGATGCTTATATTGACATATTGACAGACCCGGAGAAGGTTCGCTTTTTTATTAACTCATATGTGATTGCTGCTATCGTAGTGGCTGCTACGCTGGTGATTGCACTTCTGGCAGCATACAGTTTCAGCCGTTTTACATTTCGTGGGAAAAAGGTGCTGAATACAATTATTATCAGTGTTCAGGCAGTACCGCCAATCACTTTGCTGATACCATATCTGGTTCTGGTAGTAACACTGAAAATTTATGACAGTTATCTGGCGCTGATTTTGACATATGTTGTTTTTACACTGCCATATGCGATTTTGATGCTGACCGGATATATGAATACTCTGCCAAAAGAATTGGATGAAGCGGTTCTTATTGACGGGGGCTCGAGATTCAGAGCACTGTGGGGAGTTTTGGTCCCGTCATGTGTTCCCGGACTGGTTTCGGTCGGGCTTTACACATTTTTCCAGTGCTGGAATGAATATTTGTATGCCTTGACATTAACAAAAACTAATGAAATGCGTACTGTGCCGATTGGCATCGCTTCCCTGATGGGGCAGTATGCATTTGAATGGAACCAGATCATGGCGATGAGTATTCTTGGTTCCCTGCCTGTGATTATTATTGTATTGTTCTTCCAGAAATATTTCATTTCTGGGATGACAGCAGGAGCTGTTAAAAGTTAGAAAACATAAGGAGGTCTATTTTATGAAAATGATCAAATTAGGTCAGAATAAGACGGAAGTCCCAGCAGTTATCCAGGGGACTATGAGGTTTGACACTCTGACAACGAAAGAAACAGCTGCAATGTTCGAAAATGCGATGGAAAATGGCACGAATTTTATTGATACTGCAAACTGCTATGGAAAACCGGAAGGTCTTGTGGAAAGCATTATAGGAGAGACATTTGCAGAAAACCCAGGACTTAGGGAAAAGCTGATATTACAGTCCAAAGGAGGTATCACCTTTTTTGAGGATGGCAGACCTTATCATAATTACTCTAAAGATCACTTGCTTAAGACATTGGATAATTCACTGAGAAGGATGAAAACTGATCATCTGGATTATTTTCTGCTTCACCGTTCTGATGCACTTTTTCGCCCGGAGGAAGTGGCTGAGGCTTTTGAGATCATGAAAAAAGAGGGCAAAGTGCTTCATTTTGGAGTCAGCAATGAAGTCCCTTATGGTATAGAACTTCTTCAGAAATACTGTACAGTTCCAATAGAAGTCAATCAGATGCAGTTTAGTGTTGCTCATGCAGATATGTGCGTACAGCCTATCGCTACAAACAACCACGAATTTTATGCGGTTGACAGAGACGGCGGAATTTTAAATTACTGCAGATTAAAAGACATTACGATTCAGGCTTGGTCTCCTTTCCAGCATGGATTTATTGATGGGACATTTATTGACAATCCTGATTATCAGGAACTGAATGATGCGATGCAGAGAGTTGCTGATAAATATGGTGTAAATAAGACAACGATTGCTGTGGCTTGGATTTTGAGGCATCCGGCAGATATGCAGGTCGTATGCGGGACAACGAAGCAGGACAGATTCAGTGACTGCTGCAAGGCGTCGGAGATTGAACTTACTTATGAAGATTGGTATGATATCTATCTGTCTGCCGGATATCCGATCATGTGATTCTGCTTATGCCTGAGTGTGGAGAGGGAAACATGAAGAAGATGTATGATATTGCCGCCATTGGAACAATGGCGTATGACATGATATTGGGCACAGTGGATGAAACTGTGTTTTCACGGGATACCACTCTGCTAAAAGAGGTTGGGGTGTCGCCCGGGGGAGCAGCCGTCATACAATCTGTTACTGCCGCGAGGCTGGGATGCCGTGCGGCAGCCGTGGGCAAACTGTGCACGGATACATTCAGTGATTATGTGATCGAGGTGCTTAAGAAAGCGGAAGTAGATATCTCCAATATTAAAAGATCAGATTCTGATACGATGTCATTGACTTTTGCGCTTGTAAAAGAAAATGGGGATCGACATTTCCTGGGAAGGGCAGGAAGCCATAATCAGACGTTATGCCTGGAAGATTTCAATCTGGATATTGTAAGACAGGCAGCGATAGTAAGTTATGGGAGTTTCTTCTTTTTGAAAGCGCTGGACGCAGGAGGTGTTTCCATAATTCTTAAAACTGCAAAAGAAGCAGGAGCTGCAACGGTCGCTGATTGTGCCAGTGATTCGTTTAACCAGGGGCCGGAGATCGTATATCGCAATCTTGAGTTCCTCGACTATTTTATGCCGAGTTATGTGGAAGCAGAGTATCTTACAAAAGAAAAAGAGCCTTCAAGAATGGCGAAAGTGTTCCTGAAAAAAGGTTGTAGAAACGTCATTATTAAACTGGGGGGAGAAGGGTGCTATGTGACAGATGGAAGGCGGGGGAAGGTGCTGCCACCGGTCAGTCATATTAAAGTGAGCGATACAACCGGAGCCGGAGACAGTTTTGTAGGAGGTTTCATGGCAGGCCTGACTAAGCAGATGGACATCTGGGAGGCTGCGCGGTATGCGAATGCAGTAGCCGGGGTCAGTGTGACAGGGATGGGCGGACTGACCGCATTAAAAGATGAGTCACAAGTTTTAGAACTATTGAATGGATCCTGAAACCCATGGAGAAATATGGCGGGATATTATTTAGAGAATAAACAAAGGAGGGCATGTGGAATGGCAAAAGAATTAAAGGCTTTAAAAGAGTATTTGGAGGATGCCAGAAAAAGAAAATATGCACTAGGGGGATTCTGCTTCTGGAACTATGCTTATGGAATGTCTATAGCTCAAGTTGCACAGAAATTAAATCTTCCCATGCTGTATATTATCGGTGATGCAGAAGTAAAGTTTTTCGGAGGAGAGAAGAATGCGGTCGCTGCTGCGCGTACAGTTGCGGAGAATGTGGATGTGCCTGTAATTCTCCATGCAGACCATTTCCGTGATTTCGAGAGTATCAAAAGGGCAATTGATGCCGGATTCCGTTCAGTAATGATCGATGCTTCTTCCTATCCGTTTGAGGAGAATGTGGAGCGTACGGCAGCTGTAGTTGAATATGCGCATAGAGCAGGAGTTTCTGTGGAAGGTGAGTTGGGGCGAATTGCCGGGTGCGAACAGAAGCTCTCTGTTGATGAAGCGGAAGCGATGCAGACGGATCCGGATGAAGCAGCAATGTTTGTAGAACAGACAGGAGTTGACATTCTTGCACTTTCTATAGGAACTGTGCATGGAGAATATCGTTTCCCGCCTCATATCAATATACCGCGGCTTCAGAAAATTTCCTCTAGAGTACAGATTCCTCTTGTGATGCATGGAGGTTCCGGAACACCTGAGGATAAGGTGGCAGAGGCAGTACAGTATGGTATAACGAAGTTGAATCTTGCAACGGATCTGGTGAAAATCGTGGGTAAGGCGACAGCAGATGTTCAGCAGCAAGAGCAGTTCAGATATTCGGTTGCAAATCTGTACGCTAAAGCATATGAAGATCTTGCAAAGTATGCGGAACATAAAATGCGGCTCCTTGCGGACAATATTTTGTAGGCAGCAGGAAGGGAGAAAAAATGGATAAAGTCAGATTAGATGGGGAATTAAGCCTTGCACCTGTAACAATAGGAATGATGAATCTTCTGGAGTGGGGAGTAGATAAGAAAAATCTGCTTTCCCGACTGCATGAATATTTGGAAATGGGATTAACCTCTTATGATTTTGCGGATATTTACGGGGGTGGGCAATGCGAGCAGTTTTTTGGGGACATGCTCCGTTTGGAGCCGTCCCTCAGAGACAAGGTCGAGATTATTACAAAAGGCGGAATCGTATATGATCGACTGCGCAGACCTTATTTTGTCAGTGAATCTTACAATCTTTCAAAGAAGCATCTGGTTTCTGCCTGCGAAGCTTCATTGAAACGTTTGGGTGTGGATTATGTAGATTTATATTTGATTCATCGCCCGTGTCCGCTGATGGATCCCTGTGAGGTGGCTGAGGCTATGGAAAAACTTCAGAAAGAAGGTAAGGTAAGGAAGTTTGGACTGTCGAATTTCCTGCCGGAACAGACTGCAGCCTTAGAAGCATATACGGAGATTCCGTTTTTGACGAATCAGGTACAGATGAGTGTTAAATGCATGGATTTTCTGGCAGATGGCACCCAGGAAGATGCTCTTAAAAGAAAAATGCCTCTTATGGCGTATTCTCCGGTGGGCGGAGGAGCACTGCATCGTGCAGATTTAAGCAGAAAAGATGTGGAAACTGTTGGTGTTCTGCAGGAGATCCAGGAAGAAATCGGTGCGCAATGTATTGATGAGGTCATGTATGCATGGCTGTATCGTCTGCCGGTTACTGTTATTCCTGTTACGGGGAGCGGAAAAAAGGAGAGGATACTTCATGCAGTTAATGCACGGCAGTATAAATTGACAAGAGAACAGTGGTATGACATACTTCGAGTCGCAAGACCTGAACATGTGTCAAAAAAATATCATGATATTTAAATATAACAAAAGATATGCTGAGTAAAATTTGACAGAATATTAATGAGTCAGGGAACGGATATATAATCCGTTCCCTGGTTTGTCTTTTGGGAAATAGTAAAAGGTTATTCCATTCTGGCAAATAATGCTGCTCCACATGCTGCTTCTTCCTCATTTGAAGAGAGGACCAGAGGCAGGCGAAAACGTTTTTCTATGATACGGCACAGATGAGGGTTTTTGCGAAGCGCGTTTCCTGCGCCATAGAGAATGGTGTGAGCAGGTGATTTTGTCTGCAGGATATAATTTTCATACATCTTATATAATTCATCTGCCATGCCGTACATGGTACCATATATCAGATTCAGCGGCCGGAAGTTTTCCGTACTCAGACCGGAAATACTTGCACGCCTGTCCGGTTCATCGCGTGTACCCTGGAAAAGGGGAACCACGCAGGGCAGGTCTTCTGGTTCCGGGCAGGAATCCAGCAGACGGGACATGGAAGAGTAACAGCTGGGGACAGGGGAGTTCAAGACCATTTCGGCGGAGGAACGGAAGAAAGATTCCAGAAGAGCATATGACCTGCCGCCGCATAAAGAAGCACCAGCCATAAGATATGCTCCTTTGATAAAGGGTCTTGTTTCCAGACAGTCACAGTGTATATAGTCAGTGGAATAAGCAGAAAACTGCGCGCCGGTACCTATATTGACAAGTATGGCTCCAGCGGCTCCGTTTGTAGCACCGATGAAACTTGCCTGATTATCCCCGATAGCGGTAAAAACAGGTATTCGGGTCTTGTACATTCCTATAAGGGGCTGAGAAGAGACAGCAGGCAGAATATTCGTGTCAATTTCGTTCTCTGAGATCAGTTCTTTTTCAAAATCCCCGATTTTCGGATCAAAAAGTCCAAAACTGTCCGCGTTGCTTGGATGGATTACGGGCTTTGTAAGGTCAGCGAGTACCATTGCGGTATAGTCAGCAATAGTACAGAACGTTGAAGCAGACGGAGGTACCAGCTGGTTCTTCAGGTTATAAAAATGCGTGACAAGACCAAAGCCGGTTGAAAGGCGCCTGTTTGTCTGGGCGGAAAGAAAAGAAGTGTAGCTGTGTATCTGATCGTATGGAAGACTGCCGCGTTCGTCCTGCCATGTATAAAGAGGACTGACAGGATTTCCTTCACTGTCAAGATAGAGGATACCGTGCTGCTGTCCAGTTACTCCAATGCGTTCAATACCAGGATATAGAGTTGTAAGCTCATTAATGAGTGAGAGAACGACAGAGATGATCTTGTGTGGGTCTTGAGATTTTTCCCTGGAATATCCAGTGGCAATAAAGGAATTGTTTGCTGCTGTGCGGGAGGTGAGCAGGGAACCGTCCTCCAAAACAACAGCGCTGATTGTTGTGGTTCCGATATCAAGTCCAAGTGTTATCATATAATTGCTCCAATCTATGACCATGGGGAGTTACCCCATGGTCATTTGAAAATAAAAGATATTTTTCCGGTCAGCAGGAGGTGGAGGCGGGATCAAGCCGAGTGATAATGTCCTGCTGGATTGCGGGAGAAAGATCCAGAAAATTAACAAAGGTACCGTGGATGCGCATGATGTACACTCCACTAGGTGCGTATTTTTCAGGGTTTTTCAGCAAAGCCCTGAGTGTTTCAGCAGTGGTGACGTTGACATACAGGTAGAAAGGAGCTCTTCGGTGGTTCTGAGAGTTGAAGAAGAGAGGTTTTAGCACTCTCTCATAAAATTGTACGCCTTTTCCGCTGTAGTCATCTGCGGTAAAGTATTTTGGATCAATGCCAAAGTGCGAAGCACATCCGCCGTTCATCTGCTGGAAAGGAAGCTGGAGTGTCGAGATTGTCCTGAACCCAAGACCGTTTCCTGCTGTTCCGAATAGAGGATCTACCCCATAGTTGAGCATTTCACGGCTTCTTCTTCCATCAGGAGTGGCTCCAACCCAATATCCGTAAAGCAAATGTGTGGAGGGGGTGCTCCAGTCCGGCCTGAATGCATCGCCAAGAAGATTTTTCTGGCTGCGGACAATGTCAGAGACTCGATCAACAATGTCTGCTGCAAGTAAATCAACTTCCGGACAGTTATTTCCATATTTGGGACAGGATTTTAAATATTCCAGCAGTTCCTCATCATTTTCAAAATCAGTAGCGCAGGCATCGATGAGCCTTGAGGCATCCTGAGGTCTCTCTGAAAGAAGATGAGAGATAGCGGTAAAAGAATCGGCTACTACGGATAATCCATGGATGAGACAGCCGCTTCCCCCATATTTTGTCCCTTTATGAATGACGTCGCGGACATCGTATCCAGTATCCAGGCCACCCATAAAACTGCTTAGGAACGGAACAGGTAAAAGGGAGAGGGCTTTGGTGGCATCGTTGGCTGCTGCCCCCATTTTCTCGACAAAAAATTTTACATTTTTGTAAAACAGTTCCTGAATATGGGAAAGAAGCCATTCCTGTTCATAAGAGGTCTGTGGGCCAATGGCTTTTCCGGTGATGGTAGACTTCCCTCCAGAAAGGGTCAGTTCAAGGATTTTTCCCAGATTAAGCCAGCTGTTAGTCGTATTCCCGTTGTCTTTGCCCATGATTAATGGCTCTTGGCAGCCGGCAACGGCATAATCGGGAAGATCGGTCTCCTCGATTCCGTGTTCCTTTAAAGTCTCAAAAAGACTGTCATCGTTAAAAAAGGATGGGGTGAGGCAGCCAGGAGTAAAAAGAAAGCGTCCCATTTCCTGATATAATTTTTCAGGAGTATTCTTATGAAGTTTTACCGATAAGATTGGCTGTGGGAGATTCATATCATAGTACGCGTCAAGGATAGCGTAAGTCATGGGA
>CALWFY010000015.1 GCA_944377775.1 uncultured Mediterraneibacter sp.
TGTTAGTGAGTGCAGATAAAAAATGGGATTATGGGATTGGAATGATTAAAGTAGACGGTCTAGAGCCTACGGAAGATATGAAAAAACTTATTGAGAAAGAAAAAAAGGGCGAGATTTCTATGGAAGATGTACGGAAAGCCTTAGATAGGAAATACAAAATGAAGGAATAATGGAATGAGAGACCCTTATTTATATCCTGATTCAGATGTACTGAAAAATCTGGCAGGAATTCAGGATTCGGAAGAATTGAAAAATATGGAGGCGGATTATACGTTGCTTCGCCTTTCAGAAATTGCGGAAAATGATTCACTGGAACATTTTGATTTTCAGACGCTTTGTGAACTGCATTACCGGATTTTTCAGGATGTTTATGAATGGGCAGGGAAACCGAGGGTAATCAATATTGAAAAAGCGGAAGCAGTGCTTGGTGAAATATCAATTGTTTATTCAGACTGTTTCGATATTGCAAAAGACGCAGAAAGAATCCTGAGAAATGCGAACTGCTTTAATTGGGGACAGGCTTTTTTTGAAGACATTGTTATAACATTCAGCAATTTTATGGCAGAATTGTGGAAAGTACATCCTTTCAGAGAAGGAAATACCCGTACTGTTGTCACATTCTGCTCTATGTTTATAGAGGCACAGGGGATTTATATTGAAAGTGATTTGTTCAAAGATAATGCGGCTTATATGAGAAATGCACTGGTGGCGGCGAATGCTGTGTTTGAAGACCTTGGCGATTTAAGGAAACCAGAGTATCTGTATCGCATTGTTCAGGATGCACTGGAACAGGGAAAGGATATGAAAGAGCAAGTTGCGAAAGCAATCCGGGAAAGCGGTTTTACAGATACGGAAGATAGAATCAGGCAGGTGATTCTGTGGAACAGAAAAGAAAAGCGAGAGCATCTGGCAGCAGAAATCAGAGAAGTGCTAAATGTATCAGAGAAAAATTTGTAAAAATGAAAGAAAAAGATAAGAATGGTATTTAGGGACGTATCCGATACAGGATGCGTCTTTTTTGAAAAAGAAGAAAAATTTCAAAAAATACTTGACTGTATACCACTTATACCCCTTACGATATTCCTGCAGTTAAAAGAAAACAGGGGGTGGAGAAACACAACAGTTTCTTGAATGAAACAAGTAAAAAGGAGGTGTGGGCTTGAACACAAAACAGGCAGAAGAGTTGACCGGGATGTCCCGCCAGAATATTCGATATTATGAAAGAATGGGTCTGCTGGAACCTGCCAGGGAGGATGGGAACGATTACCGGGATTATTCTGAGGAGGATATACGACGGTTGAAGTTAATCAAGATGCTCAGAATGTTAGACATGCCCTTGAAAGATATTGAGAACATAATAAACGAAAAAGTGTCTTTTAAAGAGGCTGTTAAATCCCAAAAAGAAAACCTTCAGCAGCACCAGAAGCATCTTCAGGCGGCCATAGAGGTCTGTGCAGGCATTGACAAAGAAAAAAGTGATAAGATTGATGTGGACGGATATCTCAGGCGCATGGAGACAATGGAGCAAAACGGCGGAATGTTTGCCCGGTTTATGGATGATTACAAACAGGTGGCCCAGGAGGAGCAGGAACGCAAATTCTCTTTTTATACAAAATTTCCGGTGAACACTCCGGGAATGTTTGAGAAAGCGCTGAGCGAATATGCCTCCGGGCACGGCAAAAAATTCCGTATGGTCAAAAAGGGACAATATCCGGAGTTCATGCTGGGAGATCAGACTTATACTGCGGTTCGGGTGCTGGAAAAGAAAAAGGAAGATGAGCAGGCTGCGGTGAAAATTATCTGCGAGCGAAAAGAGCGGGATGCAGGAGCAGGGAAAATACCGGAAAAACGAAGAAGAACGCTGAGGGGTATCCACATACTGACTACCAATATCCGAAGACATAAACGAAAAAATCTTCTGAATTTTATACTCAGCATGCTGACCGTGACGATGTTGACCTTCTATCTGGGGAATATAGAAAGCACGGAGCAGCAGCTTAAAGATGCCCCGGAGGTATTTAACATAACGGGTGAGATATGGAATGTGCGGGGCGATATGAACCACGGGCTGTTTATTTCCCACCGGGTGATAGAAGATTTGTATGAGTCATCCCGGATTGAGCAGATCGCTGAGAGCGCGGAACTCATGGGCAGTCTGTCAGGCAGTGGGCATGCAGGCGCGGCGACAGAGGAGGAAGATGCCGGGGGCATGCAGGACAATGTCTCTTTGCTGGGCATTAATCGGATGGATTGTCTGGATGGAATGACAGAAGAAGATATTAAATGGGAGAACGGAAAAGACTGGGATGCATTTCAGAAAAACAACTCAGACTGCATCATAAGTGAGAGCTTTGCGGAAAAAACCGGGTTTTCAGTGGGAGATACAGTGGAGTTTGATCTGGCAAGATACTCACAGGGACTTGCGGGAGTGATTTTGGAGAGGCAGGAACTGCAGCCCGAAACTTTTTACATTGCCGGGACTTACAAGGAAGAAGCGGGAAGGGACGGAGGCAATCCGGATGTTCTGCTTCCGCTGAGCAGTGTGAAAGAGATTTATGAGAAAAATGACATTGTCTATTTCGTATCAGCCCTGTCTTTCCGGGTGACAAACCCCATGGAACTTAACGAGGTGAAACAAGAACTGAAAGACGCCGGATTGAAAGAGATTATATACGGTTCCCCAAATTCTTATGTGGGGGCCGGGGTGAAACTTGAGGATACAACTTTCATTCATTCCATGGAGAGTGCAGACAGAAGTCTGGCGCTCCTTAAGAGTTTTCTGCCTTTCGTGTTCCTGATCGTGGCAGTGGCCGGCTATGTGATTCCGAGCCTTTTGTTCCAGAACAGAAGAGAAGAATATGCAGTTATGCGGGCTCTTGGCACAGGGAAATATTTCTGCAGCTTTTTGTTTTATGCCGAACACATCCTGCTGGCAATGACAGGCGGATTGTTTGGGGCCATAGCAGGAATGGCAGCAGGAGCAGTGAATGTTGGCGGAGCAGCAGCTGCCTGGGGACTGTATCTGGTCTTTTATATGCTGGGGGCTGCGGCAGCGATGTGGAGATTTGGAAGGTTCAGTGTTGCGGCTGTGTTGTCACACAGAGATTGAGAGGGATATATGGAACGGATTAAAGCAGAATCAGTAAGTTATTCATATCAGAATAAATATCAGACCGTGGAAGCGGTAAAAGAAGTATCCTGTACGTTTGAGTCGGGAAAGCTGTATGCTGTCACCGGAGAATCGGGCAGCGGAAAGAGTACCTTTCTCTCCCTGCTGGCAGGCCTGGACTGTCCGGACAGCGGGCGTATCCTTGTGGACGGGCAGGATATCAGCCAGATTGACAGGGACGCATATCGGAGAGAAAAAGTATCTGTCATCTATCAGGCATTTCATCTTTTTCCCCTGCTCACTGCCGTGGAAAATGTCATGTATCCTCTGGAGATACGGGGGATGGCGCGCAGGGAGGCTAAGGAACGGGCAAAAGAATACTTAAGAGAAGCCGGGCTTGGAGAGAAGCTGTACGATCAGTATCCGAGGATGATGAGCGGAGGGGAACAGCAGAGGACGGCCATTGCCCGTGCCATGGCATCCGGAGGAAAGATCGTGCTTGCGGATGAACCTACGGGGAACCTGGATTCAGAAAATGAGGAAAAGATCGTGGAACTTCTTATGTCTCTTGCACATGACAGAGATTTTGTGGTGATCATGGTGACGCACAACAGGCAGATTGCGGACAGTGCGGATGTCCGTCTTGTGATGAAAGACGGCAGGATGACCGTATCAGAAGGACAGTGAGGTGTTTGGAATGACATTTTATTACAGTATAAAACAGATGCGCCGAAGCCCTGTCAAGAGCCTTCTGTTCTTTCTGCTCATCAGCGTGTGCGCATTCTTCCTGGCTCTGGGTTCAGTGCTCTGGTACATGAGCGACAGCGGGTTACAGAATTTTGATAAGCTGTATACTACGATCGGTACGGTGGAGCAGAAGTATGAGGGAACAAAAATCAGTTCAGCATGGGACCCGGAGGCACAGGAATACGAGTATTATAACATCGGATACTATGGAGAATGGGTAGATGAGGAAGTGCTGGATTTCGAGGGCGCGGATTATATTCTTAAGCCCAGGCAGCGACCGTATTTCGGGGCTTATATCGAGGATTTATATAATGGAATCGGCAGCCCCAATCTGGGAGTTGTAGAAGCCACGCCCCTTGAGACCGGTCCCATGTATCCGTCCCTTGCCATGCGGGTGGAGCGGGTGCTGGAGGGGACCATGACTGAGGGAGAGGTATTTTATCTCTGCGATCATCAGAGCGTGGAACCGGATGTTCTTGAGGCGGGAAAAACTTATGTGATGCAGCTGTCCATGTCTGGAATAGCCCATGGCCCTAATGCTCCGGAAGGGGAGGAGGTTCTGGAATACCAGCTTTATCCGGGAATTGCCTCCTCGCAGTATACGATTGACATGGAACCAGTCCCTGACCCTGTGAATGAAGAAGACAGATGGTATGATGAGGTTACGGACGGATTTTATGAGACAGAGAGGGGAAAACGGTGGATTGAAATCAGTAATTATCAGGATTATGATATGCGGACCATTCCTGTCCAGCCCACAGATGGGACCTGTCTTTTGATGCATTTCTATAATGGAGAAGCTCAGATCACAGAGGGGAGAGACATTACCGAAGAAGAGTACAGCGAAGGCGCAAAGGTGTGTCTTGTCCCGGAGACTCTTGCCCTTCAGCTGGGTCTGGGGGATCGTCTGACGCTTCCTCTTTACTATGCGGATTATTCCAGGTCTGTGGGAGATGCTTTCATATTCGGAACAGGGGGAAAGGCTTCTGTAAATATTCTGAATGCAGAAGGAGAGATATACCCGGTGTTCAATGAACAGGAATATGAGATTGTGGGTCTCTACACTGCTGAGGACAAGGGATCAGGAAGTTACAGCGCGGGGCAGAATGAAGTTGTGATTCCATGGAATGCTCTTCCTGAAAACTGCTGGGCAGATAATATCGCGGGACGAGGTCCCTTGGAAGGAGCAACCACCTCTTTTCAAATTGAAAATGGAACCATTGAAGAATTCAGGGAAAAGTGGGAGGCCCTTGAGATTGATGACCTTGAAATACGCTTTTATGATATGGGGTACACCCAGCTTCAGGAAAATCTTGAAAACCGAAAATTGATGTCCATGATATTTTTAGCAAGCGGCTGTGTGATGGCAGTCATGATCCTGTGCTTTTTCTCCAGCCTGTTTATCACCGGACAGAGAGAACGCATTGCAGTAGAGCGGCTCATGGGGCGGACGAAACGGCAGTGCTGTGTGTCCATCCTGACGGGAATGCTCATCTTAAGCGCGGCAGGGTGCGTGCTCGGAAGCGCCGCCGGATGGGCGGCAGCGGAGAAAGCGTCAGAAAGTGTGGGGAACACACTGGAGTTTGACAGGACATTCAGTGACAATGTGATCGCAAACACAGAGCCTGAGACAACCGGGGAACTGCCCGGCGCTGTTATTCCGCTTGCGTCAGGGGCCGCGCTTCTGGCAGCATCTGCCGCAATCTCGGCCGGATATATGGGAAAGACCCTCAGAAAAGAGCCGCTTCGGATATTGGGGGAAATAGAAGAATAAGCCATTCAGTAAAAAATAATATAGAGAAACGTGCAGACAGAGAGCTGGTTTTTTGTGGAGAACAAAAAGCCGGCATTCTGCCTTTCATACGGTGTACAGAAGGACTGACCGGCGGACAGTGTATGTACCGCGCGGGGCGAAAACTCTCTGTTCCCACGCCTTTGGAACTATGATAAAATGGAAAAAACAGAGTGTCAGATCAAAATCGGCACAGGGGCGAGTAGATCGAAAGGAGGATATTTATGCCGACAAAAGAATGGTTGGAGAAATATGAAACAGTAAAGGAAAATCTGGTCTGCAAAACTGATCTGGACGCCTATTTCAAAGAGAAGAAAATCGGCGATGCAGAGGTAGACACACTGGATATCGGTACCGTCCATTTCCCCACAGGAATCATCCTGGCCTGCGATCCGCTGATAGAGCTGGAGGACGCACTTCCCTTCATTCAGACGGTGCCCGCGGGAACCTACCCGGTGACGGTCTGTGTGGTGCCCAGTGAAAAATACGGGGATCGTTACGCCTGCGTAAAGGTGGCCATCAGTGACAGGAAGCCGGTACGATATGAGATGGGCATGATCGGAAACGAAGATCTGGATGAGGAATTGGGAGAAGACGAATTCTTTGGATTTTTTGTGGACGCCGGCATGGGTTGTATCGCGGATATCAAGACCCAGGAAGCATACAGAGAGTATTGGGCGCAGCGTGAGAATGAGGAAGAAGACATCAATCCTTATGACGATCTGTTCTGCGATCTGCTGGAGGAAAACTTCAAAGCCAATCCCAAGTATCAAAGTGAGGGAGGGGACTGGCTTAACTGGACGGTGCCGGGGACGGACTGCAATATCCCCATTTTTACTTCCGGCTGGGGTGATGGAGTCTACCCCTGTTATTTCGGCTATGACGCAGAGGAAAATGTCTGCGGCGTGTATATCCGTTTTATTTATATTGAAGAAGAATGTATTGATTAAAGCGTTTGTATCACAACTTTTATTTGCCTTAAACACCGCCTGCAATGCTGTGCTTAAGGCAAATGTCGTTTCTGGATGCAATGATATGCTTAGTTTCTCTTTTTATACCATTTCTCTACCACCCCGATCACTGCATACAGCGCCATCGCCATGATGCAGAGAGCTACTTGATTTCCTGCAATGGCTTGCAACAGATTCTATCTAACTAATTATGCGTAAAAAATATGTTAATTTACGATGCGATTTTACGAAAGAGGTGATATTCTATACATAAAATGAAAAAATTGTGTGTTTTATCGTATTGAAGTTGAAAACTTTTGCTTTTTAGTAAGTTTATAAAGCTTTATGGTTTGGTTGCAAGCCGGGAAACGATAGACATAATATTGATTTTTAACGGAACTGTTCAAAGGAAAATGGATCACGATTATAATGAGGTAGGAGGATGAAATAATGTGTATTAAATTGGATGATTCGGCTATCTCGAATTTTTTTGAAAATGAGCCGAGTATTGAGAAAGGTGGTAAAGAAAAAGTATATTTTATAAAAGACAGTTACAATTTTTCTATGACATTGAGGGTTAATACTTGTGCAAAAAAAGTGGCTATTTCCGTTAGATATAACGATAACGCCATTTTTGAAGGAAAATTTAATCATGTGCTTGAAATTAAAAAAAGTAAGAATGCTCTGTTTGTGGAATTGGAAAACCTAAAGCGCTTGGTGTTAAAAAAAACTCCTTGTTTTGCAGAGGTTATAGACGATGTAAAATTAGAAACTAGCGATCACAGAGCAAATTATGGTGAAATGAAAATGGAAAGCTATTTCAAAGAAAAGGGATATAAGAGAATCGGACCCGAAGAAAGGACGAGCATATATCAGAAGTCACACCAAGGAATTGACGGGGTATATTGTTTGGAGTCGGGTAAAAGCGAAGGAAAAGATGAAGAAAAACCTTTTTATGTAATAGCAGAGGCGAAATATGGCTGTTCCGAGTTAACTAAGACTGCTGACGGCAAACAAATGAGTGATTCGTGGATAATGGGAAGCAACAGACTTGAAAGAGCAGTTGGTAAAGAATGGGCGGACAAGATTTTACTGAAAGGATATAGCAGAAAACTCATAATTATTCCTTTCACTGGCATTCAGGAAAAGGAGTTGTATGGGAACGGAAACATTATATGTACCAAAGAAAATTCGGGTCAGAAAGATTCGAGTCAGAAAGAAACTGAAGACGATGGAACGAATGGTAAAAATCCTACCAAAGATGCCAAGAGGGATTTGGACGCCATTAAGAATCTTATAAAAGAAGATAAAAAACGAGTGGAAAACCTTAAAGAAGGTGTGAAAGAACTGGAAAAAAATAGGGAAAAGGCAGGAAATATATATTGGGTACAATCCAAGATACATGACTTGAATTTGGGGATACTCATAGCGAAGTATACCGAAGCTTTTTTGGAAAAAGATCAAGAAGAGAATTCAAAAGATAAAAGCTGGGAAGAAAAACTAGAGGAATTAAAAAAAGAATATGAGGGTTTATTAAAAGAATGGATAAAATGGGAAAAATGGGAAAAGTGGAAAAAAGACTGGGGTGAAGGTAATCTACCGGAAAAATCTCAGAAAAATTCTACGGAAGATTCTCGAAAAATTCCTCGGAATAATTATTATAAAAATTTAAAAATGATATCTCTGGGAATTTTATTTGAAGTGGAAGGTAAAACTAAAATGGGCAGTGGAACATATGCGACGAAATTCAAAGAGAGATTGGATAAAGAAAAGAGCAGTGACTGGCTCTTGGAGTGGTTGTTAAGTCAGTGGACTGGTGACGAGCGAATAGATAAAGGCGGTGACTTGATTTTTGAGAAAACTTTTTCCACTTTGAAGAAAATAGTAGATGAAGATAAGGAAAATGCAAAAAAAGACCTGGAGGCATACTTGAAAAGATGGAAGGAGAAGGTATGTGATTGTAACGGAGCGGATCAAAGTAAAGAAAATATATATTATGGATACTGGAGCTTTGAAGCTGGTGCTGTTGCAAAGAAATTAAAGATTGATGATACCGGATGGGAAAAACAGGAGTATTATCCATATGATTTGGTTCGGTATAAATGCAAAACGGAAAAATGAATTTTTTGAATTTTTATCTGCGACATTGTGCTTTTACGAGAGGAGGATGGTCATGGAGATTTGACTGGCATTGCCGAGACTGTCTTTAACCGGGACGCGAGTCAGGAAGCGACAGAAATACTTGGGAAAAGACTTGCTTCAAAAAGCAGATATCAGAGTGGATGGCGGTTATATAATAAATATTCCCCGTTACATGAAGCTTCGTTGGAAAATGGCGCAGAAAAATTGAGAAAGATTTATTATCGAAAGAAAAATAAACTTTCCGTGAAAATGGATATTTTTTACAATATGATATATTTACAAGATTAGAGGGGGAACTCATCTATGGTTATTATTGACAAAGCTGCATGGCAGATTGATGGAGGGATTCCAGAGGATTTAGTGATTAGTCATTTTAATACGATATTTACATGGCTTGATGATCATAAGATGCTGTCGGCAGAAGGAAAAGAAGAACTCGAAGAACTCGAAGATGGAATAGACGATTGCGCTTCTTTAAATGAAGAGATGATCACAACGGAAGGATTGGCCTTTTTAGAGGCGTGTTATGATGAATATTTAACAGTCATTGCAAAGGACAAATACGGCATTGATTTTAATGGAGAAGAACTTGAGAAAATATATAAAAAATATAGAGAATTTGAAAATTTTATGGCGTGGGCAAAACAAGAATTTGGGTACCTGATTCCACAAGAGTATCTGAATTTTTTGGAAAAGGGAGAATTTGATTCAACGGTAAGAAAATATTATGTTATTGATGAGGAAAATGCGTTAGAAATATCAGAATGGTTTACTCCTAGTAATATACCATCAATATATAAAAATTGTTGTGAGGAAAAGATGATTGAGAAATATCACCTGCCAATTCTGGATAGTTGTGGCTGCACAGTGGTACTGAACTGCGATTCCGGAGCAGATACTTATGGGCAGATTTGTCTAAGGACGATTACAGGATATTATGACGAGAATCTGCAGGAAAATGTTTATGATGAAATGGAATTTGTCGCGGAAAAATTTATGGATATTATCAGTAATTTAAAGAACGCAGAACAACTGGAAGAAATGGGGATATTTTAATTTGTGTTTGGACCAGAAAATGGTATCAAAATTTGATGAATATTTAATGCGATTAAAAAAGTATATTGAAATTAATGAAATATGATGAATTTGAGCTGTTAGAACTTTTCCTTAGTGATAAGGAAAGTCTCATGGGAGATGAGGAAGCGATGAAAAGCAATGAAAGAGAGCTTATTATAAATCTTATAAAATTATTTAAAGAAATGTACGATATTATTGTTTTAAATCCTAACAATGATATCAATTATGGCAAGAGAACCATAAAAAATATAGTTCAATACCTTGAAATGGAATTGGCCAATGATACATTAGGATATGAAGAATTAGTTAGTGAGGTGGCGCGGCAATATAAAAGTATGTTTCCACCGAGAGGAGGGTTGAGGGAGTTTTATATATGGGATAATAGCTATGAGGTAAGATATCGGGCAAACCATGAATATGAACAAATTAAATCGCAAATTGAGGCGATTTTAAGTAAATGTAAGTAGCTTACTTTTTTGTTCGCCTTAAGCACAGTGCTGCACGCTGTGCTTAAGGCGAATGTCGTTTTGCCCGTATTAGCGTATCCTGTGAGACAAAATTGGTAATTCAAAATCTTTTCATATATAATTTCTCCACCACCCCGATCACTGCATACAGCGCCATCGCCATGATGCACAGCAGCACGATGGACATTAAAAGCCAGTTCATCTTGAATACCTGGCTTGAGTAGATGATTAGATACCCCAGTCCGTTTCTTGCCGCCAGGAATTCACCGATCACTACGCCCACAAGGCACAGTCCGATGTTGACTTTCATGTTGCTGATGACAGCCGGAATGGAGCTTGGGAGTACGACTTTAAATAATGCGTGCCTTCGCGTTCCATGCAGGGTGTAGATGAGTTTGATCTTCTCCTGGTCAACGGTGATGAAACTGGTGTACAGATTCATGATACTTCCGAAGATTGCCACTGACATACCGGCGACAATGATGGTTACAGGTGTTGCGCCCAGCCAGACGATGAGTAGGGGCGCCAGGGCGGATTGCGGCAGACTGTTTAAAACTACCAGATAGGGTTCCAGTATTTCCGAGAGCTTCCGGCTGCACCACAGAAGTACGGCGCTGAGGATGCTCAGCAGAGTGACAAGGAGGAAGCTGGCAATGGTTTCGTACAGTGTAATGCCGATGTGGAGGAAGATTGAGCCGTCCAGCACCATTTCCCAGAAACACAGTACAATCCGGGAAGGGCTGCTGAATATAAAGGAGTCGATGATTCCTGTATTTGCGCAGGCTTCCCACAGGATGAGAAAGAGTATGAGGATCAGCACGCGCGCAGTGCAGACGAAGATGCGGTGGCGGCGCAGGCGGGATAAAAAGAGCTCCTGGCCGTGTGAAATCTTATTCATCGTGATTCAGCTCCTTCCATATCTCATTAAAATACGTTTTAAATTCAGGTGCATTTCTGCGGTTCAGCGGTGTATCTTTATCCAGATCAAATGTGACGGGAACAATGCGGGCGATGGAGGCAGGCCGTCTGGTCAGCACGATCACCCGGTCAGACAGGCTGACTGCCTCGGACAGATCATGGGTTACAAGGAGGGCGGTCTTTCCGGAGCGGCGGATGATCTGACCGATGTCGTCGCTCACGGTGAGCCGGGTCTGGTAATCCAGCGCAGAGAAAGGTTCGTCTAAAAGCAGAAGTTCCGGTTCCAGAAGAAGGGTGCGTATGAGGGCTGCCCGCTGGCGCATTCCTCCGGATAGTTCAGAAGGCTTGGAACGGGCGAAACGTTTCAGCCCGTATTGTTCCAGGAGAACATTTGCTTTTTCTTTGATCTCAGGAGTGAGGGTTTTGTTGATCTCTGCTCCGAGAAGGACGTTGCGGTACACGGTCCTCCATTCGAAGAGATGATCGTGCTGGAGCATGTATCCGATTTTTGATGAGTTTTCCGTCAGAGGTTCTCCGTTTAAATATATCTGTCCGCTCTCCGGCTTCATGAGACCTGCGATCAGAGAAAGGAGGGTGGATTTGCCGCACCCTGACGGCCCCACGACCGCCGTGAATTCTCCGGGAGCGAGGGAAAACGAAATATTGGACAGGGCATGTGTCTCCCCGTCCAGTGTATGATAAGAATAACTGATATCATTCAGTTCGAGGCTTGGTTTCATAGAGTCACTTCCATCCATGCTGCATATCTATATTTAATGTATGAAAAAACAGGCACAGCGTGAGAAAAAGGGGGCAGAGACCAAGGAAATGTGTTATAATAACCCACAATAACAGATGCGGGAGAAAAACGGATATGAATGTACAGAAAATAAATTACCAGAAAGAACTGGAAAAACTGATAAAACACCTTGAGGCAGAGCAGAGGATACCCACGCTTCTCGTCCACAGCTGCTGTGCTCCGTGCAGCAGTTATGTGCTGGAATATTTATCCCAGTATTTTGAGATCACGGTCTTTTATTATAATCCCAACATCTATCCGGAAAGCGAGTATACAAAACGGATTTTAGAACAGCAGAAGCTGATAAGGGACATGAAGTTTAAGTATCCGGTTTCTTTTCTGGCCGGAAAGTATGATAAAGAGAAATTCTATGCCATGGCTGAGGGCATGGAGGATTTAAAAGAAGGCGGGGCAAGATGCATGAAATGTTACGAGCTGCGCCTTAGTGAGGCGGCGCGGCAGGCGGCAGCCGGAGGGTTCGACTATTTTACCACGACTTTGAGCATCAGCCCTATGAAGAACGCTCAGAAATTAAATGAGATCGGGACCCGTGTGGGCAAAGAATATGGCGTGGAATATCTGATATCGGATTTTAAGAAAAAGAACGGATATAAGCGATCCATAGAACTGTCGAAAGAATACGGACTGTACCGTCAGGATTACTGCGGCTGTGAGTTTTCCATGAAAGAGCAGAGTGAAAAACGGCATAAATGACGGCGCAGATGGCAGTTTGCCCCATGAGCATGAAGCAGAATGGATTTCTTAATAAAACAGTAGACATTTCACACTTTAGTGTGATAAACTAAGTGGAAAATGCAGACCAGGGCAGCCTGTTTCTGCACGCGATAATCAAAACAGAAAAGAGGACAGGAAATGGCACAGTTATGGGGCGGCCGTTTTACAAAAGAGACGGACAAGTTAGTTTACAATTTCAATGCCTCCATCTCCTTTGACAAACGCTTTTATGCACAGGATATCCGCGGCAGTATCGCGCATGTGACCATGCTGGCAAAGCAGGGGATACTGACGGAGAAGGAGAAAGAGCAGATCATAGACGGTCTTGAAGGCATCTTGAGGGATGTGGAGAATGGAAAGCTTGAGATCACGGATAAATATGAGGATATCCACAGTTTTGTAGAGGCAAATCTTATTGACCGGATCGGAGAGGCGGGCAAGAAACTCCACACCGGGCGCAGCCGGAACGACCAGGTGGCGCTGGATATGAAGCTCTACACAAGGGATGAGATCGTGGAGCTGGACACTCTTTTAAAAGAGCTTCTTGAAGTACTTTTAAAATTAATGAAAGAAAATACAGAGACTTACATGCCGGGCTTCACCCATCTTCAGAAGGCGCAGCCGGTCACTCTGGCACATCATATGGGAGCATATTTTGAGATGTTTAAAAGAGACCGCCTGCGGATGAAGGATATTTATAAGCGGATGAACCTTTGCCCTCTGGGAGCCGGAGCTCTGGCGGGAACTACTTATCCCCTTGACAGGGAATATACGGCGCAGCTTCTTGGATTTGACGGGCCGACCCTGAACAGTATGGATTCTGTTTCAGACAGAGATTACCTGATCGAGCTTCTCTCGGCGATGTCCACGGTGATGATGCATTTAAGCCGGTTTTCAGAAGAAATCATTATCTGGAATTCCAATGAATACAAGTTTGTGGAGATTGACGATGCGTACAGCACGGGCAGCAGTATCATGCCCCAGAAGAAGAATCCGGATATTGCCGAACTGGTTCGCGGCAAGACCGGCAGAGTATACGGGGCGCTCATGTCCCTGCTGACAACAATGAAAGGTATTCCGCTTGCGTATAATAAAGATATGCAGGAGGACAAAGAACTGGTATTTGATGCCATTGACACAACCAAAGGATGTCTGGCATTATTTACAGGGATGTTAAAAACCATGAAATTTCATTCGGACCGTATGGAGGAGAGTGCAAAACATGGATTTACCAATGCCACGGATGCGGCAGATTATCTGGTGAATCATGGTGTCCCCTTCCGAGATGCCCACGGAATCGTGGGACAGCTGGTTCTCTGCTGCATCGAGAAAAAGATCGGTCTGGATGACATGACCCTGGAAGAATTTCAGGCGATCTCTCCGGTGTTTGAGGAGGATATCTATGGCGCCATCAGCATGAAGACATGCGTGGATACGAGAAACACCATCGGGGCACCGGGGAAGGCGGCGATGGAGCGGGTGATCGCAGCAGAAGAGAATTATTTGAAGACAGATTTTACAGAGTGAAAAAGGAGATGAATATATGGAACAGAAATTAAAAGTAGGAATTTTAGGTGCAACAGGTATGGTGGGGCAGCGTTTTATCGCCCTTTTGGAGAACCACCCGTGGTTCGAAGTAGTTACAGTAGCGGCAAGCCCGCGTTCCGCAGGCAAGACGTATGAAGAGGCAGTGGGAGGCCGTTGGAAGATGGATACCCCCATGCCGAAAGCTGTGAAAAATCTTGTTGTTCTTAACGTAAACGAGGTAGAAAAAGTGGCTTCTACTGTTGACTTTGTATTCAGTGCAGTAGACATGACAAAGGATGAGATTAAAGCTATCGAGGAAGCGTATGCGAAGACCGAGACTCCGGTTGTGTCTAATAACAGCGCGCACCGCTGGACTCCGGATGTGCCCATGGTTGTGCCGGAGATCAACGCGGCTCATTTTGATGTGATTCCTGCGCAGAAAGAGCGTCTTGGCACAACACGCGGATTTATCGCGGTGAAACCGAACTGCTCTATCCAGAGCTATGCTCCCTGCCTTGCGGCATGGAAAGAGTTTGGGCCGAAGGAACTGGTTGTGACCACTTACCAGGCAATCTCGGGGGCAGGAAAGACATTTAAAGACTGGCCGGAGATGGTGGGAAATATTATTCCGTTTATCGGCGGTGAGGAAGAAAAGAGCGAGCAGGAGCCGCTCAGGGTTCTCGGGAAAGTGGAGAACGGGCAGATCGTGAAAGCAGAACTGCCGAAGATCACCTGCCAGTGCGTGCGTGTTCCAGTGCTGAACGGACATACTGCGGCAGTGTTTATCAATTTTGAGAAAAAACCGACAAAAGAGCAGCTTATCGAAAAACTGGTCAACTTTAAAGGGTTCCCCCAGGAGGCGGGACTGCCCAGCGCACCGAAGCAGTTTATCCAGTATCTGGAAGAAGACAACCGTCCGCAGGTAACTATGGACGTGGATTATGAGAATGGAATGGGAGTGTCTATTGGACGTCTGAGAGAGGACGGTATGTATGATTTCAAATTCATCGGTCTGTCACACAATACAGTCAGAGGCGCCGCAGGCGGAGCAGTTCTGTGTGCGGAGGCGCTGACAGCGAAAGGGTATATCGCGAAAAAATAAGAAAAGGGACAGGGCTCTTTTCGATTGGGGACGTAGTAAAATCGGAATTTACTACGTCCCCAATCGAAAAATTTAAAAAAAGGGAGGTTGTTTTGCGATGGGAATGACAATGACACAGAAGATTCTGGCAGCACATGCGGGGCTTGAATCTGTGGAAGCGGGTCAGCTGATCGAGGCGAAACTGGACGTAGTCATGGCGAACGATATCACGGGACCTATGGCTCTGCCGATCATCAGACAGATGTCGGACAAAGTATTTGATAGGGATAAGGTTGTGTTTGTTCCTGATCACTTTACTCCGAATAAAGATATCAAATCTGCGGAGAACTCCAAAGCCATCCGCAAGTATGCAAAAGAACAGGGGCTTACATGGTATTTTGAACAGGGTAAATCCGGCGTGGAGCATGCGATCCTCCCGGAGGCAGGTGTGGTTACAGCAGGAGAGTGTATCATCGGCGCTGATTCCCACACATGTACATACGGCGCTCTGGGCGCATTTTCTACAGGCATGGGAACCACGGATGTGGCCACCGGCATGGCGACAGGGAAAATCTGGTTCAAAGTACCCGGGGCCATCAAGTTCGTGCTCACCGGAAAACCGGGGAAATATGTAAGCGGCAAGGATATCATCATTCACATTATCGGTAAGATCGGTGTGGACGGCGCTCTGTATAAATCTATGGAGTTTACGGGCGACGGCATTGCGAACCTGTCCATGGACGACCGGTTTACCATGGCAAACATGGCAATCGAAGCAGGGGCAAAGAACGGGATATTCCCGGTGGATGACCAAGCTCTTTCTTACATAAAAGAACACTCAAAGAAACCGTACACGATTTATGAGGCAGATGAGGATGCCGTGTATGACGAAGTCATCACCATTGATCTGTCTGAAGTGCGGCCCACGGTTGCATTCCCGCATCTTCCGGGAAATGCAAAGACGATTGATGAGATTGAGGCCATGGAGCCGGTTAAGATTGACCAGGTGGTTATCGGTTCCTGCACTAACGGGCGCATGGAAGATATGAGGAAAGCGGCAGCCATCCTGAAAGGACATACGGTACATTCGGATGTGCGAGTCATGGTTGTGCCGGCAACCCAGAAGATATACAAAGAGTGTATTAAAGAAGGGCTTCTGGATATTTTTGTGGACGCAGGATGCGCGGTGAACACGCCGAGCTGTGGCCCGTGCATGGGCGGTCATATGGGTGTTATGGCAGCCGGCGAGAAATGTGTGTCAACGACAAACCGCAACTTTGTGGGGCGCATGGGGCATGTAGATTCCCTGATCTATCTGGCGTCGCCCGAGGTGGCTGCGGCAAGCGCAATCGCAGGATATATAGCCAACCCCGAGAAGATCAGTGATGCGGATTTTGAAAATACAGAGAAAGCGGGGGCGGTCAGATGAGAGCAAAAGGACATGTTTTTAAATATGGGGACAACGTGGACACAGACGTGATCATCCCGGCAAGATATTTAAATTCTTTTGATGCAGAGGAACTGGCAAGTCATGCCATGGCGGATATTGATCCGGATTTTGTAAAAAAAGTACAGTCAGGGGACATGATCGTGGCAAATAAGAACTTTGGATGCGGTTCTTCCAGAGAGCACGCGCCGCTCTGTTTAAAGACGGCGGGAGTGAGCTGTATTATCGCAGAGACATTTGCCCGGATATTTTACCGCAATGCCATCAATATTGGTCTTCCGATCATTGAGTGCCCGGAGGCAGTGAAAGGCATTGATGCCGGAGATGAAGTTGAGGTGGATTTTGACAGCGGAGCAATCTATAACCGTACGAAAGGCACGCAGTTTCAGGGACAGCCGTTCCCGGAATTTATGCAGAAACTGATCGCGGCAGGCGGATTGGTCAATTATACGAACAGTAAGAAAAAATAACAGGAAATGTAGTTTGGCATTTCCTGCGGTGAAAACGGAACAAGAATAAAAAAGGGTTGCGGCGCAGGCTCGCGCAGCACCCCTTTTCAACTATCGAAAGGAAAAGAGAGTATGGATAACGGAAATCAGGTAAAAGGGAGAGTGTCAGCGCTGCTGCCGATTGGCGTTTTTTTGGTGATATTTCTTGGGGCGGGGATCGTGTTTCAGGATTTCTATGCGATGCCGACCATTGTGGCGTTTCTGATTGCCCTGTTTGTTGCATTTTTGCAGAATCGAAAAGTCAGTTTTCAGGAGAAAATGAAGGTGATCGCAGGGGGCGTGGGTGAGGAAAATATCATCACCATGAGCCTGATCTTCCTCTGTGCGGGAGGTTTTTCAGGGGCGGTGACAGCCGCAGGCGGTGTGGACAGTACGGTTAATCTGGGACTTTCCCTGATACCGCCTCATTTTGCGGTAGCGGGCCTCTTTGTGATCGGATGTTTTATCTCTGTATCCATGGGTACTTCCATGGGAACCATTGCCGCTCTTGCCCCCATTGCGGCCGGCATCAGCGAACAGACGGGCTTTTCCATGGCAGTCTGTATTGCAGCAGTAGTGTGCGGCGCCATGTTCGGAGACAATCTGTCCATGATTTCAGACACGACCATTGCTGCAGTAAAGACGCAGGGCTGCGAGATGAAGGATAAATTCAAAGCCAATTTCCTGATCGTGCTTCCGGCAGCCATTATAACAGTGATCTACTTTTGGCTGATCACCGGAGGAATGAGCTATGAGCTTAAAGCTCTCGGGGACTATAATCTTCTGGAGGTGCTTCCCTATGTGATCGTCCTTGTGGGAGCGCTGATCGGCATCAATGTATTCCTTGTGCTTATCAGTGGAATTGTCGTTTCCCTTGTGGTGGGAGTGAGTACAGGCAGCATTGCTCTGTCCGAGATGTTTACCGTGGTGGGCGAAGGCGTGACTTCCATGTACGATATTACGGTGATCTCCATTGTCGTAGCGTGTATTGTCTCCCTTGTACGCGCGAATGGTGGTATTCAGTTTATTCTTGATCTGATTAAAAGCCGGATACGGGGGAGAAGGGGTGCGCAGGCCGGTATCGCCCTGCTGGCACTTCTTGTAGATATGTGTACGGCAAACAATACGGTCGCCATCGTGATGGCAGGTCCGATTGCAAAAGAGATCAGTGACGGATACGGAGTAGAACCAAAACGTTCGGCCTCTCTTCTGGATATATTTACATCTGTAGGCCAGGGGCTGATTCCTTATGGAGCACAGCTGCTCTCAGCAGCCACGCTGACGAAATTGACGCCGTTTGATATCATGCCTTATCTGGTCTATCCTGTCCTGATGGCAGTGTGCGGTTTCGCGGCGATTATTCTGATCGGCAGGAAGAAGGAGGCGGGCGCTTAAGCGCATTGCAGACGGTACTATCCTGTGCTATAATACGATGCAGCAGGCAGTGTGTTCGCCCTGTCCGTATGCGGACCAGAGCGGGAAGAAGAAAAAGAGGTAAAATATGAATCTATTATATAACAGTACGAGAAACGCAGAAGAAAAAGTAACCGCATCTGAGGCAGTCTTAAAAGGCCTTGCAGGGGACGGCGGTCTGTTCGTTCCGGAGTATATTCCGAAACTGGATGTGACAATGGATGAACTCAAGGGAATGTCTTATCAGGATACAGCGTATGCGGTGATGAAGCAGTTTCTCACAGATTATACGGAGGAGGAGCTGAAATACTGTATCAACAGCGCCTATGATGAAAAGTTCGATACGGAGGTGATCGCACCATTGGTTAAAGTGGGGGACACTTATCATCTGGAACTTTTTCACGGGGCAACCATTGCGTTTAAAGATATGGCGCTTTCCATCCTTCCTTATCTTCTGACTACAGCGGCAAAGAAAAATAACGTGACAAAAGAGATCGTGATACTGACGGCCACTTCCGGAGACACAGGGAAAGCGGCGCTGGCAGGATTTGCAGATGTGCCGGGAACAAAGATCATCGTGTTCTATCCAAAGGGAGGCGTAAGCCGTATTCAGGAGCTTCAGATGGTGACCCAGAAAGGGGAAAATACTTCTGTTGTAGCCATTCACGGGAACTTTGACAACGCCCAGAGCGGTGTGAAAGAGATATTCGAGGACAAAGAACTGAAAGAGGAACTGGAAAAAGCAGGTTATCAGTTCTCTTCCGCCAACTCTATCAATATCGGGCGTCTTGTTCCGCAGGTAGTATATTATGTGTATGCTTATGCAAAACTGCTTGAGAATGAGGAGATTGTGCCCGGTGAGGAAATTAACGTGACTGTTCCCACGGGAAATTTCGGAAATATCCTTGCGGCATATTATGCGAAGCAGATGGGTGTTCCCATCGGGAAGCTGATCTGTGCTTCCAATGAAAATAAAGTCCTCTTTGATTTCTTCCAGACGGGTGTGTACGACAGGAATAGGGAATTTATCCTGACTTCATCCCCCTCTATGGATATTTTGATATCCAGCAATCTGGAGCGCCTGATCTATACGGTTGCAGGGCAGAATCCAGAAATAAACGCGCGGCTTATGGCGCAGTTAAAAGACAGAGGTGTGTATGAAATCACACCTGAGATGCGTGAAAAACTGGAAGATTTTGTCGGGGGATTCGCAACCGAGGAAGACTGCAGAGAAACCATACGCAGGACTTACGAGCGCACGGGGTATGTGATGGATACCCACACTGCTGTTGCGGCATCCGTGTGCGCCCAGTACAAAAAAGACAGCGGGGATGACAGAAAATGCCTTGTGGCTTCTACAGCCAGCCCCTATAAATTCATCCACAGTGTGATGACTGCCATTGATGAAAAATACGGTTCGGCGGATGAACTTGCTCTGGTGGATGAGCTGAGCAGGATATCGCAGACAGATATCCCTGATGCGATCAAGGAGATACGCAGCGCGGATATCAGGCATCATCATGAGTGCGATGCCCAGTGTATGAAAGAAAAAGTAAAAGAGATTCTTGGTGTATAAGGAGCGTGAAAGAAAATGGACAGTATGTGGGGATTTGTCGGTATTATTGTGTTTGCCTGCGGAATTTATGCACTTTATTCTTATGTTCAGATGAAAAGCAAGGGGGAGATCAATGCTTCTCTTCTTTTGGGAAAAGATTATATATATAAGACATGCAAGAACAAGGAGGAGTATATCCGCAAAGCCAGTCCGGCGCTTCTGGTATTCGGATTAGTGGCAGTCATATACGGGGCAGTGGATGTGATTCACTGCTATGTATATCCTATGGCTGTGCTCGATGTGGCGGGCATGATTATATTTTTCATCGTTCTTGTGTGGTTCGCTGTGTATACAGCTAAGCTGAAGAATAAATATTATTAATTCAAAGGAGCGGAAAAATGACTGGTGATGCAGAATTGATCCGGATAGCGCGTGAAGCCAGAGAATATGCATACAGTCCTTACTCCGGCTTTCGGGTGGGAGCAGCCCTGCTCTGTGCGGACGGAACAATATATAAGGGCTGCAATATTGAAAACCGCGCTTACGGACCGACGAACTGTGCGGAACGGACTGCCTTTTTTAAGGCGGTGTCCGAAGGAAAGAAGGAATTTGCCGCCATAGCTATTGTGGGCGGCGGGGAAGAGCCAGTCTGGTGTTATCCCTGCGGGGTATGCCGTCAGGTGATGGCAGAGTTTTGCGAGCCGGACAGTTTCCAGATTATCTGTGCAAGATCGGAAAGAGAATATAAAGTTTATACTTTGGAAGAACTGCTCCCGGAAATGTTTTGAAAGTGGTAAAACATATAATAAAATATATAGCAAGTGTCGATTAGATGATAAAATGCAGGAATTGATTTTAAATCCTGCATTTTTGCGTTTCTATCCACTGTTTTTCTGGTATAGAATTTAAGAGAATGAATTTACAAAGTAAAAAACTTTCAATTAATAGTAAAGTTTGGAAAGATTATTGTTGATTTTTCGGCTGTTTTTTTGTATAATAAAAAATGTGCCGATGCCGGATAAGGTTTTGGGATATCCGGCGGTCAATATTAATAGAAAGAAAGAGGTAGAGCGTAACATGTCAAAGGTTGATTTAACTAAGTACGGTATTACAGGAACTACGGAAATTGTTTACAATCCTTCTTACGAGACATTGTTTGAAGAAGAGACAAACCCGAATCTGGAAGGTTTTGATAAGGGACAGGTAAGTGAACTCGGCGCTGTCAATGTTATGACAGGTATTTACACAGGACGTTCCCCGAAAGACAAATACATTGTAATGGATGAGAATTCCAAAGACACTGTATGGTGGACTTCCGACGAGTACAAAAACGACAACCATCCGGCCAGCCAGGAGGCATGGGATACTGTAAAAGAGATCGCGAAAAAAGAACTCTCCAATAAGAGACTTTTTGTTGTAGATGCATTCTGCGGAGCAAATAAAGACACACGCATGGCAATCCGCTTCATTATGGAAGTGGCATGGCAGGCTCACTTCGTTACAAATATGTTCATCCAGCCGACAGCAGAAGAGCTTGAGAACTTTGAACCGGATTTCGTTGTATACAACGCATCCAAGGCAAAAGTGGACAACTACAAAGAGCTGGGACTTAATTCTCAAACAGCAGTTATGTTCAATATTACAAGCCGCGAGCAGGTAATCGTAAACACATGGTACGGCGGCGAGATGAAGAAAGGTCTGTTCTCCATGATGAACTACTATCTGCCGCTGAAGGGCATTGCTTCCATGCACTGTTCTGCAAACACAGATATGAACGGTGAGAACACAGCAATCTTCTTCGGACTTTCCGGAACAGGAAAGACAACACTTTCCACAGACCCGAAGAGACTTCTTATCGGTGATGACGAGCACGGATGGGATGACAACGGCGTATTCAATTTCGAGGGCGGATGCTACGCAAAAGTAATCGACCTTGACAAAGAATCTGAGCCGGATATCTACAATGCGATCAAGAGAAACGCACTTCTTGAGAACGTAACACTTGACGCTGACGGAAAGATCGACTTTACAGACAAGAGCGTGACAGAGAATACCCGCGTATCTTACCCGATCGACCATATCGAGAAGATCGTTCGCCCGGTATCTGCTGCACCGGCTGCAAAGAACGTGATCTTCCTGTCCGCTGACGCATTCGGCGTACTTCCGCCGGTATCCGCACTGACACCGGAGCAGACAGAGTACTACTTCCTGTCAGGATTCACAGCTAAGCTGGCAGGTACAGAGCGCGGCATCACAGAGCCGACACCGACATTCTCCGCATGCTTTGGACAGGCATTCCTTGAGCTGCATCCGACAAAATATGCAGAGGAGCTTGTTAAGAGAATGAAAGCGAGCGGAGCGAAAGCTTACCTCGTGAACACAGGATGGAATGGTACAGGCAAGCGTATCTCCATCAAAGATACACGCGGCATCATAGATGCGATTCTTGACGGTTCCATCGAGAAGGCGACCACAAAGACGATCCCGCACTTCAACTTCGAAGTTCCGACAGAGCTTCCGGGAGTTGATCCGGCGATCCTTGATCCGAGAGACACATATGCTGACGCTTCCGAGTGGGAGACAAAGGCAAAAGACCTTGCGGCAAGATTTATCAAGAACTTCAAGAAATATGAGAGCAACGAGCTTGGAAAAGCACTCGTTGCAGCAGGTCCGCAGGAGTAAGAGTGTTATAGCGGGAGGCTGCTAAGAAAAATAGAATGGCTGACCGGCAACCATAAAATCTGATGAAAAAGAAAGCCTGAAAGTGAAGAACTCACATCTGTGAGCGGCTTCATTTTCAGGCTTTTTCTATGCTCACAAAGGCGGGAGGAGGCTGTCCTAAAAGCCCCTGCAAAGCTGCTTGACGTAAAAATGTACATATTTTACAATCATTATTAGCAATTTAAGGAACAGCAGTACCCGGAAGAAAAATCAGTATATAATTGTTTGTCTAGGAAAAGGAGATAAAACTATGAAGGAACTTATACAAAATATTATGGACACTGTAAATAAAAAAGGGGTTCAAAGCAACTGCAGAAAAATCCTAAAAAAATGTAGTATGAAATCAGCGAAAGATACTGGCCTGATTACTGAATTGGCAATATGGCTGTATGTTTATGACTATAAATGCGAAGCTGTTTCGGTATGTGATTTATTTAAAAATGAAAGTTTTAATGGGAATTATACATTATGGGATAATATTGACCATGCCTGGTGCTTGAAAGCCAGAATCCTCAGAGAACAGGGGGGG
>CALWFY010000016.1 GCA_944377775.1 uncultured Mediterraneibacter sp.
TCGAAGATGAGTACTTCGACGAGGGCGAAGAACTTGAGGAAGAAGATGAGTACTTTGACGAAAGCGAAGAACTTGAGGAAGATGACAGGTACTTCGACGAGGGCGAAGAGCTTGAGGAAGATGACGGGTACTTTGACGAAGGCGAAGAATTGGTGAAAGATGCCGGAGATTTTGATGAGAGCGGGGACGCTGTTCCTGACATCAGCGAAGAGTTCCGTGTAAATCCGGAGCATGCAGAAACGGAAGATGACAGAGAGATACCGGATGACGATGATGATATGGATATCCTCTCGGCCACAACACCTCTTAGCAGGAAAGAGACAGCGAAGATGATTGCGACCGGAAAGACGGCACCGCTTCCGCTGGATGAAATATCGGATGCATTGTCAATGTCTGATACAGGATTTATCGTTCATGGCCGTTATGATCTGGAGCTGCAGAGCGGTATCGGAACAAGAGCAGGGCTTACAGAGGAGCAGAAGAAACTGTTTTCTTATTTTGTGCCCGTACGCGGGATGAGCGAACAGCTGGTAGATGTTCTGGAACAGGATAAGAACTGTACCAATAGAAACGGTACGTCAAATGCGGGGAATCTGCTTATCATCGGAAATAAAGGAAATGGAAAAACCGTGCTGGCTGTGGATGTGGTAAAGGCGATACAGAAACAGCGCAATATCCGTCAGGGGAAGGTGGCGATTGTCACAGGCGATTCTCTGAATAAGAAGAAAATCAACGATATTTTTGAAAAGCTGTATGGAGGAGCGCTGATTATCGAGAAAGCGAGCCGGATGAATGAAAAGACGGTCGCCCGTCTGAACAAAGCAATGGAACGGGATACAGGGGAATTGCTGATTGTTCTTGAGGAGCAGAGAAAACCGCTTGACCGTCTCCTGTCTTCCAACCGTGAGTTCAGGAGAAAGTTTACATCCCGTCTGGAAATTCCCATCTTTATCAATGATGAACTTGTAACGTTCGGTCAGACATATGCTCAGGAAAACGGATACCGCATTGATGAGATGGGTATTCTGGCGCTGTACAGTAAGATTGATTCTCTGCAGAGAGAAGATCATGCGGTCACAGTGGCAGAGGTGAAGACGATTATGGATGAGGCAATTCAGCATTCGCAGAAAGCATCCGCCAAAAAGCTGATGAAGCGTGTATTCGGAAAGAATACCGATGAAGCGGACAGAATTATTCTCTCGGAAAAAGATTTTAATATGTGATGATAATGGTATTGTGATATCCGCAGAACTATGACTGCGCTGCGGCTTTGAGGCCGTTTGCGCAGCATGGTTCTGCGGATATTTTGTCTGTTTTTGCCAAAGAAGTGCTTTTCTCTTTCTTTTTTTGTGGTGATAAAGTATAATGTTGGTAAACAAAAATCGAGCGCGAGGTGGCTTTTATGAAAAAGGGAAAAAGCACAAACAAAAAAGTGCAGCCATATGAGATAGGAGAACTTGATCACTATCTTTTCGGACAGGGGAATCATTATGAAATCTACCAGAAAATGGGTGCCCATAAAGCGA
This sequence comes from uncultured Mediterraneibacter sp., assembly GCA_944377775.1. Lineage (GTDB taxonomy): Bacteria > Bacillota > Clostridia > Lachnospirales > Lachnospiraceae > Mediterraneibacter. The sequence goes on from CALWFY010000016.1 coordinate 1,527, forward strand.
CCTGCAAGGGTAAAGAAGGAGTCTATTTTGCAGTGTGGGCTCCCAATGCCCGGAGAGTCGCAGTGGTGGGGGATTTCAACGACTGGGATTTTGAAGCTGATTATATGAAACGGCAGGAGCCGATGGGAATCTATACCTGCTTTGTCCCGGGAGTAAAAGAGGGCGACCTCTATAAGTTCTGTATTGAGACACAGCAGGGCAAGCGGATATTCAAGGCAGACCCGTTTGCAAATTATGCGGAATTAAGACCGGGGACAGCGTCCCGTGTGACAGATATTTCTCATCTGAAATGGACGGATGATGCGTGGATGAAGGCCAGAGAGACATGGGATTACAAGAAGAACCCCATGTCCATCTATGAGGTGCATCCGGGATCGTGGATGCGGCATCCGGGCAGGGAAGATGAAGGCTTCTACACATACCGGGAATTTGCAGATGCGATTGTGAAGTATGTAAAAGACATGGGATATACGCATGTGGAACTGATGGGCATGGCGGAGCATCCTTTTGACGGTTCGTGGGGATATCAGGTGACAGGATATTATGCACCTACATCCAGGTATGGTACTCCGGAAGATTTTGCATACATGATCAATCGTCTGCACCGCAATAATATCGGCGTTATTCTTGACTGGGTTCCGGCACATTTTCCGCGGGATGCGCATGGGCTGGCTGATTTTGACGGAACACCTACTTTTGAGTATGCGGATCCCAGGAAAGGGGAACATCCGGACTGGGGAACAAAGATATTTGACTATGGTAAGGCAGAGGTGAAGAATTTCCTCATTGCCAATGCCCTGTTCTGGATTGAGCATTATCATGTGGACGGGCTCAGGGTGGATGCAGTGGCTTCCATGCTTTATCTGGATTACGGCAAACAGGACGGACAGTGGGTTGCCAACAAATATGGCGGGAATGAGAATCTGGAGGCGATTGAGTTTTTTAAGCATCTTAATTCAGTTGTCCTCGGGAGAAATAAAGGTGCGGTCATGATTGCGGAAGAGTCTACGGCATGGCCGAAAGTTACAGGGGCGCCGGATGACGGCGGGCTGGGATTCAGCCTGAAATGGAATATGGGATGGATGCATGATTTTACTGAATACATGAAACTGGATCCGTATTTCAGAAAGAATGCTCATAACATGATGACATTTGCCATGTCCTATGCTTACAGCGAAAATTATATTCTTGTTTTGTCCCATGATGAAGTGGTGCATCTGAAGTGTTCCATGATCAACAAGATGCCGGGACTGGGATTTGACAAATTTGCCAACTTAAAAGCGGGATATGCTTTTATGACCGGGCATCCGGGGAAAAAACTGCTCTTTATGGGTCAGGAATTTGCTCAGCTTCGTGAGTGGAGTGAGGAGAGGGAACTTGACTGGTATCTTCTTGAGAAACCGGAGCATCAGCAGATTCAGAACTGGTATCGTGATCTTCTGCATCTTTATAAAAAGAATAAGGCAATGTACGAACTGGACTGTGATCCGGCAGGTTTTGAGTGGGTGAATGCGGATGATGGCTTCCGCAGTATTTACAGTTTTATGAGGCATTCCAAAGACAATAAGAAGAATCTTCTCTTTGTATGTAATTTTACTCCGATGGAACGCCCGGATTACCGCGTGGGTGTTTCAAGGCGCAAACAGCTTAAACTGGTGCTTGACAGTGATGATGCAAAATATGGCGGAAAAGGAGAAAAGAAACCGCTGATCTATAAACCGTTGAAACAGGAGTGTGACGGCCGGCCGTATTCTTTCGCATATCCGCTTCCGGCATACGGCGTTGCAGTGTTTGAGTTCTGATTTTGAGGAAAATGTGCAAAGAGTCAGGTGTTTTTTGAAAGGCACCTGGCTCTTTTTTGAGATAATTGTATAAAAATTATGCTAAATTACAAGACAAAAGCGGAAAATTATATGAAAGAGAAATAAAAAGTGCTATAATTACCGTGTATATATAAAATTTTATATTCTTATTTAAAGAGGAATGGAGGAGAGATTGAAATGGACAATCTATTGGCACTACTGACACTATTTGGCTCCATCATTGCCCTTTTTTTTGCGGCAAGCAGGGCGCAGAAGGTTCTTCGCTTTCCAGAAGGTAATGACAGGATGAAAAAGATTTCAGCATCCATTCATCAGGGAGCAATGGCTTATCTGAGAAGACAGTACAAAATTCTCATCATATTTTTCGTGGGAATGTTTGTGATTCTGTTTATTATGGCGGCCATGGGATTTCTGACATGGTTCGTTCCGTTTGCGTTTGTGACAGGAGGATTTTTCTCGGGACTTTCCGGGTTTGTCGGAATGCAAATCGCCACAAGGGCGAATGCAAGGACGGCAGCCGCATGCCAGAAAGGTCTTAATAAAGGACTTAAGGTGGCATTTTCCGCCGGCTCTGTCATGGGATTTACCGTGGTGGGACTGGGACTTCTGGATATTTCAATCTGGTATCTGCTGCTTCGTCTTGTATTTAAACTTCCTATTGAGGATATTACCAGCACGATGCTGACATTCGGAATGGGTGCATCTTCCATGGCTCTGTTCGCGCGTGTAGGCGGAGGTATATATACGAAAGCTGCGGATGTGGGTGCTGACCTTGTCGGAAAAGTAGAGGCGGGTATCCCGGAGGATGATCCAAGAAACCCAGCGGTTATCGCTGATAATGTGGGAGACAACGTCGGAGATGTGGCAGGAATGGGTGCAGACCTGTATGAGTCCTATGTGGGTTCTATTTTGTCGGCGTGCGCGCTTGGCGTTATTGCTTTTAATAAGATTGAATCCGTGGATCGTGTTAACGCGGTGGTGATTCCGATGATATTGGCCGCAGTCGGTGTGCTGGCCTCCATTATTGGTTCACTCCTGGTAAAGACAGGTGAAAGTACAGAGCAGAGCACACTTCTTAAAGCTCTGAGGAGAGGAACGAATACAAGTGCGGTTATTATAGCTGTTGTGGCGTTCCCGGTTGTATGGTTTATCCTCGGAAAGGAATTTATCGGTTTTTATTTTGCGATCCTGGGAGGCCTGCTTGCAGGTGTGCTGATCGGATTCTTCACGGAATATTTTACTTCAGATACTTATAAACCGACACAAAAATTGGCGGGCAAGTCAGAGACCGGTTCTGCTACAATCATCATTGGAGGATTAAGTCTTGGTATGCTTTCCACAGCAGTTCCGATTATCATTATCGCGATCTGCGTTATGGCGGCATATGCATTGTCCGGGGGATTTGTCGAGGCCACAAGAGGACTTTACGGCATCGCGCTGGCAGCAGTGGGAATGCTCTCCACACTTGGCATCACTCTGGCTACGGATGCTTACGGACCGATTGCTGACAATGCAGGGGGTATTGCAGAGATGGCAGGTCTGGAAGCAGATGTCAGAAAGAGAACGGATGCCTTGGATTCCCTGGGTAATACGACTGCAGCCACCGGAAAAGGATTTGCCATTGGTTCTGCAGCGCTTACAGCTCTTGCCCTGATCGCTTCTTATGTGGAAAAAGTTCAGGAAGTGGGCGGTGCGGACGTAGTGCTGGATATGAGCGTTATGAATCCGACAGTTCTGGTCGGCATATTCATCGGCGCATGCCTGCCGTTTGTGTTTGCGGCTCTGACTATGGAATCTGTGGGCCGGGCGGCGCAGAGTATTGTTGTGGAAGTGCGCCGGCAGTTTAAGGAGATTAAAGGCCTGATGGAAGGAAAGGCGGATGCAGATTATGAGACCTGTGTTGACATCTGTACAAAAGCAAGCCTTCATGAGATGATTCTGCCGACGCTTCTGGCGATCGTGACGCCAGTTGTGACCGGCCTGATTCTCGGATATAACGGTGTGATCGGTATGCTGGCCGGCTCGACAGCCACAGGGTTTTTAATGGCGATTTTTATGGCGAATGCAGGCGGAGCATGGGATAATGCGAAGAAGTACATTGAGAGCGGCGCCTACGGCGGAAAAGGCAGCGATTCACATAAAGCAGCTGTTGTGGGAGATACGGTGGGAGACCCGTTTAAAGATACTTCGGGACCGTCCATTAATATTCTGATCAAGCTGCTTTCCATGGTGTCGATTGTGTTTGCAGCGCTGGTTGTGAATTATCATATATTCTAGCAGCAGTGTGATGACAGAGGAATAAAATATGTAGACCGGAGGTATGCAGAGAGTGTCTGTGTATCTCCGGTTTTTGCTTTTTCAAAAAAATTTCAAAAAATAAAATTTTTTAATCTTCTTTTAATGTTTGATGGATATATTGATGTCAAAAGAAAGGAGAGAGACACAATGAGAAAAAAAAATACAGTACTTTTTGCAGGACTTGTGCTATCATTTGTAATGCTGACAGGGTGTGGCAGCAACATTCCCCCCGCAACGGTGTCGGACAGCGGGACGACACAAAAAGAGAAGGAACTGCAGTCAGAAGTTGATGCTCTGCAGAAGGAGTTGGATGAGATAAAACAAGGACAGAGCCAGCAGGATACACAGCCGGCAGACAATTCAGCGGGAACGACTGATAACACTCAGACTCAGAACACAACAGGGAATACAGCGGGAAATACAGCGGGGAACACAACAGGGAACATAAAAAATGTATCCGAAACTGTGCAGATCCGTCTGGAAGAGGCGCGGCAGACTGCACTTGACAGAGTGCCCGGAGCAACAGATCAGAACATCTCTATACATCTGGATTTTGATGACGGATGGTATCTATATGAGGGAGACATCTTATATAACAGAGTAGAGTATGAATTTGAAATAGATGCCAATACAGGCGAAGTGCTCAAATGGGAGCAGGAAAAATGGTAGAAAAAACAGATATACAACAGGAGGGTAAAAAAATGAAAAAAATCGGAGTAAAAGGTATCATAGGAATCATCGTAGGAGCAGTAGCAGCCCTGGCGATCATTGCAGTCGTTGCGATCATGTTTCTCAGGGTCAATGAGGCTGAGGCCAGACAGATTGCGCTCCAGCAGGCAGGAGGCGGCGAGATCGTGGAGCAGGAGATCAGCAGCGAAGGGCTGTGGAATGAATACTCCTACACTATCGTAAACGGAGATAGCTGGTGCGAGGTTGAGATCAGCGGATTTGGAAATGTGGAAGGAATGGAAACAGGCACGGGCAACAGTTACAGATATTAAAGCCAGGAGAAAAAGCAAAAGCAGTGATCGGCCCGGAAAGTGTGTTTGACATAATGGCTGAAAACAGGTATAGTAATTGTGATATTGGTTCCGGCATCGCCGGATTAAAAGGGAATACGGTGCGAATCCGTAGCAGCTCACTCTACTGTAAGGGATGACGAAAACCGTGACCACTGTGACAGAGGATATTTTCTTCTGAAATGGGAAGGGCGGCAAGTAGGTTTTAGTCCTAAGTCAGGATATCTGCCAATAAATATGTAAAATCTTTCGGTGAGGATAAGATGATACACAATCTGCTATACAAAGTTTCAGTCTGCGGGCAGGAACTTGTTTTTGTGTATTTAAAGGGCAGCCGAAAGGCTGCCTTTTTTGTGGTCTTATGATCATGATCACTCACAAAAGTAGAACAGGAGAAGGAATGAAGAAAACAGAAGCAAAGAGGAAATTCAGTATTCTGACGGCATGGATCATGGCGCTTGCCCTGGTTCTGCCGTCTCTGACAACCGTAAGTGCGGCGGAGGCAGAGACTTCTGCGCAGCTTGAGGGACAGAGCGTTGAAGTGACAGACGCACAGATGAGAACGTCAGATTATGACACTTACTACTATTGGGATCAGAACCAATACACTTATTCAGGCGAGACGGCTTCTTTTCTGTCGGAAAGCCAGATTGAGGCCGGAGGGGTAAGTTATGATCTGAAGAACAAGAGCGTGACGGTTGATATTGCGCAGGATGAATCAGGCAGTATCAGCATCCTCCTTTCCGGTCTTTCAGTTCCGGTGGGACAGATATCAGGGGCGTGGAACAGCACTTACGGCGGAACAGTTCAGGCAGTATACCAGACCGATATAGGCGAAGGTACGGAAGTGCGCTCCGAGGCCAGGACCTCCCTGCCGGAGACCACGGAGATCGAGCTTGGAGTTCTGGAGTCAGGGACATACCATCTGTCTGGCGGTCAGATATACGAGAAGGCAAACGAGTGGAGCCCGGGATATGATTTTGGCGATGGAAAAGGGATGGTCAAAGAAGCATATTTCAGTGTTCTCCCGGATATTACAGTGGAGGTGACTGACGATGGTTCAGACGTCACAGGCCCGGAAGAACCGGGCGAGGGCGTCACAGACCCGGAAGAGCCGGGAAAAGACCCGGAAGAACCCGGGCAGGGCGGTGAAAGTGGCTCTGGTTCAGGTGATCAGGGGGATGTACCCGGGAGCATAACGGATGGATATATCGGTGTAAAGACAGAAGCCAGAGTGTATGATGACTTTGAAAATGATATCTGGCTTCAGTATCAGCAGAAAGAGATGGAAGTCGGTGAAACAGCCAGTCTGTATCCGTGGCGTTTGGAGCAGATTGTCACCAATACGATTACCAATGATGTGTTCCGCCCGGCTTTTCACTTTGAGGTCATTGCCGGGGACAGCGTAAGTTTTGGAGCAGAGGAGGGGGTTACCACATATACGAGCGGTCAGAAAGCTATTGTGACCGCCGTGAAACCCGGAACAAGCATTGTGAAAGTAACCTATGACGCGGCAGATTATAAAGGGACGCACTGGGGAGCTGTCTCAGATGTGAATACTGCTTATGTGGTATTTACTGTGGGTGAGACAGGCTCTGCGGTCATTACGGCCAATAATGCGTTTAACTCATGGAGACATTACGACACGATTTACTATAATGAAGGCGAAACAGTGCCTTATACATTCACGGTGGATACCCAGAATGCATCTGAAGTAAAGGTAACCTGCAACGGTCTTCCGGTCTCAGGCAATGGGAATCAGTATACGGCAAATCTTGAAAACCGCAGCAATATCATCGGAATTGAGACAAAGGATGAAAGCGGTGCTGTAAAGTCAATGTGGAGAGTGATTGACGCCCGCTTTATTGAGGTGCAGGTGACAAACAAGACTGACCCGGATCAGCCGCTGGAGGCCGGGGACACAGCGAATATCAGTTTCAGGGGAATTACAATGCCGATATACAAGCTGGCAACAATTTATAATCCTCAGATGGGAAGAAACGCCACAAAGGTTATTTATGCGAATGACAGTCTGGGAACTTTTGAGGGAAAATGCAGTCAGTGGGATTTGGCAAAAAATAATGACTTTGACGTCACATTCCCGGCTGACGGGGATTATGTTTTCAGCAGTGACAGGGGAATCAGCTGTGCATGGTGGGGAAGTCCTCTGTGGACAGATACCACGGTAGAAGGGCAGGGAGACCCGAATTTGAGTGCACAGACGCAGTCAGGAGACTTTTCTTTCCTCCCGTCTTTTACCGTTCATGTAGGTCAGGAGAACGGTGGACAGGAGCCTGACCCGGGAGAGGATGATATTACCGCATCAATATCTCCGGAGACGATCCATCCGGGGACAGAGGTGACGGTTACACTGGAAAACCTGAAAGAGCCTGACACAGGAGATAAGACAGTGCGGGCCATGGAGACCCGGTATGATACAGACCTGGAAGGACTGGAAACAGTGAAGTCAGAAGACGCTGCGCAGGACGCGGAAAAGTTGAAGACGCTGACTTTTGCAGTGCCGGAGGATACAGAGCCGGGAACATATTATTTGACGAATGGACGGGTATATAAAAAATATGGCGGACAGATGATTCAGGGTGTCTTTCTGGTGGGAGCAGAAGAGAAAGAATTTTATATCGGCGAAATGCCGGATATCATGATCACTGTAACAGAATCGGATGAAGTGATCGCTGCGCGGGTGACAGCCCGGATCGACGAACTTGGTTCCACGATCACCCTGCTTCAGAAAGAGAAAGTACTGGCTGCACGCAGCGCATATGAGGCGCTGACAGACGTACAGAAAGCACTGGTCACAAACCTGGATAAGCTGGAAGCAGCAGAGAAGAGAATCGCGGAGCTGGAGGCAGAGAAAGAGGAACCGCAGTTCCCGGTACCGCCCTCCGGCAGCGGGACAGACAATGCCGGTGGCACTGGCACATCCGGAAGCGGGGGAGCGGGTTCTGCAGGAAATGGTTCAGGAGTCCTCGTACAAAACGGCGCCGGAAGTCGTGTGAGAACTACGGCTGCCGGGAACAAAGTGAATCAGCAGAGCAAGACTGTGTCCGTGGAAGCGGACGGACACAAGGTGTCAAAGAGCAGTCTGGAGGAGATTAAAGGACAGGACAAGAACCTGAAGATGACTGACACCATGGCTGACGGAACAAAGTATACACTGACCATCAATGGAAAAGACATAGAAGAGGCAGCAGAGATTAACACAGAAGTGACAAAACAGAGCAGTTATGAGGCGGAAATCCGCAGGCTGGCTCCGGCCCCGGAAATTTTTGTATTCATGCAGGACGGGAACTTCCCGGGAGAGCTGCTGGCAGAACTTCCCACAGACAAGCCGGACGGCGATTACCTTCTGTTCCAGTATGACCCGGAGAACGGGAAAGCTGTCTATATGCAGAAGGTGACTGTATCAGATGGAAATGTAAAATTTGTAATCTCAGAGGGCGGACATTATTTTATTGACGAGAGAGCCAGAACGGTATCCGTGTTTGAGCTGGAAGATGAGAACGAGACCGCGATGTTAAGCGTTGCTGATCTGGAAGAAGAAAAAGCAGGCATTGATCAGAAATCCGTGCTGATGGGCGTACTGCTGGGATTTGGCATTACGGCCGTATTTGGAGGCGGCTACCTGCTGGGGAAAAAAGGAAGAAGGAAACAGAGATGAGAAACCGGATAAAAAGGAGATTCGCACTTCTTCTGGCTGTTCTGGCGATTATCTGTGCTGCAGCAGGATGCGGTACAGAAACTTACCGGGCGGCAGATGGAAGTGCAGGAGCAGCAGATTCCGATGCGTGGATGGATGCAGAAGACAGTGAGTATTTTGGGGTGGAGGACGCCCGGGATGCTGAGGCTGATTATTCAAAATATGAAGACAATGCGTCTTCTGCAAAAAACGGGGCTGCAGGAGAAGTGTCTGTCAGCGAGGGGACGGGAACAGGACAGTATAATACAGACCCAGTCCCGGAAGGCCAGCAGAATCCGGTGGAACCGGAGGACGCAGAGGTTGATAAGGATGTTGTCTACACCTGTTATCTGTCGATCTCCTGCAGTACAATCCTGGATAATATGGGAGATTTGAAAGCGGGAAAGGAGTCAGTGGTGCCGGCAGACGGTGTCATTCTGGCACAGAGCCCGGTCACTTTCTATAAAGGGGAATCCGTGTTTGATATTCTTCAGAGGGTGACGCGGGAGCAGGGGATTCATCTGGACTATGCTTTTACCCCCGGCTATAACAGCAATTATATCAGAGGGATCAATAATCTGTACGAGAGAGACTGCGGGGATGCATCAGGCTGGATGTATAGTGTGAACGGCTGGTATCCGAATTATGGGTGCAGCAGGTATGCGGTGCAGGACAAAGATGTGATCCAGTGGAGTTTTACCTGCGACGGAGGAGAAGACCTTGGAAGGAACTGGATGGACTAGATCAGGGAGGGAGGATGCATTTTCTTCCCTCCATCCGCTTGTCAGTTTTGTATATTTTGTTTTGATTACAGGGTGCTCTGTATTTGTGATGCATCCTGTATTTTTGGGGATTTCCTGTGCAGGAGGGCTTGGGTATGCAGCCGTGCTGCGGGGGAGGAAAGGGCTGTTTTCCTCGCTGTGGCTGATGGTCGGGGTCTTTTTAGTGTCAGCGGCGCTCAATCCGCTTTTTAATCACCAGGGAGTGACGATATTGTTCTATATGAGCACAGGGAATCCGTTCACTCTGGAATCCGTGATCTACGGGCTGGCGTCAGGAGCCATGCTGGTGTCCGTTCTGAATTGGTTTCGGTGTTATCAGGATGTAATGACGTCGGATAAATTTATTTATCTCTTTGGGAAAATACTTCCGGCCATGTCGCTGATTTTGTCCATGTCTCTTCGGTTTGTCTCCAGATATAAAGAAGAGATACAGCGCATATCAAGGGCGCAGCGCTGCATAGGCAGGGATGTGGCAGACGGCAGCGCCGGGGAGCGTGCAAAGCACGGAATGAAGATTCTTTCCGTAATGACTACATGGGCGCTGGAAAATTCAGTGGAGACAGCGGATTCCATGCGTGGGAGAGGATATGGGCTGCGGGGCAGGACCAATTATTCTCTGTATCGGTTTGACGGCAGGAGTAAAAGAGCATTTTGCTTCATAGGCCTGACAGGTATGGTGGTGATTTTGAGCGTGGTTTTCGGAGCCGTGAAAGCACTGTACTTTCCGGCGCTGCAGATCGCACCGGTTTCAGCCTGGAGCGTGTGTGCCTGCGCGGCATATGGGGGCTTAAGTTTTTTTCCTTTAGTGATGAATATATTGGAGGAGATCAGATGGCGCTATTTGAGATCAAGGATTTAAAATTTGTCTATCCCGGAGCGGAGAATCCTGCGCTTGACGGAATTGATGTCACCGTGGAAGAGGGAGAGTTCATCCTTGTGTGCGGAAGATCGGGATGCGGGAAAACGACCCTTTTAAGACAACTGAAAACAGTGCTGGCACCCCATGGAGAACGCAGCGGAGAAATCCTGTTTTCCGGAGAGCCGCTGGAGGGAATTACAGAGCGCAGGCAGGCGTCGGAGATCGGGTATGTCCTGCAGAATCCGAACAATCAGATCGTGACAGACAAAGTGTGGCATGAGCTTGCGTTCGGGCTGGAAAATCTGGGGTATGTACCGGAAGTCATCCGTCTTCGGGTGGCAGAGATGGCAAGTTTTTTTGGTATACAAAACTGGTTTCACAAAAAAGTGGAAGAATTATCAGGGGGACAGAAGCAGCTTCTGAATCTGGCTTCCGTCATGGCCATGCAGCCGAAGGTGCTGATACTGGATGAACCCACGGCTCAGCTCGATCCCATTGCGGCCGGGGAATTTTTAGATACAGTCCGCAAAATAAACAGGGAGCTTGGAACAACAGTCATCATGACGGAGCATCGGCTGGAAGAAGTCTTTCCGCTGGCAGATAAAGTGCTCATACTGGAAGCAGGCAGACAGACCTATTATGATACGCCCCGGCGGGCAGGGAAATTTCTGGCCGGAAAAGAACTGGCAGCCGCCCTGCCAAGTGCAGTCCAGATTTATGAGCAGACAGGCGGATTCGGGGAATGTCCGCTGACTGTCTGTGAGGGAAGAAGCTGGCTCAGTGATCATTTCGGACACTGCGCGAAAGAGATTAATGATACCAAGGAGCCGGAAGCGGGAAAAGATGTGTCCCATCGTGAGCGGCCGGGCGAAAAAGAAACAGTGCTGGAAGCGAGAGAGATATGGTTCCGGTATGAGAGAGAACTGCCGGATGTGATCAGAGATCTGTCGCTGGAAGTGAAAAAAGGAGAGTTCCTCTGCATACTGGGTGGAAACGGAACCGGAAAGAGCACGGCTCTGTCTCTGCTGGCAGGCATAAGAAAACCCTGGCGGGGCAGGATGCTCCTGGAAGGAAAAGATGTGAGAAAGCGAAAGGCGCTTCGGTCTGAGGGGCCCAAGACTGTGATGCTGCCCCAGGATCCCCGCCATCTGTTTGTCAGGGATACGGTCAGAGAAGACCTGATGGAGATGTTCGACGGAGGAATCCTGTCCGGGAAAGGTGAACAGAGAGACAGGGTGGAAGAAATGGTGGAAATCATGGAGATCGGGCATCTGATATCCATGCATCCCTACGATTTAAGCGGCGGAGAACAGCAGCGGGCAGCGCTTGCCAAAGTGCTTCTGAAAGAACCGGAAATATTACTTTTGGACGAACCCACAAAGGGACTGGACGGATTTTACAAGCAAAAACTGGCGGAAACATTTAAACTCTTAAAAGAGAGGGAAACTGCCATCGTGATGGTTTCTCATGATATAGAGTTCTGCGCGGCATATGCAGACAGGTGTGCTCTGTTTTTTGACGGCAGTATTGTAAGCTGCGGACCGGCAGAACAGTTTTTTGTGGGAAACAGTTTTTACACAACGGCTGCCAACAGGATGGCCCGACATCTGTTTCCGTCAGCGATCACAGTAAAGGATGTAGTGGAATCATGCAGATCAAACAGAATACAGGAGTAGACACCAGAGGGATGCTGCCTGTTCTGGGCGGGATTTTCATAGCAGTGTCACAGACGGCGGCGCCGTGGTTTTCCGTGCCTGCCCTTAAATATACACAGATGGAGACATCATATGCGGTCTGGGAGTGGGAAAGATGCCTTTTACATATTCGGGAAGGAGCGCAGACAGCGGGTACAAAAATGGCGGGAGCAGTGCTCACCGGTTCTGAGATCGGAGAACTCAGGGTATGGGGACATATTGTGCAGGTTTTGGCGGTTCTGGCCGCCGTCCTTGTGATTGGTGCGGTTTTGGCGGCGTACTGCCGGCGGGGAGAGGCAGTACGGTGTGTGAGCCTTAGTTTTGCTGCGGCAATGGTCCCGCCGCTGATTGCTTTTGGAGCTGTTTTAAGGCTGAATCTGCTGATCAATGAACATATGGGTCGCGTCAGTGATTTTGTGAACCTGAGTATTCACAGCTATGTGCAGTTGACTGCCGCCCCCTATGCACAGTTTCTGCTGGCGGGGGGATTGGCGGCGGCAGCAGGATATCTGCTTTGCACACAGGAGATACAAAGAGCGCTGCTTTGTCCGGGGGCACGGGAGGGCAGAAGGATAAAAACGGCCCTTGTGCTGAATCTGACAGCAATCCCGCTGTTGATCCTTTTCGGTATCTTTTTTCTCAACAACCGGAGTTATACATTTATTTCTATCTGCATTGTGGTGCTGGCAATGCTTCCGTTCTGTATGGTGTTTGAGAACCGCAGGCCTCAGGCCAGAGAAGTGCTTCTGATCGCGGTGACGGCATCTCTTGCAGTGGCGGGCAGAGTGGCGTTTTTTATGATTCCTCAGTTTAAACCGGTATCAGCCATCGTGATCATAACAGGAGTAAGTCTTGGTGCGGAAGCCGGGTTCCTTACGGGAGCTGTGGCAGGGTTTGTGTCCAATTTCTTTTTCGGACAGGGACCGTGGACGCCCTGGCAGATGTTTGCCTTTGGCGTCATTGGTTTTCTGGCGGGAATACTCTTTCGGGGAAAATGGGAAAAGAACAGAAGAAACCGGCTGCTTTTATGTGCGTACGGGGGGATTGCGACTTTCGTGATCTATGGTCTGATCATGGACACCTCTTCCATGACCTGGCTGATCGGAGAATTTCAGTGGACAGCTCTGGCAGGTATTTATGTCAGCGGGCTTCCGTTTAACGCTATCCACGGTGTGTCCACGGTAGTGTTTCTCTACTTTCTGGCAGACCCCATGGTGGGGAAACTTGCAAGAGTCAGAAAGAAGTACGGGCTGATAGAATGATAAAGTACAGATTTTTCAGTAAAGAGTGCAGTTTTTGTTTACGGTCTTGACTGACAGTGTTATAATGTCACTACTGGAAATTATTATCGAAGGAGTTATTTGAAATGGAATTGACAACGATTCGGGAGTTATTTAAGAACAGGGAAGCGTATCTGGATAAGAAGGTTACAGTCGGCGGCTGGGTGCGCAGCATCCGTGATTCCAAGACATTTGGATTTATCGTGGTGAACGACGGTTCTTATTTTGAAACGCTCCAGGTAGTATATCATGACAAAATGGAGAACTTTTCAGAAGTTTCCAAATTAAATGTAGGTGCGGCAGTGATCGTGACCGGCACACTGGTAGCCACGCCGCAGGCGAAACAGCCTTTTGAGATTCAGGCGGACGAGGTGCAGATTGAAGGGGCATCAGCACCGGATTATCCGTTGCAGAAGAAACGCCATAGTTTCGAATATCTCAGAACAATTTCGCACCTGCGTCCCAGAACGAATACATTCCAGGCAGTGTTCCGTGTTCGTTCTCTGGCGGCTTACGCTATTCACAAATTTTTCCAGGAGAGAGGTTTTGTGTATGTGCATACTCCGCTGATCACAGGGAGCGACTGTGAAGGCGCGGGAGAGATGTTCCGCGTGACAACGCTGGATATGGAGAATGTGCCGAAGAATGAGGACGGCACAGTGGATTATGCACAGGATTTCTTCGGGAAAGAGACAAGCCTCACAGTCAGCGGGCAGTTAAACGGTGAGACTTATGCGCAGGCATTCCGCAGTATTTATACGTTTGGGCCCACATTCCGCGCGGAGAACTCCAACACGACGAGGCATGCGGCAGAGTTCTGGATGATCGAGCCGGAGATCGCGTTCGCAGACCTGGAGGACAATATGGACCTGGCGGAGGCCATGCTCAAATATGTGATCAGTTATGTACTCGAGCATGCACCGGAGGAGATGAATTTCTTCAATTCTTTTGTAGATAAAAGACTTCTTGACAGACTGAATAATGTGGTGAACTCTGATTTTGCGAGAGTGACTTACACAGAGGCGGTTGACATCCTGGAGAAGAACAATGACAAATTTGAGTACAAAGTTTCATGGGGATGTGATCTTCAGACAGAGCATGAGCGCTATCTGACAGAGCAGGTTTACAAACGTCCGGTATTTGTCACAGATTACCCGAAAGAGATCAAGGCGTTCTATATGAAACAGAATGAAGACGGAAAGACGGTGGCAGCAGTAGACTGTCTTGTACCGGGTATCGGGGAGATCATCGGCGGAAGCCAGAGAGAGGATGATTACGATAAGCTGTTAAACCGCATGAAAGAGCTGGGGCTTAAGGAAGAGGATTATGGCTTTTATCTTGATCTGAGAAAATACGGGTCTACCAGACATGCGGGATTTGGCCTTGGATTTGAGCGCTGTGTCATGTATCTGACAGGAATGTCAAATATCCGTGACGTAATTCCGTTCCCGAGGACAGTGAATAACTGCGAATTATAAATCTGAGTGCAGGGTATGGCGCTGAGAAAATATAGAAAATGCAGGAGGGCGTGACATTTCAGATGTGGCGCCCTCCTCTGTATCACACAATAGAGTGCTGCTGTGTTTTCATATGGCAGAAGCTCAGAGACATGGAGGAGGGAAGGCATGAAGTTTATACATATCGCGGATGTACATCTGGGCGCGCAGCCTGATGCAGGACTGCTGCACGGCGACAAAAGAGCGCAGGAGATATGGGAGACGTTTGAACAGGTGATCCGTGTCTGTGAGGAAGAAAAGATAGACCTTTTGCTTATTGCGGGAGACTTGTTTCACCGCCAGCCGCTCATGCGGGAACTCAAAGAAGCAGATTATCTGTTCTCCGGGCTGACGCATACAAAGGTCGTGCTCATTGCGGGCAATCATGATTATATCAGGTCCGATTCTTATTACCGGACATTCAGATGGAGTGAGAATGTATATCCTCTTTTCGCGGAGAATCCTGCGTATGTGGATTTCCCGGAGTTAAAGACGGCTGTGTACGGATTCAGTTACCACAGCAGGGAAATCAGAGAACCGCTGTATGACCGGCTCACAGCAGGAGGCGTGGAGCCTGTGGAGATACTGCTGGCACACGGCGGGGATGAGAAGCATATTCCTCTGAACAGAAATGCTCTGGCTGAGAGTGGTTTTGACTATGTGGCCATGGGGCATATTCATAAACCTCATGCCCTTGTAAAGGACAGGATTGTCTATGCGGGGGCGCTGGAGCCTGTGGATAAAAATGATATTGGGCCGCACGGATATATCCGGGGCGAGATCACGGGAGGACGTGTGCGGACCCAGTGGATTCCCTGCGCGAAAAGAGAGTATATCCATCTGGACATTCAGGTGAAGCCGGATGAAGCAGCAGGGCGCGTCAGAGATGATATAAGAGAATCCATAAATGAACATGGAAATGAAAATATTTACAAAATAATTTTAAAAGGGAAACGAGATGCAGATGTTCTCTTTGATACAAAACGGTTGGAAAGAGAAGGGAATATCGTGGAAATCGTGGATGAAACCATGCCGGAATATGATGTCGACAGGATTTATGCAGAAAACAGGGGAAATATTCTCGGAAAGTATATAGAACATTTTTATGGCTGTGAGGAGGGCAGCACAGAGTACGAGGCGCTGTGTGAGGGCCTGGACGCTCTGCTCGCAGGCCGGAAGTAAGCGCGGGATGGGAGATTGTATACAGGAGGACCTGCAGAGGGAATGGTTATTACAGAACTTTATCTTAAAAATTTTGGAAAATTTGCAGAGCAGCATTTTTACCTGCATGACGGCCTGCAGGTGATAAGCGGGGAAAATGAATTCGGAAAATCAACGCTCCATGCGTTTATCCGCGCCATGCTTTTCGGGCTGGAGAGAGGGCGCGGGCGGGCTGCGGCAAAAGATGGGTTTACCCGTTATGAACCGTGGGAGAATCCGGGATATTATGCGGGAGTGATGCGGTTTACCTGCGGCGGCCGCAATTTCCGCCTGGAGCGGGATTTTAGCAGGGCTGCAAAAAAGGCATCGCTTGTCTGTGAGGATGATGGGGAGGAGCTGTCCGTGGAGCGCGGCGATCTTAACATGCTTCTGGGCGGTCTGACTCCAGGGCTCTTTGACAGCACGATATCCGTAGGACAGCTTAGGGCGGAACCGGGGCAGGAGCTTTTTGATGCCCTTGAGAATCATGCGGTAAATTATTTTGTCACAGGAAGCGGAGAGATAGATATTGCCGGGACATTTCAGCTTTTAAAAGAAAAACGCCGGCAGGCGGCACGGGCGCTTCAGGAGGAAGAGGCGGCCCGGACGGCAGAACAGGAGAAGATTCTCCAGGAATGCCGGTATCTGGAGCGGGATATGAAAGCGCTTCAGGATGAGTTCGCAGAAAAGCAGACCAGGCTGAACGCGCTGGAGAATGTGGATGATACAGGCATAAAGGCCGGCAGCAGTGCAAAGAACCTCTTTTTCATGGGGAGCGCGGGCGTGCTGGCAGGATTTGCAGGATTTTTGTGGAGCAGGTTTATCAGCGGCCGGACACTGGCTGCGTCAGCGTTTTCTGTTGCCGTGATCGCGGGAGCGATCGCGCTGGCGGGAGTCTTGCTTCTGATCGCCGGGGGCATTGCTGTATGCAGGGCGGGAAGAAAGAAAGGCAGGCCGAAGGCTGATGAAGAGAGGGTAAAGCAGCTTCAGTGGGAGACGGAGCATATTCAGGCGGAGTGGAAAGAAAAAATGATTCGCTGCGGCAATCTGCGGGAACAGTGTGAAGAGACTGAAGTAAGCGATGTGCAGAAAAATCTGCTTAGGCGGCAGCAGGCGCTTGAGATGGCGGAAGAGGAACTGCGAAAGGCCGTGCAGGAGACGGGAAATCAGACTGCCGGGCTTATGCAGGAGAAGGCATCTGCAATCTTTGCGTCAGTCACAGAGGGCGCTTACCTGAAAATTATGCTTGACGGGGAACGGCATATCTCCGTGTGGGACGGGACCAGAAGGATTCCCGCGGAGCGCTTGAGCCGGGGAACCATTGAGCAGATATATCTGGCAGTGCGGCTTGCCGCAGCAGAGGCGGTGCTGGAGGAGCCCATGCCGCTTATTTTGGATGATGTATTCGCCTTTTATGATGACAAAAGACTTTTGGCCGCACTAAAATGGTTGAGCGGGCAAGGAAAACAGGTTATAATATTTACTTGTCATAAAAGAGAAGAAGAGATAGTTAAGAGGGAAATTTACCGATGAAGATAACATTGCCAAGAAAAGTAAAGATGATTATCAATAACCTTCAGCTTCACGGATATGAGGCCTATGCTGTGGGCGGATGCGTGCGGGATTCCATTCTGGCCAGACGTCCGGAGGACTGGGATATCACGACGTCAGCGCGGCCGGAGGAAATCAAAAAGCTCTTCCGCAGGACTGTGGATACAGGAATTGAACACGGGACAGTCACCGTGCTGATCGGGAAAGATGCCTATGAGGTGACGACCTACCGGATCGACGGGGCGTATGAGGACAGCAGGCATCCGACAGAGGTCCGTTTTACAAACAGACTGGAAGAGGATTTAAAGCGCCGGGATTTTACGATCAATGCCATGGCGTACAATGATGAAGTGCGGCTTGTGGACGTGTTCGGCGGCATGAAAGACTTAAACCATCATCTGATCCGCTGTGTGGGAAATCCCTGGGAGAGGTTTTCGGAGGATGCTCTGCGGATTCTGCGGGCAGTGCGTTTTTCAGCGCAGCTTAATTTCCCCATTGAGCCGGAGACAGCTCAGGCAGTCAGGGAACTGGCGCCCACTCTGGAAAATATCAGCGCAGAGAGGATTCAGGCAGAACTGGTGAAACTTCTTGTATCTCCCCATCCGGAGCGGATACAGGATGCATATGGGCTTGGGATCACGAAAGTCATCCTGCCTGAGTGGGATGCAATGGTGGGAGTAGAGCAGAATACGCCTCATCATAAATATGATGTGGCGCAGCATACGCTGCATGCCATGAAAAATATTAAGAGGGATAAAATCTTAAGACTCACCATGTTGTTCCATGACATGGGCAAACCGGCCATGAAGATAACCGATGAAAACGGAAGGGATCACTTCAAAGGCCATGCGCTTGTGAGCGAGGAGATTGCAAGAAAGGTCATGCGGAGGCTGAAATTTGACAATGAGACCGTGAAGAAAGTGACCCGCCTCGTGTGCTACCATGATTACCGGGTGGAGGCGACTCCGAAAAATGTGCGCCGGGCCATGAACCGGATCGGTGTGGAGCTGTTTCCTTATTATCTTGCAGTGCGCATGGCGGACGCCAAGGCGCAGAGCCCCTACAGAAGGAGAGAGAAGATCGAGAATATCGTAGCCATGCGGGAACTTTATCAGGAAGCGCTGATCCAGGAGGAGTGCGTTACGCTCCGCCAGCTTGCCGTGAGCGGAAGAGACTTGATGGAGCTGGGGATGCAGCCGGGCAGGGAGCTTGGAAGCATGCTCAGTGAGCTTCTGGAGTATGTCATTGATGATCCTCGGAGGAACCAGAAAGAAATTCTGTGCACTTATGTGAAAGAAAAACAAGGTCTGTAATCATACTCGGGCCGTCCTATTCATAGATTAAAATAACAGTTCAGCCATGCGGTGAGCAAAAGCAGCAGGCAGGACATTAGAAAGAGAGTCTGACAGGGGGCGGCCATGAGAGAAGAATACGAACTGGAAGTGTTGGAACAGTATCATATAGAAGTGAAAGGCACCCGAAGAATAAGGGGTGCGTTTTTTTGCGATACAAATGAGGGAACCATGATCCTCAAGGAAACGAGAGTATCTGAGAGGCGGGCCCCTCTGCTGTATAGAGTGCTCAGTTATATCGAAGAGAGAGGAAATATAAAAGTTGACACACCGGTGTTTACCAGAGACGGAGAACTGCTCGTTACATCAAGGGAAGGCACTGTGTATATGCTCAAAAAATGGTATCAGGGACGGGAGTGCGATATCCGTCAGGAAAACGAGGTCGTGCGGGCGTCAGAGCAGCTTGCACGTCTGCACAGGGAGCTGGATGCTGCGGCTGATAAAGGGGAGAACATCCGGCCGTCACTGTTTCCGGCCGGAAGAAGTCCGGTGGAAGAAATACTGCGTCATAACAGAGAACTGAAAAAAGTGAGAACTTTTATCCGGGGACGGGTGGCGAAAAATGAATTTGAGTATCTTTTTCTTGAAAATTTTGACAAGATGTACGGCATGGCGGAAAAGGTGCTCTGCAAAATGGAGGATTCAGGGTGCGCCGGGCTGTATGCGGACAGTATAAAGCAGGGGAGCATGGTGCATGGGGATTACAATTATCATAACCTGCTGATGCTCAAAAGTGATATGGCAGTCACTAATTTTGAGCATATGCGTACGGATATTCAGGTGCACGATCTGTATTATTTCATCAGAAAGGCAATGGAAAAACATTACTGGAAACAGACGACCGGACAAAAGCTGATCGAAGCATACGAGAGCGTCCGGCCGCTTTCCGCGGCCGAGAAAGAGTATCTGGGTCTGTTCCTCGCATACCCTGAGAAATTCTGGAAGACAGCCGGGAATTATTATCACTCCAACAAGGCCTGGCTGCCGGAAAAATATGTAGAAAAACTGCAGACGGCAGTGCGCCAGTCCGAAGAGAAATATGATTTTCTCAAAGAGGTGCTTTCTTTAAAAATTTAACAGAGTTTTCATGAAAGATATGCCGGAGAATTATTGCTGTCCGCGCGGAAACATGGTATATTAGTACTGGATTTGTTTGTGATTTTGTACAAAAAAATCAATAAAAAAACAGTAGGAGTGGTAAAAATGTATCGGGAAGAGTATAAGCGATGGATGGCGGCAGACCTGGAAGATGCAGATCTGAAACCGGAATTATCCAGAATCGAAGGAAAAGACGACGAGATAAAAGAGCGGTTTGCAGTCGCTTTGAAGTTTGGCACAGCAGGGCTTCGCGGGGTGCTCGGCGCAGGGACCAACCGCATGAATCTTTATGTGGTACGTCAGGCCACACAGGGACTGGCAAACTGGGTGAAGACACAGGGCGGCACACAGACGGTAGCAATCAGCTATGACAGCCGTTTAAAGAGTGATGTTTTTGCGAAGACGGCGGCAGGCGTGCTGGCGGCAAACGGAATTAAAGTAAGGATTTATGACGCGCTGATGCCGGTGCCGGCTCTTTCTTTTGCAACCCGCTATTATAACTGCAATGCGGGCATCATGGTAACCGCTTCCCACAATCCTGCAAGATACAATGGATACAAGGCCTACGGACCGGATGGATGTCAGATGACAGACGATGCGGCGGCGATTGTATATGAGGAAATCCTGAAGACAGATGTGCTTACAGGGGCCAAATACATGTCTTTTGCACAGGGGGTTGAAGAAGGCCTCATCCGTTTTGTGGGAGATGACTGCAAGAAAGCGCTCTATGAAGCGATTGAATTCCGACAGGTGCGTCCAGGTCTGTGCAGGACCGCAGGGCTGAAACTGGTATACAGTCCGTTGAACGGTTCCGGCCTTGTCCCGGTGACACAGGTGTTAAAAGATATTGGAATTACGGATATTACGATTGTTCCGGATCAGGAGTATCCGAACGGCTACTTTACGACATGCAGTTATCCGAATCCGGAGATTTTCGAGGCATTGGAGGAGGGGCTTTCTCTGGCGAAAGAGACGGGCGCAGACCTGATGCTGGCGACAGACCCGGATGCAGACCGCGTGGGTATTGCCATGAAATGTCCGGACGGCTCCTATGAGTTGGTGAGCGGAAATGAAGTGGGCGTGCTGCTGCTGGATTATATCTGTGCAGGACGCATTGAGAAAGGCACTATGCCTGAGAATCCTGTTGCCGTGAAGTCCATTGTATCAACGCCTCTGGCTGACGCTGTGGCAGAGCACTATGGCGTGGAACTTCGCAGTGTGCTGACCGGATTCAAATGGATAGGCGACCAGATCGCCCAGCTTGAAGAAGCAGGGGAAGTTGACCGCTTTATCTTTGGATTTGAGGAGAGTTACGGCTATCTTGCCGGACCGTATGTGCGGGATAAGGACGCAGTCATCGGCTCCATGCTGATCTGTGAGATGGCGGCATATTACAGGAGTATCGGAAGTTCCTTAAAGCAGCGCATGGAGGAGATATACGCACAGTACGGACGGTATCTCAATAAGGTGGATAGCTTTGAATTTCCGGGGCTGAGCGGTATGGACAAAATGGTGGAGATCCTGCAGAGTCTCCGTTCAAATCCGCTGACAGAGATCGCGGGATATAAAGTTGTGAAAGTGACAGATTACCAGAAATCAGAGGAGACAGGGCTGCCGGCGGCAAACGTGCTGATCTATCGTCTGGAAAACAATGCGGAAGTGATCGTGCGCCCCTCAGGAACAGAGCCGAAGATCAAAATTTATTATACGACCAAAGGCAAAGATCTGGCTGAGGCGGAAGCTGTGAAAAGCAGGCTTTCAGAGGCTTTAAAACCGATGATGGCATAAAAAGCGGAATACTACAGTAAGAAGCTGTAAAAAACAGTGAAAAATCTTGACAAAGCCTGATGAAACCGTTATAACAGTACATAAAGGCGGAATTATGTGGACGATCAGACATATTCCCCTTTAAAATCAGAATAAAATTGTATGCAGGTACAATAAAGAGGAGGATTTACCTATGAACAAAACAGAATTGATCGCAGCGATTGCAGAAAAGGCAGAGATTTCCAAGAAAGATTCTGAGAAAGCATTAAAGGCTTTTATCGAAGTTGTGACAGAGCAGCTTAAAAAAGACGACAAGGTTCAGCTTGTTGGATTTGGAACATTCGAAGTAAGCAAGAGAGCTGCAAGAGAGGGAAGAAACCCGCAGACAGGAAAGACAATGAAGATCGCAGCTTGCAAGGCTCCGAAGTTCAAAGCCGGCAAAGCATTAAAAGATGCCATCAACTAATTTTTCTTACAGTTGAGATAAAAGAACGGACAGGCACTTGCGATGTGAGAGCATCGCAAGTGCCTTTTGTCTTATGGGAAAATAGAGATTCAAAAAAGGAGATGGGAAAATGCGTTTGGATAAATTCCTGAAAGTTTCAAGGCTGATTAAAAGGCGGACTGTGGCAAATGAGGCATGTGATGCGGGACGCGTCATGGTGAATGACAGACCGGCCAAAGCGTCAGCTCAGGTAAAACCCGGAGATATTATAGAGATTGGATTCGGCACAAGGAGCGTGAAAGTGGAGGTGCTGGATATCCAGGAGACAACAAAAAAAGAGGACGCAAAAGATTTGTTCAAATATCTTTAGGAATAAATGAAAACAACCTCTCATATATTTAAAAGCAGAGTGGGAGGGAGTGCGGATGGAAGAACAGCGTATTGTAAAAACGCATAAACTTGTAGTCAATAACAGGAAAGCGGCAATGGTGACAGGAGTGCTTGATGTACTTTCCTTTGACTTAAATGAGATTCTGCTGGAGACGGAACAGGGGATGCTGATGGTCAAGGGGACAGACCTGCATGTCAACAGGCTCAGTGTGGAGAAAGGGGAAGTGGACCTGTCGGGAAATATTGACAGTGTTGCATATTCCAGCGTTTCACAGACTGCGAAGCAGGGAGAAAATTTCCTGTCCAAACTGTTTAAATAGGTGCTTCTATGATACTCGGAATCGGAGCGGAGGCAGGGGTTTTTCTCTATGCGGGACTGTCGGGTATGGCAGTGCTGTTTGGGTATGATATTCTGATCTGCTTAAGAAAGCTGATACCCCACAGCCGACCGGTTGTGGGAATTGAGGACCTTGTTTTCTGGATTGGCGCAAGCGGATACATTTTCAGCAGAATGTATGAGACTACTTATGGGAGCATTAGATGGTTTTTTGTGCTCGGTCTGATATGCGGCGCCGTCCTCGGTCATGTTTTTACACGGTTTGCAGTAAAAATCAGCGCAAAAGCGAAGAAAAGCCTTGAAAAGTACAAAAAAAGCAGATAAAATGTTGTGTAACAATGGGGAACAGAATACAGATTGATAAGCAGGGTGAGTAGAATGAATAAGGTGAAACAGCAAAAGACGGCAAAGAGGAAAGCAGGCAGGAGAAGCTCTGCGCTCCGCCGTCACAGGAGAAGCGTTCTTCTGGTGTGCATGGTTCTTGTAATCCTCTCAGGAGTGCTGGCGGTCAGTTCCTTGAAACTGCATACAAAGAATGCGCAGTATAAGGCGCAGGAAGAAGAACTTGAGCAGCAGATCAAAAAAGAGGAGCAGCGCGCTGAAGAGGTGAAGGAATACGAAGAATACGTTCAGACGGACGATTATATTAAGGAGACTGCAGAAGAAAAGCTGGGGCTTGTCGATCCCAATGAGATCGTTTTTAAACCGGCAGAGTAAGCGGTGAAGATGAAAGGCGGCAGAGGCGGATGGTGAGCGTCTGTTGCTGCAGATTACGAATGAAGACTCCGGGAGAGATTCTCCCGGAGTCTTTATTGCGTTATTTTACAGAAGGGAGACAGTAGCATGAGTAAGGGACAGGCATTGTATGGCAGCCCCTATGTAGAGCAGATAGAAAAATTTGCACACTCGCTGAGACAGATTTCCAGGACCTTTCTGGGACTGGAGGAGAAAAGGCAGTCGTTTTCCATGGAGGAGATCGAGGCAATGTTCTCGCGGGTGAGGGAAAAGGTGTGCGGAAAATGTGAAAAATGCGGGTGGTGCTGGGGAGAAAATTTCGTACACACCTGCCAGATGGGATATGATGTACTTTCTGCTGTGGACGGATATGGGAACGAGCTCAATACGGAAACAAAAAGGAAGCTGATGCAAAGGTGTATTATGGCTCCCAGATTTTTGCGGGAGATGCTGGAAGGCTTTCATGAGGCAAGACAGAATATTATATGGGTGAACCGGATCGCAAGAAGCCGGGAGAGCTGTGCCATACAGCTGGACACTTTTGCAGACATGATGCAGGCTACGGCAAAAGAGCTGGAGGACAGTATCTTTACGGATGAACGGCTGGAAAAGAAGATCATGTCCGGTTTGCGGAAAAAGAATATCCGCGTGCTGTACACTCATTTCTTCATGAACGGCGAGGGAAAGTATGAGATTCACGTTACAGCCCGGAGCATGAAAAAAGAAAAAATTCCAGTCAAAGAGGTTGTCCGCGCTGTTTCAGAGGCTGTGGGACGGCGCTTTGTGCTTCCCGGGGACAGCGCTCAGATGCTTGGCACACGGTATACAACAGTTGTGTGCAGAGAGGGACCTGCATACTACACCATGCAGGGGATCGCGCGCATCGGAAAAGGCTGCTCTAATATTTCCGGAGATAATTTCACTATGATGGACATGCCGGGGGGAAGGCAGGGGGCAGTGCTTTCTGATGGAATGGGTTCCGGGGAGGAGGCGTGCAGGGAGAGCACGCTGGTTATAGAACTTCTCGAAGAACTGCTTGAGGCCGGATTTCCGGAGAAAACAGCGATTCAGATGATTAATACAACTCTTGTCATGGGGAGGGAAGAGATTCATTATTCTACGGTAGATATGACCGTGTTTGACGTGTATACCGGGGAGTGTGAGATCATTAAAGCAGGAGCTTCCTCCACCTTTATCAGGAAAAAGGACGGTGTGGAACATTTAAGCTCCACCAGCCTGCCGATCGGCGTTATGAATCGGATAGAGATCGACTCTGTCAGAAGAAAACTGGAGGACGGAGACTTTGTGATCATGGTGACAGACGGAGTGCTGGATGCACTTCCTGTGGGAGAGCAGGATATCCTGCTGGAGACGATCATACAGGGAAGCGAAATCTCCAATCCAAAAGAGATGGCCCACCATGTGCTGGAACAGGTGCTGGCATGGACAGGGAAAGAGCCGGCCGATGACATGACTGTTCTGGCGGTGGGCATATGGGAAGCATGACGTGCGCAGGCTCTTTACTTTTGGGAATGAATTGGGTATAGTTTACATATGATGAAAAATGAAGAGAGAGAAGTGGAAAAGTTCATCAGGAAACACGGTATGATCGAGAAAGGTGACGTGGTGATCGCAGGTGTATCGGGCGGTGCGGATTCGGTATGCCTGCTTTTTATGCTTTGTGCCCTGCGGGAAAAGCTGGGGTTTGATGTGCGTGTGTGCCATGTCAACCACGGAATGCGCGGTGAGGAGGCCGACAAAGACGAGGAATATGTAAGGCAGCTGTGTAAAAATATGGATGTCCCCTGCTGTTTTTTTCACGAAGATGTGGAATTAATTGCCAGAAAACGGAAACAATCTCCTGAGGAGGCGGGGCGCATGGTGCGTCGGGAGGCCTTCGAGACAATGTGCCGGGAGAACGGGGGAACAAAGATTGCAACCGCACATCACAGGGATGACAATGCGGAGACTGTACTCTGGAATATGGCCAGAGGAACCGGACTTAAGGGGCTGGGCGGTATTCGCCCTGTGTCCGGTAAGTGGATACGCCCACTTCTTGCGCTCACCCGGGCGCAGACGGAAGGGTATCTTAAGGAGAACGGGATTTTGTGGTGTGAGGATGTGACAAATCAGGAGGACGATTACACGAGGAACCGCATCCGTCACCATGTCCTGCCGGCACTTGAAACACAGGTCAATGCGGGAACGGTTCGTCATCTGGGTGAACTGTCGCGCCAGGCGCAGGAAGTGTGGGATTATCTGGAACAGGGAGTGAGCCGTGCGTGGAAGCAGTGCGTGAGGATTGAACCAGACGCAGACCGGGATACCGCAGTCGGAGAAAAAAGCGTCCGCGGGCTTTTGATTGAGAAAGACGGTTTTGAGAATGAACTGCCCGCCGTACGGAAACAGCTGATAAAGAGGTGCATCGCTTTTGTGTGCGGGCGGGAGCGCGATATTGAGGCAGTCCATGTGTCAGCAGTGGCGGAGCTTTTCGGGAAGCAGACGGGACGGGTTCTTGATCTTCCGGGAGGCATAAGAGCAGAGCGGACATATACCGGGGTGACGCTGAGAGAAAAGGCCCCGGGCCGGGAACTGAGAAAAACGCGTGAAACAGGAGGCGGATTTGAAACCGCTCTTAAAATTCCGGGGGAGGTATGGATCCCCGGCGCCGGAAGGAGGATTTCCTGCCGGTTTGTGGACAATATCCATATTTCAAAGGCAAAAGAGATGCCGCAAAAAAGCTACACGAAATGGTTCGACTATGATATAATTAAATACAGTCTTTCCGCGAGGACGAGGCAGAGCGGAGATTATCTCATAGTGGATGAAAAAGGGAGCCGCCAGAAGCTGAAGTCCTATTTTATTAACGAGAAGATACCGTGGGAGGAGAGAGAAAAGATGCTGCTCATCGCCGACGGAGAGCATATCATATGGATTCCCGGACACAGGATGAGCCGGGAGTATCAGATCAGCGGCGCGACAAAAAAGATTCTTGAGATAAAGATAACGGAGGAGAAAGAAAATGGCAGAGACGATCAGAGTGCTGGTTCCGGAAGAGAAAGTAGATGAAAGGATCAGAGAACTGGGGAAAAAGATCAGTGAAGACTATGCAGGAAAGCAGGTGCACCTGATCTGTGTGTTAAAGGGCGGAGTGTTCTTTATGTGCGAGCTGGCAAAGCGGATTACGGTTCCGGTATCCATGGATTTTATGTGTGTGGGAAGCTACGGCGACGGAACATCATCCAGCGGGGTTGTGCGTATTGCAAAGGACCTGGATGAATCCATTGAGAATAAAGAAGTGCTGATTGTTGAGGATATCATTGATTCCGGCAATACCTTGTATTATCTTATAGATGTCCTGAAAAGGAGAAATCCTGCCAGCATGAGACTGTGCACGCTTCTGGATAAACCGGAACGCAGGATAAAGGATGTGAAAGTAGATTACTGCGGTTTTGAGATACCGGATGAATTTGTTGTCGGTTACGGGCTTGATTATGCCCAGAAATATAGAAACCTTCCTTACATCGGCGCGGTGGAAGGACTGGATTAGGAAGGAGAATCGGTTTTGGATAATAACAGGAAATACAGGAGCGTCAATATGTCCACGCTCATCATGTTTATTGTGATTGTGGCAGCAGTACTCTGGATGGCAGGCAGGATGCAGATGCACCGCCAGGAGATGACATATACGGACTTTGTCGCTCAGGTAGAACAGGGCAATGTCACAGATGTGTATATTGACCTGAACAGCGCTGTGCCCACGGGTACGGTGTCATTCATGCTGAAAAGCAGCGAGGAGACAGGTACGGTCAATGTATCAGATGTGGAGGAGGTAAAGGATATTCTGGATGAAAATGACGTGGCTTACAGGATGTCCGCCATTCCGGAAGAGTCTGTGTTTACCTCTGTGCTGCTCCCCCTTTTGATCACGCTGGGAGGAGTTTTTCTCATCTTTTTCCTGATGAATCGTCAGAATGGCGGCGCGAACGCCAAGGCGATGAACTTTGGCAAGAGCCGTGCAAGAATGACCGGGCAGGATGAGATCAAGGTCACGTTTGCAGAAGTGGCCGGACTGAAGGAGGAAAAGGAAGAACTGGAGGAAATCGTAGATTTTCTGAAAGCTCCCAGAAAATATGTGCAGCTCGGCGCAAGAATCCCCAAGGGAGTCCTTCTTGAGGGTCCTCCGGGAACCGGAAAGACTCTGCTTGCCAAAGCGGTGGCAGGAGAGGCGGGCGTTCCTTTCTTCAGTATATCAGGTTCTGACTTTGTGGAAATGTTTGTGGGCGTGGGTGCATCCCGGGTGCGCGATCTTTTCCAGGATGCGAAAAAGAATGCCCCGTGTATTGTGTTTATCGACGAGATCGACGCTGTGGCAAGACGGCGCGGAAGCGGTCTTGGAGGCGGACACGACGAGAGGGAGCAGACGCTGAACCAGCTTCTTGTAGAGATGGACGGATTTGGAGTGAATGAAGGCATCATCGTCATGGCGGCCACAAACCGGAAAGATATTCTGGACCCGGCGATCCTTCGGCCGGGACGATTTGACAGGAATGTTATTGTAGGGCGTCCGGATGTGGGCGGACGGGAGGAAATCCTGAAAGTCCATGCAAGGAACAAGCCGCTGGGAGACGATGTGGATCTGCGTCAGATTGCACAGACAACGGCAGGTTTTACAGGCGCGGATCTGGAAAATCTTTTAAATGAGGCTGCCATTCTTGCTGCAAAAGACAACCGGGTGTTCATACAGCAGGCGGATATACGCCATGCTTTTGTAAAAGTGGGAATCGGTCCGGAGAAGAAGAGCCGGATTGTGTCTGATAAAGAACGCCGGATTACAGCGTTCCATGAGGCAGGACACGCAATCCTGTTCCATGTGCTTCCGGATGTGGGACCTGTGTACAGTGTGTCCATCATCCCTACAGGAGGAGCAGGCGGATATACCATGCCGCTGCCGGAAAAGGATGATATGTTTAATACGAAGGGGCATATGCTCCAGGAGATTACGGTGGCGCTGGGCGGCCGCGTGGCAGAGGAGGAGATATTTGACGATATCACTACCGGGGCTTCCCAGGATATCAGACAGGCGACAGCCATCGCAAAATCCATGATCACCAAGTTTGGTATGTCCGAGCGTCTGGGGCTGATCAACTATGATAATGACAGCGACGAAGTGTTTATCGGAAGAGATTTTGGGCATACATCCAGAGGCTACGGCGAGAAAGTAGCTGGAACGATTGATGAAGAAGTAAAACGTATCATTGATGAATGTTATGCCAGAGCGCGCAGGATTATCCAGGATCATCATCATGTTCTGGAGGCGTGCGCAGAGCTTCTGTTGGAGAAAGAAAAAATAACGAGGAGCGAGTTCGAGGCATTGTTTAATGTAGACGGTGAGACAGAGGGGGCTTAAATTATGAACAGAGAAGCTCTGTTCTGTGATGGCACACAGGACTATGTGATCCCTGCGGAACCCAAAGAAAATGAAAGGATATTTCTGCGTTTCCGAACAGCGCACAATGACGTGGAGGAGGTGAACCTTCTTACAGGCGATTCCCACTACGCCATGTGGAAAATTGTTTCAGGGAAAGATTTTGATTTCTATGAGATCGAATGGCAGCTTGGGACAGAACCGTTTCGGTATTCTTTTGAGATAAAAAAAGGAGAACAGCTCTGGTATTACAACAGGTGCGGTGTCTCTGACCACAGGGAGGATTACTACGCCTTTATTATCGTACCGGGATTTTCCACTCCGGAGTGGGCAAAAGGGGCGGTCATGTACCAGATTTTTGTAGACCGGTTCTATAATGGAGATCCCACTAATGATGTAGAGGACAGGGAATATATTTATATCGGCGCGCCGAGTGCGAAGATCAAAGACTGGAATCAGGTTCCTGCATCAAGGGACATCCATAATTTTTATGGCGGTGATCTTCAGGGGGTCATGGATAAACTGGATTATCTTCAGGAATTAGGCGTTGAAGTGATCTATTTTAATCCATTGTTTGTATCCCCGTCTAATCATAAATATGATATTCAGGATTATGATTATATTGATCCGCATTACGGGAAAATCGTTGCAGACGGCGGAGCGGTTCTCCCGGAAGGCGCCACGGATAACCTTTACGCAACAAAATATCAGAAAAGGACCGGGGATATTCGGAATCTTGAGGCGAGCAATGAATTGTTCATCCGGCTTGTGGAGGAGATGCACAGGAGGGGAATGCGGGTGATTCTGGACGGTGTGTTCAATCACTGCGGTTCTTTTAATAAGTGGATGGACAGAGAGCGGATATATGAACAGCAGCCTGAATATCCGAAGGGGGCTTATGTGAGCGCGGAGAGCCCATACCGGAAATTTTTCCGCTTTTTCAATGAACAGAATGAGGCGTGGCCCTATAATGGAAGTTATGACGGATGGTGGGGGCATGATACACTGCCCAAGTTATCTTATGAGGATTCGTCAGAACTTGAGCAATATATTATGGATATTGGAAAGAAATGGGTTTCTCCACCTTACAATGTCGATGGATGGAGACTTGATGTTGCAGCAGATCTGGGATGCAGCAATGAGTACAATCATATGTTCTGGAAACGCTTCCGCAAGGAAGTAAAGAAAGCAAATCCCGAGGCCATTATTTTGGCAGAGCATTACGGGGACCCTGTTGAGTGGCTTCAGGGGGACGAGTGGGACAGTGTTATGAACTATGACGCATTTATGGAACCGCTGACCTGGTTTCTTACAGGGATGGAAAAGCACAGTGATGAGCGCCGTGATGACCTGTGGGGAAATCCGGATAATTTTGCGGGAGCAATGCGCCATTTTATGGCCAGCATGCCGACGCCGTCCCTGCAGGTGGCGATGAATGAGCTGTCTAATCACGATCACTCCCGGTTCCTCACACGCACGAATCAGGTTGTCGGACGCGCAGAACATGTGGGCGCGAGAGCAGCGGAAGAAGGCGTGAATCAGGCGGTCATGCGGGAAGCTGTCGTGGTGCAGATGACATGGGTGGGAGCACCCACGGTTTATTATGGAGATGAAGTGGGGCTGTGCGGATTTACAGACCCGGATAACAGGCGTACATTTCCATGGGACAGAGAGGACATGGAGCTTCTCAGATTTCATCAGGAGGTGATCCGGATTCACAAGGAAGAACTGCCGCTGAAGAAAGGTTCCGTCAAACTGCTTACCGCAGACTGGCATGTTCTGGCATATGCCAGATTTCAGGGGGATGAGCAGATTGTGGTTGTCCTTAATAACAGCGGGGAACTCAAGGAAGTGACGGTTCCGGTGTGGCTGTCCGGCGTGCCGAAAGAGGGGCGTATGAAGCGGCTTATCTATACTTATGAGGACGGGTATACGACTGCCTATGATGAGTACATCGTAGAAAACGGCGAGATCGTAATTAATATGGGCAAACATTCTGCAGCGGTGTTTAAGCCGATCAGCGGGATGTAAGTTGCGAAGAATCCTGCCAGGCAGGATTCTTTTTGATGATATTTCATGGTAGTGTCAAATGAGTTATGAAAAACCGAAGCCTAAGAAATAGGCTCAGATTGAACCTTGAAAATCGCAGATATGATGTTTGATGGCAGCTTACGCCACCCTTGACAGCACACAAAAGCAATGCTCTGAACGTCTCATCGACGGCGAAGAACTCAGGAACAGGCTGGTTTCTCCATCTGAGTCACAGCATTGTAGCATGGCTTTTGTGTGCCATCAAGGGTAAATCCCTCCGGGATGGCTGAGTTGTTATCTTCGGCTCTGAATCTAGGAACAGGCTTTTCCTTCTGTCTGGGACTTCTGCATCTGCAGGATCGTCTGCTGGCCCAGGAAGATGAGCATCTGCCACTTGCCGGGCATGTTGTCAGCATTTTCCAGATGCTTTACTTTATTGAGAACACGATAGCTGTTGTGCTGATGCGGTCTGAGGAAGTTATAATAAGCGACCCAGAGGGCGACATTGTAGTTGGCACCTTCATAGTTGTCATAGCCGCAGGTTATGCGGTAGGAGGCTTTAAACGTACGATTGAGACGCTCTATCATCTGTTTGAAAGGACGGAACTCTTTGGAGACTTCGTCCTCGTTTGTAAGCCCGATGACCTGGGTGATATCAAAGAGGAACTTCTCACCGAATTGATGGAAGAACTGCTGGGCCGCAAGCGGATAGGCGCTGTAGCCATCGGCGATAAAGCGGAAGTTTTCCGGAAGCTGTTTCAACTTACGGAAAGCCATGCGCATGGCAAGGATGCAGGGACCGACACTGCGGTTGTCAGAGACCTGATAGCCAAGGATGGAACGGGACACTGCATCCATGATGAACCAGATGTATCCTTTGATCCCTCGGACTTTGATATAGGTTTCATCGGCAACAAAGGTGGTTCCGGTCTTGTAATCATAGTTGTCAACGAAAGGCTTGATGACGAGAGCGGCAGTTCTGGCGTAGTTGGCAACCTGCTGGTGGGAGATCCGGATGTTGTAAAGATCTTTGAGAGCCTCAGAGGTCTTGCGCAGGGAGAGACCAAGGTTGACATGGAAAGTCAGGCAGAGCCCCATGACATGGGCATTATGCCGGCTGAACTTCAGGGAAGAGGCGTTTTTCGGAAGGGAGTTTAAATCCATGCGAAAGAAATCTATAGTGAATTCACGGTAGCTGTAATGGAGCTTGTATTTATTCTTTCCATAAGGCTCCTTGAGATGTTCCGGATCCACTTTTTTAAGGTTGTGGAGATAGTAAGGGCATTTCGGGTTCACACACTTATGCAGGACAAAAAACTTCCGGTCCTTTTTGGGAACGAGAGTGTTCCCACAGTGAGGACAGCGCAGCTTTATCGTAGAGAAGCGGTTATCCTGCTGGGAAAACTTCGCGTCGCAGACCTTGCAGGAGAGCTGACCTTTGGATCCGTTGTTCTTGTAGAGATATTGCTTTGGAGCCTGACAACGGGGACAGGAACAGTCATCGGGGATGTCGCATTCGGACCGCCGTTTGATGGGTCGGATCTTCTTTTTATAACGTTTTTCAAAGTAAGGGATCAGTTCCTTATAAGTCCAGTCCTGGCGGAAATCCGTGATCAAAGGAAGTTCATCAATCTTGTACTTCTGGTATTTCGGGGAATGGGAGTCATCAAACGCCCACTGTTTGAGAGGGATGTATCTGCAGATAAAATTTAATAACCAGCAATTCATCTGATAAAGGTATTGAATGATGGTGAGAAGATAAAGTATAATGTCCATGAGCATTGGCTCCTTTGTGGGGTGTTTGTTTGGCCATAGACATTATACCAGAAAAGAGAGGTCAATGCTCGTTTTATTTTAGATTTCCCTAAAAATCAAGGTTTATATAGTATTTATAGCAACAAAAAACAGGTAGTATTTGACACTACCCTTATAAGAAAGGAGGAAAATGTATGAAAAATATAATAGTAGGATTTTGTTGTTTTTTTATTATTGCTCTGGTAGCTAGTTGTGGAGCAGAGGGGGAAAATTTAGAATCTTCGCCAAGTCAACAAGAAACTCCATCAGTATCTACAGAAGAGCAGGCAATGGGCTTGATATTACCAATAGAGGCAATTTCCTGGGGAATGAGTAAAGAGGAATGTTTGTCGCATTTATCTGGAAATACGCAAGAAACGGTGGATGAGAATGGAAATACCGTTGTAACAGTAAATCAGGAAGTGTTGGGAAAAAATGCAACAGTTAAATTAATATTTTACCAACAAACAGAGAATAAGTATTTTACAAATTTACCAGAACAGTATCTAAACGCAATGGAAATTCAATATGCGGTTGTGGATTATGATGCAGTGATTGCTGAATTAACACAGAAGTATGGAATGCAATGGAGAGAAGATAATGTAGAGACGGGAAAAACATTATATTTCGGATCATATCAATTAAAAGATATTTCAGATGAGACAAT
>CALWFY010000017.1 GCA_944377775.1 uncultured Mediterraneibacter sp.
ATAGATACCGACGGCGTGAAAAACGGTTTTGACCTGGAATTGCTCGACAAAGTAGCTTCAGTTGTAAAAGTTCCGATAATAGCGAGCGGTGGAGCGGGAAACATGGAACACTTCGCACAGCTTTTTGAACACAAGGGAATAGATGCCGGACTGGCGGCGAGCATTTTCCACACGCGCGCGGTGCAAATAAATGAGCTCAAAGCCTATCTTAAATCCAAAGGAATAGAAATCAGAATGACAGGAGAAAAGTAAAATGATAAATAGGCTCAAATTTGATGAAAACGGACTTATACCTGCAATAGTGCAGGATCACTATACAAAACAAGTGCTGACACTGGCATATATGAACGCGGAAAGCTTAGCGCTTACAATAGATGAGGGCAGGACAGTGTTTTACAGCAGAAGTCGAAAAGAACTGTGGCGTAAGGGCGAGACAAGCGGAAATGCGCAGCATGTTGTGTCGATAACAGCGGACTGCGACAACGATGCGCTTGTGGTTGAGGTTGTAAAGGAAGGCCCTGCCTGCCATACAGGCGAGGAGAGCTGCTTTTTTAACAGAATATATTTAAGTGATGAGTTAAAGCAGTTCAGCTATGAGGGATTGTATGAACTTATAAAGGGAAGAAAGACGCACCCTGTTGAAAACAGCTATACCACATACCTGTTTGAAAAAGGGACAGACAAAATTCTCAAAAAAGTCGGCGAGGAGTGTACAGAGGTAATTATAGGCGGCGCCAAAAAGGATACAGAGGAGACTGTATATGAAATAGCTGATCTTGTATATCATGTAATGGTGCTCATGGTACAGATGGGAATCTCTGTTGAGGATATAACAAAAGAGCTCGAAAAACGTCACGTGGTAGATCGTAAGGTAAAGCAGGAGCGCATGCGATGAGTTTGGGGAAATTAAAAGATTTTATAAACATATTGACGGGTAGATTTAATAATTCTGAACAATTTGAAAAAATGAAACAAGATAATTTAGACTTCCCTTATGCTGAACATATAAATACAATTTGTAATGAAAAAATTATAAATTTACCGGAAGATTTTAAAGGAATTTTTATGGTTGAAGAAAGCTATTATACAACAAAGGGGAATACGCATGCTTCACCTCACTTGTTTTTATTCACAGAAGAAGAAAACGGAATTAAATTAACTTCTTATGAAGTGCCAAATGGATACGATAAAAATACGTTTACTTATGAAGCCCTTAAACAAGTAGATTATAATGAATTGAAATTATCCGAAAAATTCACTCCGGCATTATATACTGAGAAAGATGAAGTCTGGGAAGGTGGGAGCATAAGTATGTTTTCGCCTGTGCTTAAATTCACTTTGTTTGAACGATTTTCAAAAGAATATTTAGAGGTTAGCGAGACTATGGAAGTTGAAGGGAAGAAAATTTTCGGGTATGATGAACCGATTCTTTATAAGAGAGTTATTTAGCTAACACTTATTGGTCCTGAAGGACTGAATCTGCCGATGGTTGCTGACAGGATTCCGGCAGGAGCAAAGCTGTATTATGATGAAGTATAAAAATCAGAAGTGAAGCACTGAATTGTGCGGCGCTTCTGATTTTTTGCTTTCCAATCCATTGAGGAGAAAAGTATGTGTCAGGATACCATCGAAAGGAAGACTTATCTCTCAAGTGGGGACTCTGGAGAGTTGAATAGGAACAGGAGATTTTTTGAGAAATATATTAAAATTCCAGATTGAAAACTGCGGGAAATCCTGTATAATTAAGAAACTGGAAAATAGTAATTGTACTACTGATATACAGGAGAGGAAGATCTTTATGAGTACGACTAAGACAAGTGATATGACTGTGGGAAGTCCGGTGAGACTGATCATCCGTTTTATGATTCCCATGTGTCTCGGTAATATATTTCAGCAGTTTTACAATATAGCTGATTCCATTGTCGCCGGTCAGTTTATCGGGGTAGAAGCCCTTGCGGCCATCGGCAGCACGGGATCCTTAATGTTCTTTGTGACCGGATGGCTGAATGGTTTGAGCAGCGGGTTTGCGATTTTGGTTTCTCAGTGGTTCGGAGCAAAACAGTATGGCAGGATGCGGCATTATGTTGCCATGTCTGTGTACCTTTCGGTTGCGTTTGCGGTGATCATGACAGTAGGGCTTAGCATTGCCAATGTACCCATTCTCAGGCTAATGAATTATTCAGAGGAAATCATGCCGTCTGTCAGTGGATATATGGGAATCATTTATGCAGGGCTCATCGTCACTGCGGCATACAATACTCTTGCCGCTTTTTTAAGAGCGCTGGGGGATTCAAAGTCTCCGCTGTATTTCCTTGTAATATCTGCAGTCATCAATGTTGTGCTTGATATTGTTTTCATAGTGAACTTTGGGATGGGAGTTGAGGGGTGCGCGTATGCCACGGTTATTGCTCAGGGTGTTTCCGCACTTTTGTGCCTGATATATCTGGTGAAAAAATATCCGATTCTGCACTTAAAGAGAGAAGATTTCAGAATATCTTTCCAAAGTTTTGGCAGACTGCTGGCTTTGGGAATTCCCATGGGGCTTCAGTTTTCCATTACTGCCATCGGAACGACCATCGTACAGGGGGCGGTCAATGTTTACGGTGAGGTGTATATGGCGGGATTCTCTGCGGCAGGAAAGCTCCAGAATCTTATTACTACAGTGTTTGTGGCATTTGGGGCGACCATAGCAACATATGTAGGACAGAACCGCGGAGCGGGAAAGATAAACCGGGTCAGGACCGGAGTGAGATATACCCAGATTATGATCCTGGCGTGGAGCGTTGTCACCATGGCGCTGGTTTATTTCTGTGGGAAATATATGACATGGCTGTTTATCAGCCCATCAGAGACAGAGGTGGTCAATGTGTCTGTCATGTATTTTCGTACAGTATTCTGGTGCTATCCGTTTCTGGGCAGTATCTTTCTTTATCGAAACACCCTTCAGGGAATGGGATATGGACTGGTTCCCATGCTGGGCGGAGTGTTTGAACTGGCGGCAAGATCGGCGATCGTCCTGCTTGTGGCAGGGCGGACCAGTTTTGCCGGCGTGTGTCTGGCGGACCCGGCTGCGTGGATTGCAGCTCTTATACCACTCGTTCCGTATTATATTTACACGGTGAGGAAGTGGGAGCGAAGCAGGGCGGAATCGGTTGCGCTTAACAGAGAGATTTGATATGATAATAGCGGTATAACGGACAAATGACAGAGTAATTATAAAGTTAATAAAAGAAAGGGTACAGGATGAAAATTGGAATCGGGAACGATCATTCCGCGCTGGAAATGAAAGCGGAGATTATGGATTTTTTAAAAGAGAAGGGACACGAAATAGTTGACTTCGGGACAAATTCAGGGGAGAGCTGTGATTATCCTGTCTATGGAGAGGTTGTGGCACGCGCTGTGGCAGCAGGAGAAGTGGATCAGGGTATTTTGATCTGCGGAACCGGCCTGGGGATTTCGCTGGCGGCCAACAAGGTGAAAGGCATACGTGCTGCAGTGTGCAGTGAACCGTTTACGGCAAAGATGGCGCGCGCTCACAATAACTGCAATATTCTTTCCTTCGGCGCGAGAGTTGTGGGACCGGAACTGGCGAAGATGATAGTCGATACATGGCTCAATACAGAGTTTGAGGGTGGACGTCATCAGAAGAGAGTAGACCTGATCATGGAAATTGAAGAGAAGGAGTAATCATGCACTCTTACGATCTTTCGCAGTGGATTTTGTTTTTCTTTATTTACAGTTTTGTCGGCTGGGTGTGGGAGAGCTGTTATGTTTCCGTAAAGAAGCGCAGGTGGGTTAACCGCGGTTTTATGAACGGCCCCATGCTTCCGATCTACGGATCAGGAGCTCTGGTGATTCTGGTGAGTACGATCGGCGTCAGGGACAACCCGGCGCTGATATTTCTTCTCGGGATGCTGGCAGCGACTGTGCTGGAATACATAACCGGATGGGCGATGGAACAGCTTTTTCATGTCCGGTATTGGGATTACAGTAATCAGAAGTTCAACTGGAACGGATATATCTGTCTGTCCTCCTCCCTGTGCTGGGGATTCTTTTCTATCCTGCTGGTGAAGGTGGTTCATGTGCCCATTGAGACAGCGGTACTGAAGATACCTGAGGCTGTGGGAGAGGGGGCTGCGCTTGTCCTGTCGGTGGCAGCGGCGGCAGACCTGACTCAGTCTTTCAACGAGGCTTTGGACATGAAGCGGATTCTTGCACAGCTTGAGGAGAGTAAAAAGCAGATTCACAAGATTCAGGACAGACTGAAGCTGGCGTCCGAGGATGTTGTTGAAGGCTACAGGAGACGTTCAGAAGAATGGAACAAGAAAAAGGGTTCGCGCAAGGCTGCATATCTGGAACGCATCAATATGAATCGCCAGGAGAGGACAAGGCAGCTTGATAAACTTGCAGAACGGGCAGAACTTCTTTTGAAAGAGGAACTTCCAGCCAAAGTGGAAGGATTGGTCGGCAGAGAGCGCAGGGAAGAACTTGCTGCCATCAGGGACAGTATCCGTCAGGAATTACGGAAGATGGGTGCCCGCACAGACCGGAGTTACCTGCATGCTGCAAAGCATCTGAGGAGGAACCCTACTGCTGCTTCCGAAAGATTCCGGGAAGCGCTTGAAGAACTGCGGAAGTTTATTGATTCTTAAAATTATAGAAGAAAGGAAGCGGACAGATGAAAAAGAAACAGCGCGCTTTGGAAGTGATCGAGCGCTTGAAGCAGGAATATCCGGACGCAGGGTGTACGCTGGATTATGATGATGCATGGAAACTGCTGGTCAGTGTGCGGCTGGCGGCTCAGTGTACGGATGCCCGTGTCAATGTGGTTGTGGAGGGACTTTATGAAAAATACCCGGATGTGAATGCGCTGGCTGAAGCGGATGTGGATGATATTGAAGAGATTGTCAGACCGTGCGGTCTTGGCAGGAGTAAGGCGCGGGACATCAGCGCATGTATGAAGATATTAAGAGATGAGTACGGCGGAAAAGTGCCGGATGATTTTGACGCCCTTTTGAAACTCCCGGGCGTAGGGCGAAAGAGCGCCAACCTGATCATGGGGGATGTGTTCGGGAAGCCTGCGATTGTGACAGATACGCACTGTATTCGTCTGGTAAACCGGATCGGGCTTGTGGACGGAATCAAGGAGCCAAAGAAAGTCGAGATGGCGCTGTGGAAGATTATCCCTCCTGAGGAGGGAAGTGATTTCTGCCATCGCCTTGTGTATCACGGACGCGATGTGTGCACCGCCCGGACAAAGCCTTACTGTGACAGATGCTGCCTGGCGGATGTATGTAAGAAAAACGGCGTATAAAATATAGGAAAAGCAGAAAACAATAAAAATTGAGGTAAAAAGGAGGCCGAGAACATGAAGAGTATCAAACTGAGAGATAATTTTTACTGGACAGGGATTGCTGATGATAAGCTGAGAGTGTTCGACATTATTATGTATACGGAGTTTGGAACCACCTATAATTCCTATGTGCTTAAAGCAGGGGATAAAACCATTCTCTTTGAGACTGCCAAAGCAAAATTTTTTGATGAGTACATCGAGAAATTAAAAGAAGTTATTGATGTTCACAAGATTGACTATCTGGTAGTCAGCCATACGGAACCAGATCATGCGGGCAGTGTGGAGATGCTTTTGGATCTCAGTCCCCAGATGAAAGTTATTGCCACCGGATGTGCCATCGGGTTTTTAAAGGAGATCGTGAACAGAGATTTTGTAGGCATTCCGGCCAGAGATGAGGAAAAAATGACAATCGGGAACCGGACCCTGCGCTTCCTGTTTGTGCCGAACCTACACTGGCCGGACACGATGTATACGTTTATTGAGGAAGAACAGATACTTGTCACATGTGATTCGTTTGGGGCACACTACTGCTTGCCACAAGTAATATCCACGGAGATCAAGAATGAGCAGGATTATCAGAGCGCACTGAAATATTACTATGACTGTATTATCAGACCTTTCAAATCCTTCATGCTGAAAGCGCTGGACCGGGTGGAGGATATGGACATCTCTATGATCTGCACCGGACACGGGCCGGTTCTGGTAGGGGACAGAATCAAAGCAGTCATGAAGCAGTACCGGGAGTGGTCTACTGTTGTAAATCCCAATCCGAGAAAGACGGTTATCATCCCCTATGTGAGCGCTTACGGATATACGAAATCTCTGGCGGAGAAGATTGCAGACGGAGTAAGGGACAGCGGAGATATTGATGTGCGTTCTTATGATATGGTGGAAGCGGATGCAGATAAAGTAAATGAAGAGCTTCTCTTTGCGGACGGTATCCTGCTTGGAACACCTACGATTGTTGGGGAGGCATTAAAGCCGATCTGGGACCTGACGCTTAATATGTTCCCGGGAACTCACGGCGGAAAGTATGCCGGGGCGTTTGGAAGTTATGGATGGAGCGGTGAGGGGGTGCCGCATATTACCGAGCGTTTAAAACAGCTCAGGATGAAGGTGTCAGAAGGATTCCGTGTACGTTTTAAACCGTCTGAGGCTGATCTGGTGAGCGCATATGAGTATGGATATCAGTTTGGCTGTATTGTACAGAATAAAGAGCCTGTAAAACCGAAGAAAAAAGGTGCGCGCAGTCTGGTGAAGTGCCTCGTGTGCGGAGAGATTTTCGATGCATCTATGGACATCTGTCCGGTCTGCGGAGTCGGAAAAGAGAATTTTGTGTCAGTGGATGCAGAGGAAAGCGGATATGTGAATAATACCCAGGAATATTATGTTATCCTCGGAAACGGAACAGCAGGACTTAATGCTGCAAAAGCAATACGTGAGAGGGATAAGACCGGGGCGGTCATCATGATTTCGAATGAGCCGTATCCGGCATACAACCGTCCCATGCTGACCAAATCTATTGTGGCCGGTCTGACTCCGGAGCAGATCGCCATTGAGAAACCGGACTGGTACGAAGAGAACAAAGTATACCAGATGCTGGGAAAACAGATACAGTCCATCAATATGGAAGATAAAGAAGCGATCCTGGACAGCGGAGAAAAAGTACATTTTACCAGGCTTATTTATGCGCTTGGCAGCGAGTGCTTTATCCCGCCCATCAAAGGAAGCGATCTCGAGGAGGTTGTGGCTATCCGCAGACTCTCTGACGTAGAAAAGGTAGAAAAGCTGATGGAGACGGCTTCGAAGGCTGTCGTGATCGGCGGCGGCGTACTGGGACTTGAGGCAGCGTGGGAGCTGAAAAAAGCCGGACTTGAAGTGCAGGTTCTGGAAGTGGCGCCTGTCCTTATGGGACGTCAGCTTGATACAGAAGCGGCAGAGATACTCAAAGAGAATGCGCGCAAAAATGGTGTTGAGATTCATACAGGTGTTTCTGTTGAGGCGATTGAAGGAGAGGAGCATGTAACGGGTGTGCGGCTTTCAGACGGAACAGTATTCCCCGCGCAGATCGTGATCGTCTCCGCGGGTGTGCGTGCCAATACGAAACTGGCTCAGGACATAGGTCTGGATGTCGGTCGCGCCGTGAAGGTAAACGGCCGGATGGAGACCGGAATACCCGGTGTTTATGCATGCGGTGACTGTGCAGAATATGACGGCGCCAACTATGCGATCTGGCCGGAAGCTGCAGATCAGGGGCGTATCGCCGGAGCGAATGCGGCAGGAGAAGAACTGAAGTACGAGCCGGTTCTGGCCGCTCTTACATTCCATGGAATGAACACGGCTCTGTTTGCTGCCGGGGATAATGGCAAAAACCCGGAACTGCTGTACAAGACGGTAGAATTTAAAGATATGGGGAAAGGGCAGTACCGGAAATATTATTTCCTCAATAATCGTCTCTCCGGTGTGATTCTGATGGGTGATCTCTCTGAGATGGCGAAAATGACCGAAGCGCTGCAGAAACATGCGCCGTACAAAGAAGTGATCAGTCAGGTATAAAAATGCTCAAATATGAGTAAAAAAACTCTTGCAATTTACTCTGACATGTGATAGTATACTATCCGTGTCAGAGATGATGCGGGTGTAGTTCAGTGGTAGAACACCAGCCTTCCAAGCTGGATATGTGGGTTCGATTCCCATCACCCGCTTTTTTTGTTACCCAAAACACAGGCGTTCCTTCCGCGTTGTACCGGGGCGGCAGGTGTGTTATACTGAAAGAAATACAGGGAAAAAGCATAGTGATGCTTCTGCATTTCGAACATAATGGCGGAAATACAGAGGAGGAAATGGGATCATGAATTTTTTAGAGGAGCGGATTATAAAAGACGGCGTAGTAAAAGAAGGGAATGTGCTTAAAGTCGACAGTTTTCTGAATCATCAGATGGATATCAAGCTGTTGGATGAGATGGGGGCTGAGTTCAAGCGGAGGTTTGCTA
Source organism: uncultured Mediterraneibacter sp. (assembly GCA_944377775.1). GTDB lineage: Bacteria > Bacillota > Clostridia > Lachnospirales > Lachnospiraceae > Mediterraneibacter. The sequence goes on from CALWFY010000017.1 coordinate 8,347, forward strand.
AAAAGCCGATCAATAAAATCCTTACCATTGAGTCTTCGGGGATCGGTATCGCATGTGTGGCAGCGCAGCATTTTGATGTTCCTGTCGTGTTTGCGAAAAAGTCCCAGAGCATCAATCTGGACGGTGACATGTATGTGGCTGAGGTAGAGTCTTTCACACACAAATGCAGGAACCATGTGATCGTGGCTCAGAGGTTCCTGACTCCGGAGGACAGAGTGCTTATCATTGACGATTTCCTTGCAAACGGATGCGCCCTTCAGGGGCTGATCCAGATTGTCCAGTCCTCAGGGGCTATTGTGGAAGGAATTGGCATCGCCATTGAAAAAGGATTCCAGTCCGGTGGAAGGATTATCAGAAATCTGGGATTCCAGCTGGAGTCGCTTGCGATCGTGGACGGCATGGATGCTGCCACAGGGCATATCCAGTTCCGGGATCAGAGTAAGATGCAGGAGAATGTGTTTGTGTCAGAAGATGAAAACATATGCAGGAGTTCAACCCTTGACTGAGAAAATACCGGCCTCTTTGCGCGGGCTGGTTTTTGATATGGATGGGCTTCTTCTGGATTCTGAAAAGGTGGTGAAGCGTTCATGGGATTATGCGGGCAGTCTGCTCGGGTATGAGAATTTTGGCGATCATATCTATAATACGGTGGGATTCAATTTAAAACGCAGGACAGAATATTTCAAGATGAATGTAAGCGAGGATTTTCCCATGGACGACTTTTCTGACCTTACAAGAAAACGGTATCATGAGATAGCAAAGGAAGAAGGCATTGCGGTGAAGGCGGGGGCGAAAGAGCTGATGGCATGGGCCAAAGAGAAAGGATATCGTCTTGGACTTGCCACTTCCTCCAGAAAAATGCATGCGGAGCAGTCGTTGAAAAAAGCCGGGCTGTATCATTATTTTGACGGATGTGTATTTGGAGATATGGTGAAAGAGGGGAAGCCGGCGCCGGAGATTTATCTCCGGGCGTGCCGCGCTATAGGCGTAGAGCCTGCATGTGCGGCCGCGCTGGAAGATGCGCCGTCGGGAGTCCTGTCTGCCTGGGCCGCAGGGATGCGGGTGATCGTGGTACCTGATCTTGTGGAGCCTCCGGCGGAGATACTGTCTCTTGTGTGGCACAGGGTGGGCAGTCTGGAGGAGGTGATTCCAATATTGGAAAGACAGGCTGTTTTTTAAAGGGGCGCGCTTAAATATTTTTTAGGCGTGATCCCTTTATATTTTTTAAAGGTTTTGATGAAGTAGCTCACATCATTGAAGCCGCAGCTCATTCCGATATCGGCGATAGAATTGTTTGAAGTGGCGAGTTTAAAACAGGCCTGTTCCACCCGGTAATAGTTCAGGTAATCTATGGGAGTGCGATGGGTCATCTCCCGGAAATAGCGGCAGAAATATTTTGCATTCATGCCCGCAGCTTTTGCGAGGTCTTCGAGCGTGATACATTCAGAATAATAATTTTCGATTACCTCCAGGGCTTTTTTTAAATGCTCGATCCTCTGGCCGTCCTTTGCTGAGCCGGACTGAGAAACAGTGTAATATCCATGAGCCAGGATGTAGCCGAAAAATTCGTAGAAAGCTCCGATTACAGTCAGTTCATGTCCTTCGCCCTGTGATTTCATCTGCCCGAACATGCGGTTTGTGATCTGAGTCAGTTCGGTGTCGGGGGAGGTGAAGTGGCTGTAAATCTGGATAGAATCATCGCGGATCTTTTTGAGGAGCCGTTCGCCGGCCAGACTGGAGGTCATCAGAGCATCCAGGTTAAAGACGATACATTCATACAGGCAGTCTTTCGGAATCCCTCCGTGAAGAAGTCCGCCTTTCACAAAGATGATGTCTCCGGGGGAGGCAAGAAATTCATCCTCCCCTATGGTCATAAGAAATTTTCCCTTCAGAATACGGATGATCTCATGCTCAATATGCCAGTGGTAAGACATTTCATACCTGGGGTGGGCGGAGCCTACATGATAGAATTCCATTGGAAAATCAAAGGTTCCGTGCTCTTTTTCTTCTCTGTACTTAATATATTTCATATCAGATAATCCTTTCACATGTTCAAAAAGTGAATATTGTTATATTTTTATTCTATTATATCACGAGACAAATGAAAAAAATAGTATTATAATGATAAACAGAAAACAAGCTAAAACGCCAAAGAATAGGAGGAATGTTACTATGGCAGAAAGCAGATTAGTAGGTTCATACCCGGTGATCGGTATCAGACCTACCATTGACGGTAGAAAGGGACCTCTCGATGTAAGAGGATCTCTGGAAGAGCAGACAATGAACATGGCTAAGAATGCCGCAAAACTGTTTGAGGAAAACTTAAGATATTCAAACGGCGAGCCGGTTAAAGTTGTTATCGCAGACTCTACGATCGGACGTGTGGGTGAAAGCGCTGCATGTGCGGACAAGTTCAAAAAAGAGGGTGTTGATATCACACTGACAGTTACACCGTGCTGGTGCTATGGATCAGAGACAATGGATACAGACCCGATGACCATCAAAGGTGTATGGGGACTGAACGCTACAGAGAGACCGGGCGCTGTGTATCTCGCATCTGTTCTTGCTACACATGCTCAGAAAGGCCTTCCGGCATTCGGCATCTACGGACACGACGTTCAGGAAGCTGATGATATGACAATTCCCGAAGATGTAAAAGAGAAACTCTTAAGATTCGGACGTGCGGCAGTTGCAGCAGCTACAATGAGAGGAAAATCTTACCTTCAGATTGGTTCTATCTGCATGGGTATCGGCGGTTCCATCATTGACTCTGACTTTATCGAGTCCTACCTCGGCATGCGTGTTGAGTCTGTTGACGAAGTTGAGATCATCCGCCGCATGACAGAGGGTATCTATGATGAGGCTGAGTACCAGAAAGCTCTTGCATGGGCAAAAGAAAAATGCCACATCGGATTTGACAAGAACCCGGAAGATATGCAGAGAACTGCTGAGGAGAAAGAAGAACAGTTCGAGTTTGTTGTTAAGATGGCAGTTATCATCAAAGACCTGATGAATGGAAATAAAAACCTGGATGAGAAATTCTCAGAGGAAGCTATCGGACACAATGCAATCGCGGCAGGATTCCAGGGACAGAGACAGTGGACAGACTTCTATCCGAACGGAGACTTTGCTGAGGCTGTTCTTAATACATCCTTTGACTGGAACGGAGCACGTGAGCCATACGTTCTCGCTACAGAGAATGACGTTCTCAACGGACTTGGAATGCTGTTCATGAAACTTCTTACAAACCGTGCACAGATGTTTGCAGATGTTCGTACATACTGGAGCCCGGAGGCTGTTAAGAGAGTGACAGGATATGACCTTGAGGGTGTCGCAAAAGAAAACGGCGGTATCATCCACCTGATCAACTCAGGAGCATGTTGTCTGGATGCTACAGGCGCTGCAAAAGATGAGAACGGCAACGGCGTTATGAAAGAGTGGTGGAATGTGACAGAAGAAGACCAGCAGGCGATCATGGACGCTACCACATGGAACATGGCTGACCTTGGATACTTCCGTGGCGGCGGATACTCCAGCCGTTTCGAGACAAAAGTACAGATGCCGGCTACAATGATCCGTCTGAACCTTGTAAAAGGCCTTGGACCGATGCTTCAGATTGCAGAAGGATGGACAGTAGGACTTCCGGAGGATGTATCTGATACTCTTTGGAAACGTACAGACTACACATGGCCGTGTACATGGTTTGCTCCGAGATGTGACGGCAAAGAGGGCGCGTTCAAATCTGCTTATGATGTAATGAACAACTGGGGCGCTAACCACGGTGCAATTTCCTACGGACATATTGGTGCAGACCTGATCACATTTGCATCCATGCTCCGCATCCCGGTCGCTATGCACAACGTACCGGAGGATAAGATCTTCCGCCCGGCAGCATGGAATGCATTCGGAATGGACAAAGAGGGCGCTGACTACAGAGCATGCGCAAATTACGGCGCACTTTACAAACCGTATAAATAAACGCGGAACTCAATATATCTGAATTGAAATATGAGAAGAAGGGAGAGGGTTGAAAGCAGAACTTTCAACCCTCTCGTCAAAATGTTTATGGAGGATAATATGGAGAAAAAAGTATTGGCATTTGATTTTGGCGCTTCGGGCGGCAGAGCTATGTGCGGAACCTTTGACGGCGATAAGATTACCATTGAAGAACTGCATCGTTTTTCTAATGATCCGGTTATTTTAAATGGGACAATGTACTGGGATGTGCTTCGCCTTTTCTTTGAGATCAAACAGGGCCTCATCAAGGCGAAAAAATGTGGAAAGATCGAGAGCATCGGTATTGACACATGGGGAGTGGACTTTGGTCTTATAGATAAAGAAGGAAGGCTTCTTGAGAATCCGGTACATTATCGTGACAGTCGTACAGAGGGGATGCTCGAGGAGAGTTTTAAGCTGATCGAGAAAGAGAAGTTCTATGAGATTACGGGAAACCAGTTCATGGAGATCAACACAGCGTTCCAGCTTCTGTATCTGCTGCAGAATCGAAAAGATCTGCTGGACCGTGCGGACAGGATGATTCTCATGCCGGACCTGTTCAACTATTTCCTTACAGGAGAGAAGAAGGCGGAGTATTCGATTGCTTCAACAACACAGCTTCTTGATGCAAGAAAAGGCGAGTGGTCCGATCAGGTGATCAACGCTCTGAAACTTCCGAAGAATATTTTCCCGCAGATCGTTCCCACAGGAACAAAAGTGGGTGAGCTGACGGATGAAATATGCAATGAGCTTGGACTGGACAAGATTGATGTCATGGCTGTAGCCGGACATGATACTCAGTGCGCGCTTGTTGCAGTACCGGCATCAGAAGAAGATTTCATTTTCTTAAGCTGCGGTACATGGTCACTGCTCGGTACAGAGCTTGCAGAACCGATCATCAACGACAAGTCTGAGTACTATAACATCACCAATGAAGGCGGATATGGAAGAAAGATTTCTTTCCTTAAAAATATTATCGGTCTGTGGTGCATCCAGGAGAGCCGCCGTCAGTGGATTCGTGAAGGACAGGAGTACGGTTTCGGCGATCTGGAGATTATGGCGAAAGAAGCACCGTCGCTGCGCTGCTTTATCGATCCGGACGCTCCGGAGTTTACCCCGGCAGGAGATGTCCCCGGACGTATCCGCGAGTTCTGTAAAAGGACGGGACAGCCGGTTCCGGAGACGATCGGCGAAGTAGTACGCTGCATCAATGAGAGTCTCGCCATGAAATACCGTCATGCAATGGAGGAAATCAAAGACTGCACAGGAAAAGATTACCAGACAGTTTATATGGTGGGCGGCGGCACACAGAGTGCGCTTCTGTGCCAGTTTACGGCAAACGCATGCGGATGCCGTGTGAGCGCAGGTCCTATTGAGGCGACCGTGCTTGGAAACGTGGCATTGCAGCTCATGGCTTCGGGGGATATAAAATCTCTTTCCGAGGCGCGGGAGATCATCAAGCGTTCTCAGGATATTAAGATATATGAACCGCAGGATACTGCTGCGTGGGATGAGGCCTATGAGAGATTTAAAAAGATATTGGTGTAAAAACTTGACTTGCTAAAGTGCTGTGTGTTTTAATAAGGTTAATGACTGCATTAAACAAAATGCACAATGAACGGTACGCGACTCCCTGAAAGGAGTAACTATGGCTGCGACAATTCGCGATATCAGGGACAGAACCGGTTTATCGCTGGCGACAATCTCCAAATATTTGAACGGTGGAAATGTCCTACCGAGGAACAGGGAACTGATAGAGGAAGCGATAGAAGCGCTGCACTATGAAGTGAACGAACTGGCAAGAGGTCTTGTCACGAATCGGACAAAAACAATCGGAGTTCTGGTCTATGACATTCAGTGTCTGTTTGTGGGCAATATGCTGCATTACCTGGGGCAGGAACTCCACAGGAACGGCTACGGAATGCTGATCTGCGATTCCTGCAATAATGAGGAAATTGAAAGGGCGAATCTTCAGTTTCTCTTAAGCCGCAAGGTGGATGGAATTCTGGTTTTTGCGGTAAGTCTGACCGGCGGGTTTCTGGCGCCCGCAAAACAGGCCGGGGTTCCGGTGGTACTCATTGACCGGGCTTTCCGGGGTGAGGAAGTAGACTGCGTTGAGGTTGATAACCGCACTGCGGTGTTCCGGGCCACCCAAAAACTGATCGAGAACAGGCATCGGAAGATCGCTCTGATAGCTTCAGACGTCGAGTATACCGGTATGGAGCGAAGGAAGGGATATGAGGACGCGCTGAGAACGTCCGGCATTCAGGTTCCGAAGGGATACAGGATATGCGGAAAACATTCTTTTGAGCTGGGATATCAGGGAATGAAACATCTGCTCGGCATGGACAATCCGCCCACGGCAGTGATTCTGAGCAATTATGACACAACGTTGGGTGGGATACTGGCGGTAAATGAGTCGGGGAAAAAGTGTCCTGAGGATATTTCCATTATCGGATTTGACGATCTGCTCATGTCCAAGGTGATCAGGCCGAAGCTCTGGATTGTGTCACAGCCCATGCGGGAGATGGCGGAAAAGGCGGTTGAGATGCTTATGGGCCACGTCTGCCGCAGTGAAGAAGGGGCTCCGCGCAGGATCAGTTTTGCTGCTGGGATACGAGAGGGAAGCTCCATCAGAACGCTGTGAAAGTTGGGTAAAATGCACAGTTTGAAAGGTTAAAAACGTGGACAGAAACAATGAATTTCGGCAAAATAACGAAAGCGAACCGTTTCGCTCTTAAACCTGTGTGATTTGTTGACAAAGGGTGTCCGGAGCTGTATAATTTGACCAGAAAGCTGATTTGCATTAAAAAATAATGTGAAATGTGCCTGAAAAAAACAAATACAGTTAAAGAGGGAAAAGCGAACCGTTACATGAAAAAGCGAGGAATGGGGGAAGCAAAGCAAGTAGGCACCGTGAATCGAAACAATGCATCGAAGCAAAAGATGGGAGGAAGAAAAGTGGAAAGTATCAAGCAAAATCCTTTTGTAAAAAAGGTAGGATTTAACAGAATCATACTGTGCATCGTACTTATTCTGATGTACGGACTGTTCTGTGCTCTGACATCGGGTGCTTTCGCGGGCATGACCCGTATTATGAGTGCTCTGAACTATGCATACTTCCTGGGATTTTTATCACTGGGAGTTACATTTGTTATCGCAACAGGAGGAATCGACTTCTCCATTGGACCGGTTATGTTCTGCTGCGCACTGATCGCGGGATTCAGCCTGGTTACATATGGAGTGCCGATGCCGGCAGCAGTTATCATCAGTATTGTGGTAGGTCTGGTATTCGGAATCTTTAACGGATATCTGGTAGCTTACTGGAATGTGCCGTCCTTTATCACATCCATGGCCAGCATGAACATTGCGAAAGGTGTTGCATCTGTATTTACGAGAACACAGTCCGTAAGCTGGCCGCAGGCAAACGCTGAAGGCGGATGGTACAGACAGCTTGTTAAAATGGGAGATATTCCGACAGGTCTGATCATCCTGCTTATAGTAGCCGTTATCTGTGCGATCCTTCTTAACAAGACAAAGATGGGACGTTATATCCTTTCTCTGGGAAGCAACAAAGAGGCAGTAAGACTTTCCGGTGTCAATGTAAAGAAATGGGAGATGTCAGCGTACGTTATCTGCGGACTTCTGGTAGGAATCGCAGCAATTTTCTATGTTGCAGCTTATACAACAGTACAGCCGGGTTATGGTGATACATATAACAACGAGGCGATCGCAGGCTGTGTAATGGGAGGAACCTCCATGGCAGGAGGACTTGCTTCTATCAGCGGTACGATCATCGGTGTGTTTATCATCGCTCTGCTCCAGGAAGGTATTCTGGCTCTTGGCTTTACAAAAGACGTTCAGCTTATCATTACAGGTATCATCGTTATTGTTGCGGTATTCGCAGACGTTGTTGCAAGACGCAGGAAGAATTAATGAGGATACATGGAAATCAGATAGTGTGATTTAAGAAAGGCAAGGGTAAAGAATATGGGCGAAGTTATTTTAACAATGAAAGGGATTGATAAATCTTTCCCGGGTGTTCATGCACTGGACCATGTAGATCTGGAAGAGAGAAAAGGTGAAGTTCACGCACTGATGGGAGAGAATGGTGCCGGAAAATCAACTCTGATGAAGGTGCTGACAGGTATCTATAAGAAAGATTCCGGTACGATTACATATGAAGGAAAGGAAGTGGAGTTCCACAATACTCGTGAAGCTCAGGACGCGGGAGTCGTTATCGTGCATCAGGAGCTGAACATGCTGGGACATCTTACAGTTGCTCAGAATATCTTCATTGGAAGAGAGTTCAAAAAAGGCATCCGGATTGATGATAAAAAGATGAATGAAGAGGCGAGAAAGCTTTTCGACCGCATGAATATCGACATTGATCCGAGAGAGACAATGAGTAATCTTACCGTTGGTAAGCAGCAGATGTGCGAGATCGCAAAAGCAATCTCTCATGATGCAAAGGTTATTATCTTTGACGAGCCGTCAGCAGCCCTGACTGAAGCGGAGATTGCAGAGCTGTTTAAGATCATCCGCGACCTCAGGGAACAGGGATTAGGAATCATTTATATTTCTCACCGTATGGACGAGATCAAGGTGATCACGGATCGTGTAACCGTTATGCGTGACGGTACATATGTAGGAACTCTGGTTACAGAAGATTCCACAAAAGACGATATTATCAATATGATGGTCGGACGTGTTATCTATGAGGATCCGAAGACAGAGAATATGACTCCGAAGGATGCGCCGGTTGTTCTGAAAGTAGAACATTTAAATGCAGGAAAGATGGTGCAGGATGTCAGCTTCGAGCTGCATAAAGGAGAAATTCTTGGTTTCTCAGGCCTGATGGGAGCAGGACGTACAGAGACAGCGAGAGCTCTCTTTGGCGCAGACCCGATCGACAGCGGAGATATCTATATCAATGGTAAGAAAGTTACGATTAAGAGTCCGCAGGATGCCGTAAGAAACGGTATCGGATATCTGTCAGAAGACAGAAAGAGATTTGGTATCGTAGTTCAGAAGACTGTTGCAGAGAATACTACAATGGCTACTCTGGATGCGTATGCAAACGGACCGTTTATCAATAAGAAGAAAGAAAAAGAAGTCGCTGAGAAATATGTAGAGTCACTTGCAACAAAGACACCGAGCGTAGATCAGCTTGTTGTGAATCTGTCCGGTGGTAACCAGCAGAAAGTGGTTATCGCGAAGTGGCTGACAAGAAACAGTGACATCCTGATCTTTGATGAGCCGACAAGAGGTATTGATGTAGGTGCGAAGAACGAAATCTACAAGCTGATGAATCAGCTTGCGGCAGAAGGTAAAGCCATCATAATGATTTCCTCTGAAATGACCGAGATCCTTCGTATGAGCGACAGAATTATCGTAATGTGCGAAGGCAAAAAGACCGGTGAGCTGGATATTTCCGAAGCTACTCAGGAAAATATCATGAACATGGCTACGAGAGAGATAAATTAGGGAGGAAAGCGTGATGGCAAATAAAACGGTAACAAAAACAGCCGGCACGAACAAGTCATTTATTGACAGAATGGGAGGCCAGAAATTTATTGTCCTTCTGATCGTTATTGCACTGTTTATCTTCTTCTGTGCAATGAGCCCCGGCTTTAGAAAATATACCACAGTTGTAAGTATTCTGGATTATTCTTATTACATAACATTGATGGCAATCGGTGTTGCATTCCCGCTGATGACAGCAGGTGTTGACCTTTCTATCGGAACTGGCCTTGTCTGCTACTCACTGATCGGCGGATATCTGATTGTACATCAGGGTTGGCCGACAGGAGCGGGCATGGTTGTCAGCATCCTTCTCGGTGTACTTTTCGGTATTCTCAACGGATGTCTGGTGGCGATCATGGAGCTGCCGCCGTTCCTGGCAACACTTTGTACATGTATGATCACACGAGGTGTTGGTTCAGTAGTTGTAGGCGGATTCGGTATTCCGTGGCCCACGGCTGCAGCACCGGGCGGCTGGTTCAGAAGTATCTTTAAGATACAGGTGAATGGAATGAATATTCCGATCGGATTCCTGTGGATCATCCTTATCGTCATTATCATGACATTTGTACTGAATCACACAAAGATGGGACGTTATACACTGGCCATCGGAAGTAACAAAGAGGCAACAAGACTTTCTGGTGTTAATGTAAGATTCTATCACATTATGGCATATGTGATCTGTGGATTCTTTGCAGGACTGGCTTCTATCTCTTACTCTGCAATCTTTGCGACAGTTCAGCCGGGAAGTGGTGCAGGATTCGAGCTTGAGGCGATCGGCGGTGCGATCATCGGCGGTGTGTCCATGACAGGTGGTGTGGGAAGCATCACAGGAACACTGGCAGGTGTATTCGTTATCTGTCTGCTGAAGACAGGACTTCCGTTCATCGGACTGACAGCAAACTGGCAGCAGATCATTACAGGTCTTGTCCTGATTGTAGCCGTACTCTTTGATATTCTGAAGAGAAAGAAAGAAGGAAAATAATAAATTGGCAAGTTCCTTATGATAGATAACAGCCGGGAGACAATCTCGGAACAGAAAAAACTGTCGGCTGTTACTATAAAACAAAAGGCCGGTCATACCTTAGAAGATCATTTGCGCAGGGCGAGCAGACACAGTCGGATATGTGCACGGTATCTGGATTGCAGCTGTGATGCCGGAAAGAAACGGGTCTCTGAATATGATCAGAAAAATTATTTCAGGAGGATATGAAATATGAAAAAGAAAGTTTTAGCAGTTTTACTTGGCGGATGTATGGTAGCTGGTTTAGTAGCCGGCTGCGGCGGAAACAGCGGCGATGATGCAGCAAAAAGTGAAGGCGGTAGCGAAGGCGGCGGCTATCATTTTGAAGTTGTAGTTAAGAGCTTCCAGTCTACATACTGGCAGGCAGCCCTTCAGGGAATTGAAGCAGCTCAGGAAGAGCTTGGCGTTACAACAAACGCTACAGGCCCGAATGCTGAGTCTGACATTGCTGACCAGGTTAACATGCTTAACAATGCTATCAACCAGAATCCGGACGGAATCGCTCTGGCAGCATGTGACCAGAACTCCGTAATCGAGTCTCTTCAGTCAGCACTTGACAAAGAAATCCCGGTAGTATGCTTCGACACAGGTGTGCCGGATGCTCCGGAAGGTTCTGTATACGCTACAGTTGTTACAGACAATGAGGCGGCTGGAGCTGTTGCAGCAGAGAATATGTATGAAGTAATCAAAGACACAATCGCTAACGCAACAGAGCCGGTAAGAATCGGTGAAGTTAACCAGGATGCTACAGCAGCTAACATCATCGGACGTGGTATGGGATTCATCAACAAAATGAAAGAACTCATCGAGGCTGATGGAAAGACAGTTGCAGTTATCGGAAACCAGCTGTATGTTGATTCCGTAGAAAACAACGGTGACGAGGCTAGTGCTGATGTTATCATCGAAGTTGCAGTTCCGGCTCAGACAACTGTTGAACTGTCCGCTACAGAGGCTGCTAACATCATGAACAAAGACGACACAATCGCTATTTTCGGTTCCAACCAGGTTACAGCAGAGGGTGTCCTTACAGCTAACCAGAACCTGAACGTACTTGCAGCTACTCCGGACGAGGGTATCGTAGGTGTAGGATTTGACGCAGGTGCTACACTGAAAGCAGCTGTTGCTGACGGAACACTTATCGGTGCTGTTACACAGGCTCCTGTTGATCAGGGAAGAATTGCTATCGAGACTCTTTACAAGATCTGTGAAGGCGAGGAAGTATCCGACGTTACAACAGACAGCTACTGGTATGATGCTGAGAACATGGAAGACGAGAATATCGCTCCTAACCTGTATGACTAATCAGCAGTCAATTTAAAAAACGTGCAGACAGACCGTTCTGTCTAAGATGGTCTGAAAATAAAAAGGAATCGGGAAATTCCCGGTTCCTTTTTAAAAGAAAAATATTATAATGAGGAGGATATAATATGTTAAAAGGAATTCCGAAAATACTTTCACCCGAGCTGCTTAAAGTGCTTGCAGAGATGGGGCACAGCGACAGACTTGTTATCTCTGACGGAAATTTCCCGGCTGAATCTATGGGAAAGGACGCCATTGTTATCCGCTGTGACGGACATGGAGTGCCGGAGCTTCTGGATGCAATTCTTCAGGTGTTCCCGCTGGATACTTATGTAGAGCATCCGGTAAATCTGATGGAAGTAATGCCGGGGGATGATGTGGAAACACCGATCTGGGATATTTACAAAGAGATTATCCGCAAATACGATGACAGAGGAGACGCTGTTGTAGGTAATATCGAGCGTTTTGCATTCTATGAAGAGGCGAAGAAAGTATATGCTATCATTGCTACAGGTGAGTCAGCGCTCTACGCCAATATTATGCTTCAGAAGGGTGTAGTTACAGATTAATACAAGGATAAACGGAGGGTACAATATGCTGGATCATGTGGAGATTGTTTTTGAGAACATGAAACCGATGATGAAGAAACTCAAAAAGGCGTCATATGAGGCAAATATGGAGGATTTTCTGAGAAAACACGGACATTATTTTCAGGAAATGACAGATTTGGTGGAAAATGCCGAGGATAAAGAACAGACGGCATCCGAAATTGCAGAAGTATTTGCCGATAAGGTGGAAAAAGCCTATGCTTCTTCTAAAAAAGGTGTGATTGAGGGCGTGGTGCAGCTGGATTTGAATTTCTTTATGATCTATTATATTTTTCCTGCTCTTTTGAAGACGGAACACGAGGATGCGGTTCTCATCGCCGACCATTTGAGAGATGAATGGGGCAGGCGTTTCAAAGACAGTGATATCCAGTATACAGATTATGATACACTGTATGGCGCGTTCAGAGAAAAAATATTCGGGATATTTTAGTCTTGCAAACTTTTGGAGATTGTGATAAAATAACTGTGGTTTATCCGCAGGAGGTAATAAAATGGATGTTTTAAAAATTATTTTAATGATCATCTTTGTTATAGATTGCATTGCGTTAGCTGCGATTATACTTTTACAGGAAGGAAAATCAGCAGGACTTGGTACGATCAGCGGCGCTGCAGATACATACTGGGGGCACAATAAGGGACGTTCCATGGAAGGAACGCTCGTAAAAGTGACAAGAGTGATTGCAGTCCTTTTTATGGTGCTGGCAGTTGTGCTCAACCTTGGAATTTTTAAGTAGTATGAAAAGCATGATATCGAAAGATAATAATTAACGTAAGCACTCTATGTAGATATAGAGTGCTTCTGTTTTTTCTGGAGAAATACAGGGGTTATTGCAGCCTATATATACAGAGAGAAGACGATATTGGGGAGAAAGACATGAACGAGGCATTTGAGAGGCGTAAAAAAGTCATTTATGATTTTATGAAGGATGATTTTTATACGCCGATGAAAATAAAAGAGATCGCGATTGTGCTCCAGATTCCGAGAGAGCAGAGGGACGCACTGAAAGAAGTGCTGGACGCTCTTGTTAAGGAGGAAAAGATCACTCTGTCAAAGCGTGGAAAATACAGCGTGGGACATGCGGAGCATCAAAAAGGCGTCTTTCAGGCAAATGTGAGAGGATTTGGTTTCGTATTGCCTGAGAACGGCGGTGGGGATGTATTTATCCCGGAGGAGAACCTTTGCGGGGCGTTCCACGGAGACGAAGTTGAGTTTATTATTACGGCAGCACCGTCAGGCAGGCGCAGAGAGGGAAAGATAGTGAGGATTCTCTCGCACGGGGTGACGCGGATCGTAGGATTATATGAAAAGTGTAAAAGTTTTGGCTTTGTAAGGCCGGACAACCAGAGATATCTGAAGGATATTTATATTCCTGCCGGCAAAGAAGGCGGCGCCATGACCGGACATAAAGTGGTTGTTGAGCTGACTTCTTATGGCGGCGAGCGAATGAAACCTGAGGGGAAAGTCGTTGAGATCATCGGACACATTAATGATCCGGGTACTGATATCCTCTCTATTGTGATGGATATGGGGATTAAGACGGAGTTCCCGGAGAAAGCGCTCAATCAGGCGGTGAGAGTTGGAAAAGAAGTCAGCGAGGCAGACTGTGCGGGAAGGCTTGACCTGCGGGGCTGGCAGATGGTGACGATTGACGGGGAAGACGCTAAAGATCTGGATGATGCCGTATCACTCACAAGAGAAGGGGATAATTATCGACTGGGCGTGCATATTGCGGATGTGACAAATTATGTGCAGGAGAGAAGCGCTCTGGACAAAGAGGCATTAGAGAGAGGAACCAGTGTATATCTGGCAGACCGCGTTATTCCCATGCTGCCCCACAAACTCTCAAACGGAATTTGTTCTCTGAATGCGGGGCAGGACAGGCTGGCGCTTTCCTGTATCATGACGCTTACTCCGGCAGGTGACATGGTGGATCACGAGATCGCGGAGACAGTGATTCGCGTGGACAAGCGAAGGAGTTATAATGGTGTTGCGAAGATTCTGGAGGGGGACGAGAAAGAGATAATCGAAAACCTGGAGTTTGTCCCAATGATCCTGCGGATGAGAGAGCTTTCAAAGATCATCAGGGAGAGAAGAGGAAAAAGGGGATCAATAGATTTTGATTTCCCGGAGACAAAGATTGTGCTGGATGCGGAAGGAAAACCGATAGAGATAAAGCCATATGAGCGCAATGCTGCCACAAAAATCATTGAGGATTTTATGGTTATGGCAAATGAAACAGTGGCAGAGGAGTATTTCTGGCGCGATGTGCCGTTTCTGTACCGCACCCACGAGACACCGGATGATGAGAAAATACGCCAGCTTTCTGTGTTTATTAATAATTTCGGTTATCATATTCATGTGAGAAATGAAGTGCGGCCAAAAGAGATTCAGAAACTGCTCGGAAAAGTGGAGGACACACCGGAAGAAGCGCTCATCAGCCGCCTTGCACTTCGGTCTATGAAGCAGGCGAGATATACGACGGAGAATACGGGGCATTTTGGGCTTGCAGCAAAATATTATACACATTTCACATCCCCCATACGCAGATATCCGGATCTTCAGATTCACAGAATCATCAAGGAAAATTTGCGAGGGAGACTGAATGAAGACAGAATCTCTCATTATGGGGAAATTCTTCCGAAAGTGGCGGCCCAGTGCAGCAACAAAGAAAGAACTGCCGAGGAGGCGGAGCGAGAGGTTGTAAAACTGAAAAAGGCTGAATACATGAGAGCGCACATAGGGGAAGAATATGAGGGTGTGATTTCCGGCGTAACCCGCTGGGGTGCATATGTTGAACTGCCAAATACCGTGGAGGGGCTTGTGCATGTGGCAGATATGTGGGATGATCATTATGAGTTCCTGGAACAGAGCTATGAGTTGGCAGGACAACACACCGGAAAACGCTATAAGTTGGGACAGACTGTCAGAGTTCGCGTGATTGATGCAGATAAAGTGCTGAGGACAGTGAATTTTGAGATCATAGATTGAGGAGAAAAGTATGGGCAAGACAGAGACAAAATTGATTGCCAACAACAAAAAAGCATATCATGACTATTTCATTTTGGAAAAATATGAGGCGGGTATCGTGCTCCACGGAACAGAGGTCAAATCTCTGCGCATGGGGAAGTGCAGCATCAAGGAGGCTTTCATACGGGTGGAAGCCGGTGAGATGTATATATACGGTATGCATATTTCGCCCTATGAGAAAGGAAATATATTTAACAAAGATCCTCTTCGTGTAAGAAAGCTGCTCCTCCATAAAAACGAGATCAACAAGATTTTCGGAAAGATGAAGGAGCAGGGAATCACGGTAGTGCCGCTGCAGGTATACTTCAGCGGGAGTCTCGTGAAAGTGGAGATCGGACTGGCAAAAGGAAAGAAACTTTATGACAAGCGGGATGATATCGCGAAGAAAGACCAGAGGCGTGAAGCTCAGAGAGAGTTTAAGGAGAGACTGAGATGATACAGGATATACAGCCGAAGCATCTGGATAATCAGTATCGCCCGGTTCCGCCGGACAAAGAGAGTTGGGTATTGTATTATGAGGACCGTGCAGTACTTTTAAAAAAGACGGAAAACGGGATTGTATTTCCAAAATTCAGAGAGCTGGAAAGACTCAACGAAGAAATTTATACTGAGTACATATATCTGTTTTCAGTTGATGAGGAGCGGTATTATCTGGTGCAGGAGCTTAATCGTGAGCCGCTTTCGGATTTTACAATGGAGAATACGGAGATATTCCGTACGGCGCAGCCTCAGTATCATGCGTTTGCAGGGATTACAGGATACCAGCTTTACAACTGGTACAGAGGGCACAAGTATTGCGGCCGCTGTGGGAAACTGATGGTGCGAGATGAAAAAGAGAGGATGCTAAGATGCAGTTCCTGCAATAATATGGAATTTCCGAAAATCTGTCCCGCGGTTATTGTAGGGGTGACAGATGGAAACCGCATTTTAATGTCAAAATATGCAGGCAGAGCATATAAGAAATATGCCCTTCTCGCCGGGTTCACCGAGATTGGAGAGACAGTGGAGGGGACGGTGGCCAGAGAAGTGATGGAGGAAGTGGGACTGAAAGTTAAAAATATCCGCTATTACAAAAGCCAGCCGTGGGCGTTCAGCGATACACTCCTCATGGGATTTTACTGTGATTTGGACGGAGATGACCAAATTACTATTGACAAAAATGAGCTTGCTCTTGCACAATGGTTTGAGAGGGAGGACATACCGGATGTGATGTCTGAAGAAAGCCTGACAAATGAGATGATCCTGAAATTTAAAAATAGAGAAGTTTAGTGGGAATCAAATGTTTCCATAAACATTAAAAAGATTAAGGAGGAAAGAAACTATGAGAGCAGAATTTGATGAAAGCTTAGTAACAGGGGATGAGATGATCGACACACAGCACAAGGAACTGATCGACAAGATCAACAAGCTGCTGGACAGCTGCGAGACAAGCAAGGACAAGCCGGTTGCTGTGAAGACACTGGATTATCTTGCAGATTACACGGAGTTTCATTTTGGTGAGGAGGAAAAACTCCAGGAGTCCGTCAAATATCCGGGTGTGGCAGAACATAAGAAAGAGCATGACAAGCTGCGTGCGGTTGTAAAAGACCTTTATAGTATGCTGGAGGAGGAAGAAGGACCTTCAGATGCGTTTGTAGAGCAGGTGAATAAAAATGTGATTGAATGGCTGTACAGACATATCAAAGGATTTGACCGCTCTGTGGCAGAGTACAAATTCATGAATGAAAGCAGTGAGAGACTGTAGTGCTGCGAAATACATCTTTGTAACAAAGATTAAGATACGTTCACGGAAGCTGTATCATAACGCAAAACCGTTCTGATACAGTTTCCGTGAACTTATTTACTCAAGTCAGAAAATCTGCATTTCACAGCCTGCGGTAAAAGTTCCCTGTCGGAAGTGCCCGCGGGGAACTTTATACCGGGACGCCGCCGCAGATAACCCTTTTTATTTTTCCGTACAGTTCCCATCCGGTAAAGGGGGAGTTGGAGGAAAGGGAAGCATATTCTGCAGGCGTCCATTTTTCATCGGGGTCAAAGATCACAAGGTCTGCGGGAGCGCCCGTGATAATCCGTCCTGCAGGCAGGTGATACAGGTCTGCGGGGTTGATGGTCATCTTTTCCAAAAGCTGCATCAGGGTTAAATGTCCCGGACGTACAAGCGAGGTGATGCCAAGGGCGAGCGCTGTTTCCAGACCGATGATACCGCTTGGGGCAGCAGTGATGGAGCGCTCCTTTTCCTCCCGGCTGTGGGGAGCGTGATCAGTGGCAATAATATCAATCGTTCCGTCGCAGAGCCCCCGGATGATTTCCTGCCGGTCAGCTTCCGTGCGAAGGGGAGGATTCATTTTTGCCAGAGTGCCATATTTAAGGACTGCCTCATCCGTGAGCGTGAAATGGTGAGGGGTGGCTTCTGCGTGCAGGTTGGCCCCCAGAGCTTTGAACATTCGCACCAGTTCCACTGAACGGCCGGAACTGATATGCTGGATCACAACGTGCGCGCCTGAGCGCAGGGCGAGCATACAGTCTCTTGCCACAAGAGATTCTTCTGCGATAGAAGGCGAACCGTAAATTCCCAGCTTTTCAGAGACGGGTCCGTGATTAATGCCGTTGTTTTTGATAAAAGAAGGGTCTTCTTCGTGAAGACTGATGGGCACATCCAGTTTTCGGGCCTGTATCATGGCGTCGTAGAGAAATGCAGCGTTTCGAAGCGGGATGCCGTCATCCGTAAATCCGCATGCGCCGGCGTCTTTTAGGGCTGCCATATCTGTCGGTTCTTCACCTTTGAGAGAAAGGGACACAGAAGCAGCCTGATAGATATGAATTTTTTCTGATCCTGCTCTGGTCAGAATATCTTCCAATACGGAAGGACAGTCTACGACGGGAGAAGTGTTGGCCATGCATATGACAGAGGTAAAACCGCCCTTTGCCGCGGAAAGGGCCCCTGTGTGCAGAGTCTCCTTGTGCGTAAATCCCGGGTCCCGGAAATGAACATGTGTATCAACGAATCCGGGCGCGGCTGTCAGTCCGTGCACATCCAGTACTTCGTCTGAGGATGAGGACGGAATATCTGAGGCAATCTGTGAGATTATTCCGTTTTCAATATGGATATCGCACAACCCGGAGCGGCCGAATGCAGGGTCTATGAGAAAACAGTTTTTAATGATCATGGAAACCTCCTGAGAAAAATTTTTTTGTTTCAGTATACATGATTCGTGCAGGGGAAAGCAAGATGTTGGCGAAAGCAGATAAAAAGCCGGGAGGAGACCTGCTGCAAAGGCAGGACGTCCGTCCCGGCAAAGAGAACCGCAGAGTGTGGTTTTTGGCTGAACTGCCGTCTCCTTTTATCCTATATCTGCCGATAAAGATGGCGTGGTATACCGTCTACCATTACAGGAGATACGTCTCCCTGGATGAGCGGGCGCACATATGTGATGAACTCATCGGTTACATAGGAACCGTCTTTTGTCACCCATTCGCGGGGAACAAGTTTTTCATCGTTTGCAATCTTGTGAACGTCTTTTACTTCTGTGCTGCACTGATACGGATCATCGGACAGTCGTTTCAGCACAACCATTTTTCCGGAGTCACCCTCATCAGCTGCTTTTACCGCAGCTCCTCCAACCTGGTATGCTTCCAGGATATCCACGCGTGAAGCGCAGTGAGAAGCAGAACGCTGAAGTGAGCTCAGTTCGATAGCGCGGGTCTTGCATCCGATCTCTCCGGCGATATAACTTGCCAGATAGTTAGCGGTGCCGGAAAGCTGTTTGTGGCCGAACGCATCCACAAAATCAATGCTCTGTCCCAGCTCGCATACATAGCGTCCGTCCGCCAGCCGGATACCTTCAGACACGGCAACAACCACGGAAGGTCTTTTGGCCAGCAGTTTTTTCACTTTTGCCCCAAAGGATTCAATGTCAAAGGGGATTTCGGGCAGATAGATCAGGTCAGGACCTGCACAGTCCTCGCCTTTTGCCAGAGCAGCCGCCCCGGTGAGCCATCCTGCATTACGCCCCATGATCTCCACGATGGAGACAAGCCCTTTTTCGTATTCCAGGCAGAAGCTGTCGCGGATAATCTCTTTGACAGATGTTCCGATGTATTTTGCAGCGCTTCCGTAACCAGGCGTATGGTCCGTGAGTGCCAGGTCATTGTCGATTGTTTTGGGACAGCCGACAAAGCGAGTTGGATGGCCTGTCACGATTGCATAATCTGACAGTTTTTTGATCGTATCCATGGAGTCGTTTCCGCCGATATAAATAAATGCTTCGATTTCCAGTTTATCAAGAATGGCAAAAATCTTTTCGTAAACCGCTTTATCCTGATGAATTTCCGGCAGTTTATACCTGCAGGAACCGAGAAAAGCTGCTGGAGTTCTTTTGAGCAGCTCAGCGTCAAGTTCATTCGTAATATACTGGGACAGGTCGATATAGCGCTCCTGCATCAGTCCCTGAATACCGTTGAGCATTCCGTATACTTTTTTGGCGCCGCGGTCTTTGGCAGTGCGGTATACACCTGCGAGACTTGAATTAATAGCGGCGGTCGGTCCGCCGGACTGTCCGACGATTACATTTCCTTTCATTTATAGTACCTCCGTTCTGCAATATGGCTCAAAGAGAACAATGTTCTCTGAGCAATTATACTAATAGTTTAGTGCGCAATCACTAATTTGTAAATGAAAAAATAGAAAATATATGCAAAATAACGAAAAATATCAGAACACAGGAATCGCGATGAAGATGATGATATACTGTTAAAAGCAGAAAAAAGGCATGCACTGTCTGGAGTCAGAGGTGCAGAAAGGATGGCAGTCAATGAAAAAATATGATTACCTGATCGTGGGAGCAGGCCTGTATGGGGCGGTTATGGCATATGAACTTGGAAAAAAGGGAAAAGATTGTCTGGTGATTGACCGCAGAGATCACATTGCGGGAAATATTTATTGTGAAGATGTGGAAGGAATCCATGTGCACAAATATGGCGCGCATATTTTCCATACGTCAGACAAAAGACTGTGGGAATATATCAATCAGTTTGCGGAGTTTAATAATTATATTAATTCTCCGGTGGCAGTCTACAAAGACGAGCTTTACAACCTCCCGTTCAATATGAATACATTCAGTAAGATGTGGGGCGTGCGCACCCCCCGGGAAGCAAAAGAGATCATTGAGAAACAGAGGAAAGAGACGGGAATCACAGAACCGAAAAATCTGGAAGAACAGGCGCTTTTTCTCGGCGGACGGGATATTTATGAAAAACTCATAAAGGAATATACTGAAAAACAGTGGGGAAGGAAATGCACGGAGCTTCCGGCGTTCATTATCAAGAGGCTTCCGTTCCGCTTTGTCTATGACAATAATTACTTTAACGACAGATATCAGGGGATTCCTATTGGAGGATACACGCCTATTGTGGAGAAGATGCTTGCAAAGGCCGAAGTGCGCACTGGCGTAGATTTCTTTGGATTTCGCCGGGAGAATCCAGATATGGCAGATAAGATTATTTTTACAGGGCAGATTGACGAGTATTTTGATTATCAGCTGGGAGCCCTTGAATATCGGTCTGTGCGGTTTGAGACCGAAGTGTTGGACTGTGAGAACTATCAGGGCAATGCGGTGGTAAATTATACGGATCACACAGTGCCGTATACCCGCATTATTGAACACAAGCATTTTGAGTTCGGAAAACAGGAGAAGACTGTGATTTCCAGGGAGTATTCTTCTGAGTGGAATGTAGGCATGGAGCCTTATTATCCGGTGAATGATGACAGAAACAACGAGCTTTTCCAAAAGTATAAAAAGTTGGCGGAGCAGGAGGAGAACGTGATATTCGGAGGCCGTCTTGGAGATTATAAATATTATGATATGGACAAAGTCATTGCGGCAGCGCTGGATAAATTGGAGGAAATGCAGTGATCAGGCTTGCGTTTTTTTAACAATTCAAGTATGATATTAGTACTTAGAGCAATCTGATCTAAATTATCTTTTCATCATCAATTTCTGATGGATTTCATTGGGGAAACAAATGTATTTGATGCGGCGCGGGAGAGGAGGGAACTCCCGCGCGCCGCTTCATGCAGCTGAAGAAAAGTGAATATGGAAGAAATGTATGAAGTGCTGAGGTTTATTGAACACGGGGCGCACTGCAGACAGAGTATGGACTGTATACGTGGGATACCGCTGATTCGATATCTGAGAGAAAATCCCCGGCTTGAAAAATCGGTGTTTTTTAACTGGGTTCGCCGCCTCGCCGTGTGTGTCGATCAGTATCACAGGAGCAGAAGCCGGCAAGAATACTGCTATCTGAATCCGTACAGTATCATTGTCTCTGAGGAGGGCAATTTAATGTTGCTGGATCTGGAGGCGCCGGGAAATGCATTTGTAATAAAACAGATGCAGAAGAGGGCTGTGAGAAGTCATTTTGTAAGACCTGTCTGTGAGATGGGGACAGAAAAGAACAGGAAAGCAGACTTGTTTGCGTACGGGAAAACAATTCAGTTCATACTGGCATATGCAGAGATATCTCCGGAGATAACGCGGCGGGAAGAAATCAGATTCTCCAGGATAATCAGCAGGTGTATCGGAGAATCGGGGAGAAGATATGAAGATATCAGCCAGGTCTTTAAAGAAATTCCTGTTTTAAAAGAGAGAAGAAAAACCCTCCTGGGGAAGCGCGGAAAGCGGCTGGCAGCAGGGACCTGTGCCTGCGTGGGTTTGTGTACAGCACTGATTCCAGTGAGAAGTATCCTTTCAGAACAATCTTCGCAGACCGCAGAAGAAAATTCTCTGGATCATCAGGACTCAGAGATAGAAACAGTTTCAGCGGGGCAGCGAGAAATGACTGAGGAAGATTTGCAAAAGATAGTAGATATAGTCCGGAAGATAGAGCTTGCCGCAGTGCGTACTCTGGCGGGAGCATATAAAAAACTGGATATGCAGGAAGAAGCGTCTGCTGCATACGAAAGACTTGTGGAAATTGAGGACACACCGGGGAAAATTGAGGAAGCAGGCATCAACCAGATGATGACAGAGGCGGAGCTGGGAGACTATAAACAGGCGGCGGAAGCAGGAGAGAAAGTACTGGATAAGATAAAACATTCGGAAAAAATATCCGAACTTATCAAAGAGTATGAATTAAAGAAAACATCGAAGGACGAAAAATCCCCTTAAAAGGGAGGATGCCGGGTGACCAATTTAATTGGTTCCCGGCATGTATTATGAAAAAGTTTATTCAAAATAACTTGTCAGCGTCTTGTTTGTGGTTTTATTTGGATGGTTATAGTATATGGGGGAGAAATGAAGAAAACATGATAATATCGTGAAAGATTTTTAAATGATAAATGAACAAACTATGAACATCTTCAGATGCAGTAAAAGACCGATGGGGGAGCCATCGGTCTTTTGAGGGGAGTATAAATAATTAATAAGGGGTTGTAGAAAGTAATCTTTCTACAATAAACAGTATAATATACCGTATTGGAAAAAGCAAGCAAAAAATAAAAAAACAACGAATAAAAAAAGCGCGATAAGGGATACTAAGACTGAACCAAAAAAATAGGAGGGATACTCATGGCAAAGAATTATAGCAATACAAACAATTCCAACAAAAACGCAAATTCAAAAAACAGCTCATATTCATCTTACGGTGAGACACAGAGCAAAAACAAAAACGCTAACAAGAACAGCACAAATGCAGGAACAAATGCGTCAGACAGCAAAAACTGCGGAAGAACCCGTGATGCATTTGATGAAACAGACCGCTACTAATCAGGCGTAAAACAGCAGTTGGGGACGTAGTAAAGTTCAACTTTACTACGTCCCCGATTTATAGTAAGATGGATAGAGAAAAATGTAAGGACGGAAGACTTCATGGATAAAATGGAATGGATCGCGCCCTGTCACTTCGGTCTGGAATCCGTATTAAAAAGGGAAATCCAGGAACTCGGATATGAGATCATACAGGTGGAAGACGGCAGGATCACTTTTGGCGGAGGAATTGACGCCGCATGCAGAGCAAATATATTTCTCAGAACTGCAGAGCGTATTCTTCTGAAAGTAGGAAGTTTCCGCGCTGTAACTTTCGAGGAGCTGTTTCAGAGAACGAAAGAGATTCCCTGGGAGAACTATATTCCTGAGGATGGGAAGTTCTGGGTAGCAAAAGCGGCATCAGTCAAGAGTAAGCTGTTCAGCCCGTCAGATATTCAGTCTATTATGAAAAAAGCCATGGTGGAACGCATGAAGACCCGGTACGGGATCAGCTGGTTCCAGGAGACTGGAGCATCTTATCCGGTCAGGGTTTTTCTCATGAAAGATATTGTGACCGTAGGCATTGATACCACAGGAGTGTCTCTGCACAAAAGAGGTTACCGGCCTGTGGCAGGAAAAGCCCCGATTGCAGAAAATCTGGCAGCAGCGCTTATCATGCTGACGCCGTGGAGGAAAGACAGGATACTGGTGGATCCGTTCTGCGGGAGCGGGACATTTCCGATAGAAGCAGCTATGATGGCGGCCAATATTACGCCGGGGATGAACCGGTCATTTACAGCAGAAGACTGGACAAACCTTATTGCGAAAAAGAACTGGTATGAAGCAGTCAATGAGGCGCATGATAAAGTGGATGATCAGATTGAGACAGATATACAGGGATATGACGCAGACCCGGAAGTGATCCGGACTGCCCGCAGAAATGCCGAAGAGGCAGGCGTAGGGCATTTGATACATTTTCAGCAAAGGGAAGTCAAAGACTTAAGACATCCGAAAAAATATGGATTTGTCATAACCAATCCTCCGTACGGAGAACGTCTGGAAGAAAAATCAAGTCTTCCCCGGATATATCAGGAATTTGGTCAGGCTTTCAGAGAACTTGACAGCTGGTCGGCATACATGATCACAAGCTATGAGGATGCAGAGCGCTATTTCGGGCGGAAAGCAGACAGGAACAGGAAAGTGTACAATGGAATGTTAAGGACGTATTTTTATCAGTTCCAGGGACCGAAGCCCCCAAAACAGAAAAGATAGAGGGTACATAGGATAATGAAGAAAAGAATTGTTTTTGCAACAGGAAATGAAAATAAGATGAAAGAAATCCGCATGATCCTTGAAGATTTGGGCATGGAGATACTGTCTATGAAAGAGGCAGGGGTGGATGTGGAGATCGTCGAGGACGGAATGAGCTTTGAAGAAAATGCACAGATTAAAGCCAGGGCGGTTGCGAGGACACTCACAAACGATATTGTGCTTGCCGACGATTCGGGACTGGAGATAGATTATCTGGATAAGGCTCCGGGAATCTATTCTGCCCGCTTTGCGGGAGAGGATACATCCTACGACATAAAAAATCGGATATTGCTGGATCGTCTTGAAGGAGTGCCAAGCGAGGAGAGGACAGCCCGTTTTGTGTGCGCTGTGGCAGCGGTATTTCCTGACGGTACGGTCTCCACGGTACGCGGAGTGATCGAGGGACAGATTGCACAGGAGGCCGAAGGGGAGAATGGATTTGGATACGATCCGATCTTTTATGTCCCGGAGTATGGCTGTACGACTGCTCAGATGACACCGGAACAGAAGAATGAATTGAGCCACAGAGGGAAGGCGCTTCGCGCTATGCGGGATATATTAAAAGAAAAATCCGGAGAGGAAACAGTATGAGGATATTGATTGTCAGTGATACGCACGGAAGGCACAGAGGACTCGACAGAGCGCTTGAAGAAGCCGGTCCCATAGACATGTTTATTCATCTTGGAGACGTGGAGGGCGGAGAGGACTATATAGATGCAGTTGTGGACTGTGAGAAACATATGGTGAGAGGAAATAATGATTTTTTCTCGGACCTGCCCGGTGAAGAAGAATTTTATATAGGCGAACATAAAGTGTTCATTACACACGGACATCCGTACTATGTGTCGCTGGATATTGAGTATATCAGGGAAGAAGGAGAATCCAGGGGGGCAGACATTGTAATGTTCGGACATACGCACAGGCCATATCTGGAGCAGGACGGCGGCATGACTGTGCTCAATCCGGGGAGTCTTTCTTTCCCGCGTCAGGAGGGCCGCAGGGGAAGTTATATGCTTATGGAAATAGGGGGAGACGGAAACGTATCTTTTGAGCAGAGATATCTCTCTGCAGAGGCATAAAAGAAAACTGAAAAAAGTTGTTGACATTAGGAAAACCTTATAATATAATAGTCAATGCGCTACGGGAAAGACAGGAACGTAGGAATTATACCGGGGTGTGGCTCAGCTTGGCTAGAGCGCCTGGTTTGGGACCAGGAGGTCGCAGGTTCGAATCCTGTCACCCCGATGATGTGCGGGTGTAGTTCAATGGTAGAACACCAGCCTTCCAAGCTGGATACGTGGGTTCGATTCCCATCACCCGCTTTTCCGCAGAAAATGCGGAGAGCCTTAAAAAGGGGATATTTAAATATGAGTCTGTAGCTCAGCTGGATAGAGCAACGGCCTTCTAAGCCGTAGGTCGAGGGTTCGAATCCCCCCAGGCTCGTTATGGTGGGTATGGTGCAGTTGGTTAGCGCGCCAGATTGTGGTTCTGG
>CALWFY010000018.1 GCA_944377775.1 uncultured Mediterraneibacter sp.
TTCGTTTTTCCGGTTTTGGTGTATGGCTCTCTCCTGTCCGGTCATTTTCTTCCCGCCGGGGCGGAGTCGGCTCAACAGGCTTCTCTTCCTGCCTGCCGGAATCCAAATCCACCTCCGGCTGAACAGGCGCCTGCTCTCCTGCCTCTTCTTCCCACGCCTCTGATCCGCTGTCAAAGTGCTTCCAGATTGCTCTTAAGCGCCAGTCAAATCCGCTGTCCCCATAGGTCACCCGTCCGGAAATCAAATGGAACAGCCAGTGGAATTTCATCTCTCCTCTTACACTCTCCAGCGTATCCTCCCCGGATACTTCCAGACGGTACACAGCCGGAGAAATCAAAACAAAAAGGAGAATCAGAAGCAGAAGCGCCAGTATTCCGAGGATCAAAAATCCCAGTATTTTCAAAATGAGAAGAATAATATGTAACATCTGATCTATCGTCCTGCCTTTTCATATTCTTCCTGACGCTTCAGGATAAACTGCCGTATATCGGCGTCTGCAGTTTCATGGTACACCTGTTCTGTAATTGTTTTTATGACAGAAAGGGCCTCGTCATATCCTGCGGCAAGACCCACTACAAAGAGCTCTGTGTTCTTAAAAACATGCCGCTTAAGAAGGATACCGGAGAAAAATTCCAGCTGATTCTGACTGCCCTGAGACAGAGTAACTACATATACCTCAGGGGCAAGTCTGTTTTCTTTCAGCTTTTTTATTATTTTTCCCTTTTTCTCCCGCCAGCATTCACTGACATACAGATCACAGTAAAATTTCACCTGCATCACCGTTCTCTTCCATCAATTATAGTAAGA
Organism: uncultured Mediterraneibacter sp.; assembly: GCA_944377775.1. Taxonomy (GTDB): domain Bacteria; phylum Bacillota; class Clostridia; order Lachnospirales; family Lachnospiraceae; genus Mediterraneibacter. The sequence goes on from CALWFY010000018.1 coordinate 808, forward strand.
ACCCAGGATGGTTCCCGCTATGGAAACCGCCCGTCCTCCCGCGCTTCCATCAGAACCTTCTGTGATCACGCTGATCACCAGTTCAGGATTGTCCACATTCGTAAAGCCTACGAACCAGGAATGAGTTTTCTCCCCGTCCACCAGACTGTACTCTGCTGTTCCTGTTTTGCCTGCCACCGTGTAAGAACGTCCGGAAAGCTCCATGCCTGTTCCCTCATTTACCACAGCAGTCATATATTCTTTCAGCTGAGCAGATTCCTCCGCAGTCATAAGGCGTCCATAGCTTTTCGGCACATTTCTGCGGACTTCGGTTCCCGTATAATTGGTTACCTGATCTACAAGATAAGGTTCCATAAGGGTGCCGCCGTTTGCTACAGCCTGGGTAATCAGTGCCATGTGGTAAGGGCTCACCGTGGTTTTTCCCTGTCCCATCGCAGTCATCATGATCTCGCCGGTTCCGGAATTTTCATCCAGCACAAAAGAACTTTTTGTATAATCCAGTTCTCCCGGCAGAGGTGAATTGAACAGCAGGTCTTCTGCCGTGCTGCGGTACCCCGACATGTCGAGGGAAAGCCCGATATTTGCAAAGGAGGAATTACAGGAATTTGCAAAAGAACTTCGCAAATCCTCCGAACCGTGGATGTTTCGGTTAAAACACGGGATGGTCGTATCATCCACCGTAATGGACCCGCTGCAGTCATAAGCATATCCCTGGTAATTACTGTCCTGACGCATATATGCCAGTGTTGTAACAATTTTAAATACAGACCCGGGTGCATAGGAACCGTTTGTAGCACGGTTCAAAAGAGGACTGTTCTCCTCATCCGAATTCAGTGTCGCCCAGTTCTCATACAGAGTGTTCGGGTCATAATCGGGTTTGGATACCATGGATAAAATCTTTCCTGTATCCGCTTCCATGACAACAACCGCCCCCTTGTTGTCACCAAGAGCATCGTAAGCCGCCTGCTGAAGGTGTGCATCCAGGGTGGTGACAACCGTATCTCCCTGGTTCTTCTCCCCGTTAAATTCATTTTGTATCTTTTCTACAAAAAACGCATTAGAGGTCAGCAGTTCAAAATTCTCAACAGACTCAAGCCCTGTTTTTCCAAGCTCTGAATCGCTGTATCCGATCACATGTGCAAACACGGAACCATAGGGATAAACCCTTGTCTCTGTTCCGTCCTCAGCCACATCCGTGCGGGCAAGCACGTTCCCGTTCCTGTCCGTGATCTCTCCCCGCACCACATACTGGGCAAATGCATCCTGCCGCTGATTGTACGGGCTGTTGACAAATGTTTTTGCCCGCGCGATCGTAAAGTATACCAGATACCCCATGAGCGTGATAAACAAAATCACAAAAAAGTATGTGATCCAGGCAAATTCTTTATTTCGCACGCGTTCCCGATTTTTTTCGCGTCCTCTGCCTTGGGACTTCCTCGAATCTCGGTTCGCTCTTCGCCGCCTTTCGGGGCGCTGTTCTTCCCACGCCATATCCTGTCTTCCTTTCTTTCCTAAGTTTCCGCTGCTCCAGCTTTTCCTCCTCGTCCTCTCTCAGTATATACAATCCCTGTATAATACCGAACATGATCATCGTGCTTAGCATGGAGCTTCCGCCGTAACTGACAAACGGAAGGGTCATACCTGTTGAAGGTATGAATTTTGTCACGCCTCCTATCTGAAGAAATACCTGGAAAATATAGCATGTTCCAAGTCCTAATGCCACCAGTTTATAAAACGGATTGTAAAGTTCCATGGCAATATTCAGGAACATTACATAACAGCTCACACAGATAAGGATCAGACAGAGCGCATAGATCATTCCCATCTCCTCCGTAATGGCGGAAAAGATAAAATCAGTCTCTGCCACCGGTATGGTATCCGGCTGTCCGCGGAATAATCCGGTACCGAACCAGCCACCTGTTCCAATGGCGAACAGGGACTGCGCCACCTGATAGCCGCTTCCGCTGTAGGAAGCGATGGGATCCTGCCATGCCTCTACTCTGACCTGGATGTGTGCAAACAAATGATATCCTGCCACAGCGGCCAGCACTCCGGCACCAAGACCTGCCACAGCATACAGCGGCTGACGCGTAGCCACATACAGCATGACAAGATACACTACAAAAAAGATCAGAGCTGCTCCCAGGTCGGTCGACAACACAAGGATCAGCACATGGGCGGCCGCAATGGCTGTGGTGATCACTACATTTTTAAATTCTTTTGACTTGTTTAAGCTGGCGGCCACAAAAAACACAAATATGATTTTTACAAACTCAGATGGCTGCACATTGATTCCCATGATCTCAAATCCCAGCTTTGCTCCGCCTGAAATCTGTGCGAACAATGCCACTGCCAGAAGAGCGCCGCCGCCGACAGCCGCATACACATAAGTCCATTTATCCAGAAAAGTAAGTTTCCGTATCAGGATCGGCACGATCAGTCCGAACACGACTCCCAGTATGACAAATATCAGCTGTTTGATCGCCGTGTCGTAAGGAGATTCATTGTCCGAAGACAGCCTTGTGATCATGATCATGCCCGCGGTTATCAGCATACACATATTGTTGACAACCAGACGGGACACATTCGGATAGATCAGATTATACAGAAGGATCACCGCAAGAAGCACGATGGTCAAAGCTGCATAAATAAACAGTATCCGAATGTCCTCAGTGACCAGAAACATGACAGAAAAGGCCACCAACTGCAGCAGGAAAAGCAGGATATCCTGCCTTAACAGAACCCGCTTCTCCTCATCCTCATAATTTCTCGTAAAAATCGAAAAGCAGGAGAACGTATATGCCGCTATAAGGATGATTATAAGATATTTCGATAGTTGTACGATAATGTTTACCATGTTACCCCCTGTTATAATACCCCGCGTCTGAAATGCCCCTGCGTGTATTCAAACTTCACGTCAGTCTGTCCGCTTTCCCCGCAGAAAACTTCCACCATCTGTGTGAGAATCTGCCGGGTAATCTCCTCTGTCTCAAAACTGAACTGTAAACGCAGCATGTGGGGAGACAGATTCTTTATTTCCTCCTTATGCATCCCCAGATACAAAGGGCGGGTGTTATATATAATATTGACACAGGAACTGCACTGTCTTTTTACAGGAAACGTGTTTCCGTACCTGTCCGTGAGCATGCTCACAGCCGGCTCTTTTGTACACCTGCCGGAAGATTTGGCAATGCACTGGGCTGAGAGCATGACTGGAAAATATCCATATACCGTCAGTTCACCTCCGGAAAGTCCGAGTTTTGCAAGCTCCCCTGCGTTCAGCTCAAAAGGAGCGGTAAAATTCGAAACGCCCAGTTTTTCCCAGAATTTCTTTGCATACCTGTTAAACACATATAGATTATGGTCCAGAATGACTGTTTTGTCAAATCCGCATTCCTTTAGGAAAGTATACTCTTCATAATTGCGTATCAGGACGCCGTCTGCCGAGAAACTTTGGACAATCTCTGAAAATGCTGTCCGCGCAGTTTCTCCTGTCCTGCGGAAAATATAAGGCATGGCAAGAAAGATTTCAGTCCCTGCCTCTGCCGCATCTTTACACAGCTGTATTCTTTTTTTCTTTCCATCAGCACATCCGGCCAGTTCCACGTCTACATAGACACGCCGGAAAATCTCCGGCTTCCGCACAGCCTGTTCACACACTGCCCTTAACTGTTCATCTGTCTCCACCAAAACAGAAAACTCCGGTTTCCACTCCTGCTGTTTGCTTTTCTCATGTGCTGGTAAACCTGCGAAAGCCTCTTTGGGTGTTCTCTCATATTGCGCAGTAATCGCTTCTCTTAATCCTGCAAGGGCAGCGCGCCTTAAAGAATTGAGCTGGCTGACAGGCACAAAAATCCCTTCATCCACCCAGATATCCAGCTTCTTGAAAACAAACTCTGAATTTCCGGTCTTTTCTATCTGTGAACGAATGCGTTCTTCTTCCATGGGCCGGTTCTGCGCCCGCTGAACCCATTCCTCTGACTCTGCCGTAAAGCAGACATCTTCCCCCTGCTCTCCTTTACACCATACTGTCAGAACAGCCGGCTGGGATATGCACAGAGTCAGACTTCCCTCTATTTCTCTTACCGGGGTCCGTTCAAGGACGGTCTCCTTTATAGAACGCAGCAGTGATTCATTTCTTGTCCGGTTTAAGATCGTTCCCGGGGTGATTCGCACACCCTTTTGTACAAGAAAAGAGAATTTCTCCTCTTTTTTTACCGCATTGCCGGTCGTATAATTTCCCTTGCCTCCGGTAATCTCAAGTACATCCCCTGGATTTAAATCCGTAACCGCGGCAGCATAAATCTCCCTGCCTTTCTGAAACAGCACTCTTACCGCAGGGACTCCAGCATGGTTAGGACGGTCATGAGCCATCATCTCCGGTCCGTTGTGACGCTTATAATATCCTTCAGAAGAACCGCCCCTGTTATACAGGTCCATAAGATTCTCCCTGTCTTTTGGCTCCACGGCAAACCCTTCTCTTCCCTTACTCAAATACATGTCCGTATATTTGCGGTACATTGCTGTGACGCCTGCCACATACTCAGGTTTCTTCATCCTTCCTTCGATCTTGAAGGAATCAATCCCTGCCTCCACCATATCCGGTATGATCTGAAGGGTACAGATATCCTTTGGGCTTAAGTAGTACCGCTTGTCCCCATCCACCGTGTAAGGAAGCCTGCACGGCTGGGCGCACTGTCCCCGATTTCCGCTTCGCCCGCCGATCATACTGCTTAAAAGACACTGTCCGGAATAGCAGTAACAGAGTGCTCCGTGAACAAAACACTCGATTTCCAGATTTGTCTCCCGGTGTATTTTTCTGATCTCCTCCAGAGAAAGCTCTCTTGCCGGAACAACGCGGCTTGCCCCCTGTTCTTCCAGAAACTTTGCCCCCGGCGCTCCGGTCACAGTCATCTGAGTGCTGGCATGAATATCCATTCCCGGGAAATAAGTCCTGACATACTCTAAAACTCCCACATCCTGCACTATGACTGCATCCAGTCCGCAGGCATAGAGAGGCGCCAGATATTCATAGAGTTCTTCAATCTCAGTGTCCTTTAAAAGAGTGTTGACTGTCAGATAAAATTTTCGTCCGAACAGATGAGCTTCCCGAATCGCCTGAACCAGTTCTTCCTCTGTAAAATTGTCCGCATAAGCCCTTGCTCCAAACCTTGGGCCGCCCGCATACACTGCATCCGCTCCAGCGCTGATGGCTGCCCAAAACGCGGCGTAAGACCCGGCCGGAGCAAGAATCTCAACTTTTCTGCCTGTCATATTTCTGTTCCTTTTCCTGATAATGAAACGGGCTGTCGTATCTGACAGCCCTCGTATAGTGATCTTCTTAATTATCTTCTCCGGTTTTTCATCTCGGTTTCTAACTTGACGATCTGCATCTGGAGATCATTGTTTTCTTCCTTCATCTTCGCCAGTTCTTTCTCCGCATTCTCCAGCTTGATCTGCGCAGAAATCAATTCATGCTTTAAATCGTACATTTCCTTGTCTTTCAGTTCGATATCGCTCTCCAGGGAATCTCCCTGTTTCTTTGCCTTAAAATAGTCGTCAGCAATATTCAGGGCTAGAAGTACATTTCTTGTATCAGCGCTCTGCTTTCTGTATCCCTCGCTGTTTGCGCACTCTGTGATCTTATGATTCAGATAGGAGGACACTTTCTGCAAATATTCTTCCCCCTCAAATCCACTCAGAGTGTACACTTTTCCTCCGATCAATACTTCCGTAAAATGTTTTGCTGAACTCATAGCTTCCTCCTCGCGTTTCTTACCTACCTATTATAAACGATTTACCAGCAAAAACCAACAGTTTTTTCAGACTTTTCATATTCCCCGAAAAAAGCAGTGCCGTCACTGATCGATCATGGGAATGCCGAGATGGCTGTATGCCAGTTCTGTCACAACCCTTCCCCGCGGCGTGCGCTGAATGAATCCATTTTTCAGAAGATAAGGTTCGTACACATCTTCCAGCGTTCCCGCGTCCTCAGAGATCGCTGCCGCAAGTGTATCAAGCCCCACCGGGCCTCCCTGGAATTTCTCGATCATCGTCAGCAGAATGCTCCTGTCAATATGATCCAGCCCGTACTTGTCCACATCCAGAAGATCAAGTGCATAGTCCGCAACCTTTTTCGTAATTTTCCCGTCATACTTGACCTGAGCGAAATCACGCACCCGCTTCAACAGACGGTTGGCAAGCCTGGGAGTTCCTCTTGAACGCCTGGCAAGTTCAAGGGCACCTTCCTCCTCGATCTCCACATCCAGGACTCCTGCCGAGCGCAGAATAATGGTTTTCAACTCTTCATCCGTATAAAACTCCAATCGGTTTACCACCCCAAACCGGTCCCTTAACGGAGCTGTCAGCATGCCTGCCCGCGTGGTAGCGCCTACTAATGTGAACTTAGGAAGATTCAGGCGGATGGAACGCGCCCCCGCTCCTTTTCCGATCATGATATCAATCGCATAATCTTCCATGGCCGGATACAGTACCTCCTCCACCTGGCGGTTCAGGCGGTGAATTTCATCCACAAAAAGGACGTCATGTTCCTGTAAGCTGTTTAAGATAGCTGCCATCTCTCCTGGCTTTTCGATTGCCGGACCGGAAGTCACTTTCATATGCACTCCCATCTCATTGGCAATAATGCCGGCCAGTGTGGTCTTACCAAGCCCCGGCGGTCCGTAGAACAGCACATGATCCAGAGCCTCGCCCCTTGCTTTTGCCGCCTCGATATACACCTTGAGCGTCTGTTTTGCCTTTTCCTGCCCGATATATTCTGTCAGAAGGCGGGGCCTGAGTTCTCCCTCGATCTTGATATCTTCTTCCAGATTTTCTGTAGTTATGATTCTTTTTCCCATGATTTATCCGTAATTCCTTCCACTGTGAGACTAAAAAAGATATTTCAAAGCCTCTTTTAAGATATCTTCCACTGTTTCGCACTCCGGCGAAACCTTCTTCACGGCACGCAGACTCTCCGCGCTTCCATATCCCAGAGCCGCAAGCGCCTGAACGGCCTCCGCCTGCATATCGCTGTCCGCAGAGGGCATAACAGATGCTCTGTCTTCTTTTCCATGAGCCGCATGTTCCAGCATATCCTCTATATCCACTTTATCCTTAAGCTCCACGATCAGCTTTTCCGCGGTCTTTTTCCCAATGCCGGGTGCTGCTGAAATCGCTTTGGCGTCCCCTGACATGATAGCAAAACGAAGCTCATCAGGATTCATGCATGACAGAATATTAAGACCGCCTTTGGGCCCGATTCCGCTCACTCCGATCACCAGTCTGAAAATTTCCAGGTCATCTCTTGTCAGAAACCCAAAAAGCTGCATGGCGTCCTCTTTTACATTGAGATATGTATAAAGTTTTACTTCGCTCCCTGCCTCCGGCAGAAAGGAAAGTGACTGCCGCGGCATATAGACGCCGTATCCCACCCCTCCTACGTCAATAATAGCTTTATCTTCTTCTATTGATGCAAGTTTTCCTCTTACATATGAGATCATTTTTACATATTCCTTTCCGGTATTCTTTTCAGCACTTCCCTGCTCACAAATCCGATCAGAGCTCCCGTCAGAAGCCCGGCGATCAGAAGCACCGGCAGATAATATCCGATCTGCCAGGTGCTGACGGCAAGCATTGCCACAGCCAGCTGTCCCACATTATGACTTACGCCTCCCGCGATGCTGACCCCAATCACGCTAAAGCCCTTATACCTCTTTATAAATGCCATGACAGCCAGACTCAGCAGTCCGCCGGCAAGGCTGTATAAAATGGAAAACAGGCTTCCAAACAAAAATCCTGCCAGGACAATTCGGGTGACAGACAAAAGAAGCGCCTCCCTCCAGCCCGTTTGATACAGGACAATAACAATAATCAGGTTCGCCAGCCCCAGCTTTACTCCGGGAATGCCGAAATTTATGGGAATCAGTGTCTCCACATAACTGAAGATCAGCGCAAGCGCTGTAAAGACTCCAAAATATGCCGCTCTATTCTTCAATTTCTTTCCCTTTCTTTTATCTGGCTATTCCGTCCACTTCTCTGTCTGTTTCTCTGCCTTCAACAGCGAGAGCGACCCGGTTTGGCAGACAGATGATACTTTCTCCATCCAGACTGATCTCCCTGTGATGCACACAGACCTGATCCGGGCAGTCCGCCCATTCCATGCGCGCAGTTCCCCCGCTGATAACGAGCCGGTTGGAACCATTGATATCCACAGTCTGATCCACCCCCAGACTGTAAGTTCCGAACAATTCTCCGTCTGCCATGACGGATACGCTCCCTCCGTTCTGCGTTCCTCTGAATAAGGGAACACAAAGCAACACAACAGCCACTATCAGGATTCCTGCCGCCAGAAGCCAGTCATTTCTTTTCATACGCGTACCCCTTTACGTCCAATATCATAGCACACCGCCTTTTTTTATGCAACCGCACGTTCGATTGTATGTTCGATTGTACTTTCCCTGAAAACTGTTTATAATAACGTCGATAGAAAGGACATGGTACGGCATAAATGAAACAAAATTCCATTTTTACTTTTTTTCTTATATTCTCGTTTATTATTACATGCGCAGGCGGATGCGCTGCTGCTTCCGAAGATGACTCTCTGACAATGACAGGGATGTATTTTGATACAGTCATCCAGATAGAAGCCTGGGGCGCTGACCGTGAGATCATGGACCATTGCGAAGAAATGTGTGGATACTACGAAGGCCTGCTAAGCCCCACCATGGAAACAAGCGAAGTGTCTGAAATCAACCGCGCACAGGGCGCTCCTGTGTCCGTATCTCCTGAAACCGCGGAGCTCATACAACTGGGCATAAAATATGGAGAACTCTCAGAGGGAAAATTCGATATCACGGTTGCTTCTGCCACAAATCTCTGGGATTTTAAGAACCAGAAAAACCCTGTCCTCCCGGACGAAGAAGCGCTCAGAGAAACTATCAGCCATATCGACTACAGCTGTATCAAAGTAGAAGGAACTACCGTTACTCTCACAGACCCTGATGCACAGATAGATTTGGGCGGCATTGCCAAAGGGTATATTGCTGACCGTCTGAAAGAATATCTGGAAAGCGAAGGCGTAGAACACGCATTGATTAATCTGGGCGGAAACATGCTCGCCCTGGGCGGACGATACGATGGCTCGGACTTTAAGATCGGAATCCAGCGGCCATTTTCAGACAGCGGTACAATCATGGCGGGGCTCTCTGTGTCTGATCAGTCTGTTGTCTCTTCCGGGAATTATGAGAGATATTTTGAGAAAGACGGGGTAATCTATCACCACATCCTTGATCCGGATACCGGATATCCTGTCCAGAATGATCTGTACCAGGTAACTATTATTTCCGATAATTCCGTGGATGGAGACGCCCTAAGTACCACCTGCTACGCTCTGGGCCTCGAAAAAGGGATGGAGCTGATCCAAAGCCTTGACGGGGTGGAAGCCGTGTTTGTCACAAGCGATTATGAACTTCATACCACGTCAGAAAATCTGGGGTTATAAGCAGATTGCTACAAAATATATCTTTTTTGTACAGGTCAACAGCTGAGAGTATATTGAAACTTCTGGTTCCGAAAAACAAGATATCCGCAGGACTGTGCTGCACGAGCGGTTCGTAGAGCGCAGCGGCCCGAAGCCGCGACGCAGTCATAGTCCTGCGGATATCGTATGTTATGGAAACTGAAATTTCAAATACTCTCAGCTGTCTATTTGTATAAGAAAGATGTATTTCACACTTTTATGATCTTACGCGGGCATTTTTCTGCGCACTCTCCGCAGTTTGTACATTTATCCGCGTCAATGTGGGCAAGGAAATTTTCCACTTTAATTGCCTCTGCCTCGCAGTTCTTTTCACAAAGCCTGCAGCCGATACATCCTACCTGGCATACATCCATGAGCGCTTTTCCTTTTTCATTGGAATTACACTGTACGAATGTCCTCTGTTTATACGGGATCAGCTCGATCAAGTGTTTCGGACAGGCTGCCACGCATTTTCCGCATGCCTTGCACGCCTCTTTATCTACCACAGCAATCCCGTCCACAATATGGATCGCGTCAAAAGGACATGCTTTTACACAGGTCCCGTAACCGAGACATCCGTATGCACAGCCTTTTGCGCCGCCGTCCTGCATCTGGCTGGCCATGACGCAGTCTTTGATTCCGTAATATTCATACTCTGTCTTTGCCTTCTCGCAGGTTCCCCCGCATTTTACAAAAGCGGTCATGCGTTCTTTTACAGAGGCATCTACCCCCATGATCTGACCGATCTGTTCTGCCACCGGAGCCCCGCCTACCGGACAGGCACCTACTTCCGCCTCTCCTTTTACAATGGCTGCCGCAAGTCCGGAACATCCCGCATACCCGCAGCCTCCGCAGTTATTTCCTGGGAGCACTCCAAGAATGGATTCCTCGCGGGGATCAGCCTCCACTGCAAATTTCTTTCCGGAGATACCGAGAAAGACGCCGATAAACAGTCCTACCGCACCGACAACCACTGCGGCCAATATAATTGCTTCTACATTCATAGCTTACGTCCTCCCCTATATCAGTCCTGAAAATCCGAAAAACGCGATGGCCATCAATCCTGCTGTAACAAGTACAATGGGCGTTCCCTTAAAAGATTCAGGAACATCGTTATGTTCCGTCTTTTCCCTGATACCGGCCATCAGTACGATAGCGACAAGGAATCCCACTGCTGTGGCAAATCCATTTACCACGCCCGTAAGAATATCATATCCATCCTGAACATTTGTAAGCGCAACACCAAGCACTGCACAGTTTGTTGTGATCAGAGGAAGGTATACGCCCAACGCCTGATAAAGAGGCGGCATAACTTTCTTTAAAAACATTTCCACAAACTGCACAAGGGCTGCGATCACAAGAATGAATACAATCGTGTTCAAATACTCCAGCTCACCGCCCATAATATTCGGATTTCCGAGGATGAACCGGTAGATCAGCCCTGTGACAAAGGAAGCAATGGTGATGACAAACACAACTGCTCCGCCCATGCCGGCTGCTGTCTTTACATTTTTTGATACTCCCAGAAACGGACATATCCCGAGGAACTGGCTGAGCACCACATTATTTACAAACGCAGAACCTACTGCAATTAATAATAATTCCTGCATTTATGCCCCCTCCTCTTTCTTTTTTGATTCTTCCTGAATCAGATGTCCGCCGCAGACGCCCTTGCTGGCACAGGATGCACATCCGTCCGCACATCCTGATGCAGCGGATACCTGTTTTCCTTTTTTTGCCAGATTATTCCGCACCTTGTTCTGAAGCGCCACCAGACACGCCAGCACAAAGAATGCTCCGGGAGCAAGAATAAAGATCGTCAGCGGTTCATAGGAGTCCGGCATGACCTGCATGCCGAAAATCTGTCCTGCCCCGATCAGCTCCCTGACAATTCCGATAGAGGTCAGACCTACCGTAAAGCCAAGACCCATACCGATTCCATCGAATATGGACGGCAGAACCGGATTTTTAGAAGCATAACTCTCTGCCCTTCCCAGAATAATACAGTTTACTACGATCAGCGGAATATACAGTCCTAAAGAATCATACAGACTGGGGACAAATCCTTCCAAAAGGAAATCCACGACTGTTACAAAAGACGCCACAACCACGATAAATGCAGGCATTCTCACAGAATCCGGAATGATCTTCCGAAGCATGGAGATCAGCATATTTGACATGACAAGCACTGCGGTGGTGGAAAGCCCCATTCCAATACCGTTGATGGCTGATGTAGTGACCGCCAGAGTGGGACACATTCCCAGCATAAGTACAAAGGTGGGATTCTCTTTTACAAGACCGTTATAGATACGTTCTATACATTTATTCATTGCCCTCGCCTCCCAACTCATTCTGATAATATACAAGCGCGGAGTCAACAGCATTGACAACAGCATTGGTTGTGATGGTCGCACCGCTGATGGCGTCGATCATATCGTCACCGCTCTCCCCGGTTTTTGTATAGGAAAACTTCTCCACGTTTTTATCCTTAAACTGGTCTTTAAATTCCGTCTCAGCGGCTTTCATTCCAAGGCCGGCCGTCTCTGAGATGGAAAGCATCTCAATGCCTTTGACCGTACCGTCAGAAGCAATACCCACTGATATCTGGATATCCCCGCCATAACCTTCGTGGGTTGTGACATTGACCACATAGCCGACTGTTTCCCCGCCGGCGTCTTTTCCAACTGCGGCCTCTGTGATATCTTCCTCAGTATATCCGTTTTCTTTTAAGAGAGTTGATGCGCTTTCGCTGTCAAAGTCCTCATATGTTTCAAAACTGTCTGCACCCGGAAGAACCGCCTGAAATGCTTCCTGTTTTCCATTTTCCTGGGCAACAGCAATGGGTTCTTTCGTAATACCGTACACAAGACCTAAAAGCAGTCCGGACACCACGGTGATCGCCGTCAGAATCAAAGTATTTTTCACAATTTTATTCATTATTTCTCTCCCCCTTTCCCAAATGGTTTTGGAAGAGTTACTTTCTCAATCAGCGGAACTAAAAGGTTGCTGATGATAATCGCATAGGAAACGCCTTCTGCTGAACCTCCGAACAGACGGAAAAGACCAGTCAGAAGCCCCATACAGACGCCATATACAATCTTTCCGCTGCTTGTAATCGGTGACGTGACATAATCCGTCGCCATAAACCATGCTCCGAGCATCAGACCGCCCCCGCACAGATGAGCAGTTATGTACTGCGGATCAAACCCGTGTCCTCCGAAGATCACGATAAAAATGACAAAGGATATAAGGTAAGACCCGGGAATCCGAAGATCAATCACTCCCATAAGTATAAGGAACATGGCGCCGATCATAATAGCAATAACCGAAGTCTCACCGACCGTGCCCCGGATATTTCCTATGAGCATATCCATCGTGTTGACTGCCTCGCCCGCCTTTAAATCTGCAAGAGGTGTAGGACCTGTTACACCGTCATAGACAAAATAAGTCATCCGTCCTGCAAAACAAATCAGCAGGAAACAGCGCGCTGCCAGAGCCGGATTCATGAAATTCTGTCCCAGCCCTCCAAAAAGCTGTTTTACAACCACAATCGCAAACACAGAGCCAAGTGCTCCCATCCACAAAGGCAGTGTAGGCGGCAGATTCAATGCCAGCAGAAGTCCCGTGACTACCGCACTGAAATCATTTATGGTAACCGGTTTATGCATCAGTTTTTCGTAAATATACTCTGCCAGGACCGCCGAACCTGTTGTGACCGCCACAAGCATCCATGCATCTTCATGACGGAAATTCCAGATTCCGAACACAGTAGCCGGAAGCAGGGCTATGACAACCAGGAGCATGATGTTGCTGCTCTTTATCCGGTCACGGATATGCGGCGATGATGATACATTATAATTCTCGTTCAATTCCCTGTCTCCTCTCTTACTTTTTCCTCTTATTTGCAAGCGCAGTCTTTCTCATGGAACCAATCGCCTGTTTCAGCGGTCTCTTTGCAGGACAGACGTAACTGCAGGAACCACATTCCACACATTCCAGACCGTTCATTTCCACAAAAGCGTTCTCATCATGGCGAAGTGCAAGATCAGCCAGTCTGGACGGAATGATCCTGCTGGGACAGACATCCACACACCTGGCACAGTTGATGCACGCTGTCTCCTTACTTTTCGCCACCGGGTCCTCCTTAAACGCAAGTATGGAGGAGGAAGTTTTTGTGACCGGCGCATCCGCCGTCACCATGGCAAATCCCATCATGGGCCCTCCGGAAATCAGTTTGTCAGGCTGTGTGATAAAACCGCCTGCCGCCTCGATCAGCTCCTGATGACTCGTTCCCAGAAGAACCTTAAAATTTCCGGGCGCGGCAATATCATCTCCGCTTACGGTTACGACACGTTCCATAAGAGGTTTCCCTTCCACGACCGCACCGTGAATCCCGATCAGCGTTTCCACGTTATCCACAATACATCCTGCATCAGCCGGGAGCATGGAAGAATTGATCGCACGCTTTGTCACCGCATAGATGAGCTGACGCTCCGCGCCCTGTGGATATTTAGTCATAAGCGCCTTTACATCCATTCTAGGTTCATCAGCGGTCCGGCTCTTAAGCTGCTCAATACAGTCTTTCTTATTGTCCTCTACCGCAAAGATTCCTTTCGCATTGGGGAACAGCGACAGCACAACCCGCATACCGCTTATCAGTTCTTGCGTATTTTCAAGCATCCTGCGGTAGTCAGCCGTGATATAAGGCTCACACTCAGCACAGTTGGCAATAATGTATTCAATTTTCTCAGGTTCTTTCGGAGAGAGTTTTACTCTTGTCGGGAATCCGGCGCCTCCCATGCCGACAATGCCGGCGCTGCCGATCTTTTCAAGAATTTCATCCCGGCTCATCTCGCCAAAAGGCTTTGTCTTTTCATACTCCACTTCCTGATATTCATTGTCGTTTTCAATAACGATACATTCTGCCTTTGTTCCCGCCGGGGTAAATCGCTGTTCCAGTCCCTTGACTGTACCGGAAACAGACGCATATACCGGAGCGGATACAAAGCCTCCGGCCTCCGCTATCATCTGCCCTTTGAGGACGTGGTCGCCCTTTTTTACAAGGGGATTCGCCGGGGCGCCGATGTGCTGCGACAGCGGATA
>CALWFY010000019.1 GCA_944377775.1 uncultured Mediterraneibacter sp.
TCAATATCCGCATGAGTGTTGATGGTGGCCAGCGCCTTGCTCATCTTCGCCTGCTCCCAGTATTCTTTCAGATTTTTGCTGGCGCGGGGCGGCTTCAATTCATCTGCATGCTCATAGGCATTTTCAATCGTCTGATAATCCTGGATGATCTTTGTGGCCGTCTTTTCTCCAACTCCCGGCACGCCGGGGATATTGTCAGAAGTATCTCCCATAAGAGCCTTCACGTCGATAAACTCTTTCGGTGTGACGCCGTACCGCTCTTTTACATCCGCAGCAAGATAATCCTCCACTTCCGTCCTGCCCTGCTTTGTCTTCGGTATCCGAATCTTCACATGTTCTGTGGCAAGCTGGAGCGTATCCCGGTCTCCTGAGATGATGGACACGTCCATACCCTTCTCCTCGCACATGTGCGAGATCGTTCCCAGCAGGTCGTCCGCCTCCAGTCCGGCTTTCTCAATGATCTCAATATCCATGGCCTGCAGAACTTCCTTGATCACAGGCACCTGCTGCCGCAGTTCCTCCGCCATGGGCTTTCTCGTTCCCTTATAATCCTCATACATCTCGTGCCGGAACGTGGGCGCATGCACATCAAACGTAACCGTCAGGTACTCCGGTTTTTCCTCATCAAGAATTTTAAACATGATGTTCAGAAATCCGTATACCGCGTTCGTGTGAAGCCCTTCTGAGTTTGTCAGGTCAGGCACCCCGTAGAACGCCCGGTTTAAAATACTGTGTCCGTCTATCAATACGATTTTTTCTCTCATCAGATTTGCCTCCGTCTATAACCATTACTAAAGTATACACTAAAAGCCTTCTTTTTAAAAGGTTGTTTTTGTGGTATTATAGCGATTAGGGACACAGTAAAATTCGATTGGGGACGTAGTAAAACTCGATTGGGGACGTAGTAAAATCGCATTTTACTACGTCCCCAATCGAAAAAAGGAGAACTTTCATTATGGATGGAATTATTTTTGACATAGACGGTACGCTGTGGGACTCCACGGATTCTGTTGCCGCATCATGGAACCGCGCGATTCAAGAGAATACCAACCTTGATCTTACGCTGAACAGGGAAATCTTAAGCGGTCTGTTCGGAAAGACAATGACCGAGATCGGGGACATTCTCTTTCCCGATTATCCGGAAGAGGAACGGGCAAGGCTTCTGGATATTTGTTTCAGTTATGAAAACAAATATCTGGCAGACCATCCCGGCAGTATCTATGAAGGCGTTGCCGAGACAATCCGCAGTCTCTCCGAGAAATATCCTCTCTTTATCGTGAGCAACTGTCAGCTCGGATATGTGGAAGTCACTATGAAAGGCATTGGCATCAAACCTTACATCAAAGATCACCTCTGCTTCGGAGAAACTCAGGTGTCCAAAGGGGAAACCCTCCTGATGCTGATGGAGCGAAACGGCTTGAAATCTCCGGTATATATAGGGGATACGCAGGGAGATGCTGACGCCTGCGAGCACGCCGGCATTCCTTTTATCTTTGCGGAATACGGATTCGGTGATGTGCCTAAGGCAGAAGTACGAATCAGGGACTTCAAAAATTTAAAAGACATGTTTTTATAAACACAATTTTTCAGGGAGAAACCGTATGCAGCAAGAAACATTTATCCTGGAATCAGAACGGCTTGTTTTCAGAAAAATTAAGGATAACGACTTCCCCGTAATTGCGGAAATCATGCGTGATAAAGGTGTTCAGAAAGTCTGGGAACATTATTTTTCAGATGATGATGTAAAGGAATGGATCAGCAGGCGAAAGAAAGGCTATGAAGACAACGGAATAGACTATCTTCTGGCAGTCCACAAACGCACCGGAAAACCGGTGGGCCAGATCGGCCTTCTGAAAGAAACCATAAACAATGAAACCGTATGGGGAATCGGGTACATTCTGCTAAGCCGTTTCTGCGGAAACGGATACGCCGCCGAGGGCGCTAAAGCAATGGCTGACTATGCCTTCCGCACATTAAACGCCGACAGGATTGTCTGCGATATCAGACCCATGAACACTGCCTCGATCGCTGTCGCAAAGCGGATCGGCATGATTGAGACAGGTTCTTTTATCAAAAAATACAGAGGGAAAGATATGCCCCACCTCATTTTTGAGCTTTATGACAACAAAAAATCTATGTGAATGAGTATGCCATTCACATAGATTTTTTATCTCTTGTATCAGTTCACCTTTCTTCTTTTCAGAAGCACTCCAATTCCAAGAACTGCTGATGCCCCCAGAAGAGCCAGCCACCCGGCGGCGCTGCCGGAGTCTCCGGTTTTAGGTGATTTTGTATCAGTATTTGAGCTGCTTTCATCCAGCACGAGCACATAGGGAGAAAATCCTTTCACGCTGACTGTTGCCTGCCCGTTTTCCACTTTTACCTTATAAGTTTCATAAGTTCCGTCATCCGCATAATGCAGGATGACTGCATCTTTTCCATTATACTTCTCGTCCACATGGAATGTAAGCTGTGCCTCTCCCTCCATGCTTCCGTTAAGTGTAATATCATACACGCCCAAGATGGTTTTGCCTTTCACCGGCTCTGCTGACACATAGTTTGTATAAGCATCCGTGTTTGGCTCGATCACACTCACCCTCACTGTCGCACCCTCTGAGAGCTTTCCGCTGACCGTAACCCTTCCGGAAGCATCTGAAACCGTCTGCTGTGTCTCAGCCGGAGAATCTGTTTCCTCCCCCGGAGTCTGAACCTCGTCTCCCGTACTCGGGGGCTCTGTATCAGGTTCTTCTGTCACCGGCAGTGTCTCCGTGTCCGGTTCTTCTGTCACCGGCGGTGTCTCCGCATCCGGTTCTTCTGTCACCGGCGGTGTCTCCGTATCAGGCTCTTCTGTTACCGGCGGTGTCTCCGTATCAGGCTCTTCTGTCTCACCGATATAGTCCTGATTTCCTCCAACACTGTCTAAGTTCCACGCATGTGCAGCCGCTTTCTCGCCCCAGTACGGGTCGGACGCATAGCTTACGTTAATGCCGCCGCCCTTGTTTCCAAGGTATTCGCCGTGGTTTCTCCAGTCTGAAGAATCCAGATATCCGCCTGCCATCCAGTTCGCCATGAAATCGCGGATACAGTCCTCAATGGAATTAAACACATCTGCGTTGCCTGTATTGCTGTCCACTGCATTGAGTCCAAAGATATTATTCTTGGTCTGACAGATATAGCTTGTCCCCCACGCGCTTTCATTGATGGCAATTCCAAGAGACAGCAGTGCGTTCACAGAATATGTATCCTGATATTTCACAAACGTGCTTCCCGTGCCTGTCAGTTTTGAAGAACTAGGATTTTCCCCTGCATTTTCCAGCGCTGTATGTAAGATACTGTTCAGCTCATCTCCACTGTAACCGGTAGAACTGTTCATATCCAGGAACTGAAAATAGTTCTCAAATCTGCTTCCGGAATTAACTGCTGATGCACCGTTACAGTTATTCTGGTAATCTGAGAGCATCACGCTGTAATCCGTGTAAAAATAATGTCCGTCATAGCTATAGTACTTTACACCCTCGCTTAAATAGGACGGCGCAGGACCGTTATTTAAGGCGGACACAGGAGCTGTGTTCAAATTCTGTGATATATAGTGATATAATGTTCCTCCTGAAACCGCATAATAACTCACGTTGTTCGCCACTTTAGCGTAATCCAGAACCTGAACTTCTGAAGCATTGACCGTCCCTGTCACACCGGAAAGCATAAAACGCACCTTTCCGTCAGAAGTCATACCCAGGTACGCAGCGTCCGCGCCGTAGGCGCCGTTCGTATACCCGGAGCCTCCGTTAACGTCAGTATAATTTGTAATAGCACTTCCCTTTGTGTTGAAATTGACCACCTGCGGTCCGGCCGAACGCATTGCAAACCTTGCTGTTCCGTTCGACTCTTCCTCGGCAACAGCGCCATCGGTATCTTCAATCTCATAGATATTTCCGCTTTCGTCCATTGCCGTAACTTCCTCAAGACGCTGACTGTTCTCATCCTGAAGTTCTGTTGCCGAAGGCTGTATCTCCCCCTCTGCCTCGGCTGCATAGCTCGTCATTCCCGGCATCACAGTCAGTATCATGGCCATGACGAGCGTACATATCAGTAATTTGTTTTTCTTCATCTTATGTATACTTCCCTCCTTAACCTTATTAATTATTTATGGATATAGATACTGATACAGTTTCACCATAACATTTCTTTCCATAAATGGCAAGAAGTAAATTTCTTTTATTGTATGCATGTATACAATATCTACTCTATTTTGCCGGTTTTTCGACTTTTTATTGCCTGCAGCCACTGAAACCATGGTTTCCCAAATGTTTTCCTTGCTGCAACAGCAAATATGATCAGCACAAGAACCATTGCGGCCATGGCTGATACAGTCAGAATGACTCTGCTCTCTACAACATCGGTAAGCTCATCTGCATTCTCGCCGGCAATAACGACACCATTTTCATCAAAATACAAGTTAATGTGTGTGCCCTCAGGAAGCCCTGTTGGCAAACCTATTGTTTCCGGGTCCACATAGTAAAGCTCGTTTTTAACGCAACGGACCTGCCCGTCTTCTATCCTTCCGGTACGGGATTCCTCATACTCTCCATCGTATCCCGCTTGTGTGCCGGACATCACATATCCTGTCAATATAAACAGGATGACAACAAACACCAAAACGATTCCCAATGTCCCCCAGAATGTTTTAAGAAACGCTTTTGCTGCCGCTTTTTCTTCTGGTGTTTTATTCGACTTTTTGTTCAGCCAAAAACCAAGGCGGATATGACCCGCTCCCCTGGCCGCATTGATATTTAATGCAACATCATTGATATCCATATTTCTTACTCCTTATATAAACAGCAATTTTTCTCAAATGACTTATGTACAGCATAACATAAAATTTTCAAGAAACACAAACAAAAAAGCAGACACAGAGAAACATCGGCAGTATATGTTCTGCCAGCATTTCTCTGTATCTGCTTCTTAGTGAAGTAACCGAGTGATTTCAAATCCTCCGATAACCCGGATACAGATTTTTGTTCAATGCGGATGGTGGGACTTGAACCCACACGAGGTCACCCCCGCAAGATTTTGAGTCTTGTGCGTCTGCCATTCCGCCACATCCGCTCATATGGCTTCCAATGGAAGCCAAGTTTGATTATATCACCTGCGAATACGCATTGCAAGATTTTTCTACTCTGAAATCAGCTTTTTCCCGATCTCAAAACAATCGAATGTGGCGAAATAGTCCGACGGCTTCTCCGCGCGGCGGATCAGCTGCACGCTTCCGTCCTCTTTCAGGAGAAGTTCTGCGGATTTCAGTTTCCCGTTGTAGTTATAACCCATCGCAAACCCGTGAGCGCCTGCATCGTGGATCACAAGATAATCGCCGATCTCAACCTCCGGCAGCATCCGGTCAATGGCAAACTTATCGTTATTCTCACAGAGAGAACCTGCCACATCATATTTGTGGTCATGGGGCGCATCCTCTTTCCCGAGCACTGTGATGTGGTGATATGCGCCGTACATTGCCGGGCGCATCAGGTTGACAGCACACGCGTCCACGCCGACATAGTCCTTGTGCGTGTGTTTCTCATGGATGGCTTTTGTCACAAGACAGCCATAAGGTCCCATCATATAGCGGCCCAGCTCGGTATATATCTCCACGTCTCCCATTCCCGCCGGAACAAGCACTTCCTCATACACCTTTCTGACTCCCTCGCCAATGGCGCGGATATCATTAGGCTCCTGATCCGGTCTGTAAGGGATACCGATTCCTCCGGACAGGTTGATAAACTTAATGTGCACTCCCGCCTCCTTGGAGAGACGCACCGCCTGCTCAAAGAGCACTTTTGCAAGCATGGGGTAATAGTCGTTGGTCACTGTGTTGCTGGCCAGAAAGGCATGGAGTCCGAACTCTTTCGCTCCCTTTTTCCTTAAAATCTTATACGCCTCAAGGATCTGCTCTGTTGTCATTCCGTACTTTGCGTCTCCCGGGTTGTCCATGATATCATTACTGATCTTGAACAGTCCGCCCGGATTATAGCGGCAGCTTATGGTCTCCGGGATGTGCCCGATGGCTTTTTCCAGGAAATCAATGTGCGTGATGTCATCCAGGTTGATGATGGCTCCCAGTTTGTCCGCCAGCACAAAATCTTCTGCCGGAGTGTCATTTGAGGAAAACATGATATCTTCTCCCCGGATATCCAGAGCGTCTGAAAGCATCAGCTCTGTGTAGGAGGAACAGTCGCACCCGCAGCCGTATTCTTTTAATATCTGAATAAGAAACGGGTTAGGTGTTGCCTTTACTGCAAAATACTCTTTGTACCCTTTATTCCAGGAAAACGCCTCCTTCAGCGCTTTTACATTTTCCCTGATTCCTCTTTCATCATAGAGATGGAACGGGGTCGGGTATGTCTCAACTATTTTTTCTACCTGTTCTTTTGTCACAAATGGTTTTTTATTCATTGTTTCTCTCCTCGTATCTTGATCAATTCTATCTCATTTGCCAGCGCGCTTTTAAACAGCTTTACAAAATTCTTCTGCCCCGAATACAGACAGGTGTTCATGCTGCCTTCACCAAATTCTCCGGACAGCACATACCTGGAATCCGTGATCAGGCCGATCTGACATTCTTTATCCTCTGTCACATACACGATGGCGCCTTTCAGCTCAAGCGGCCGATCTGTGATAAGCACGATCTTCCTTCCCTTTTCCGCCAGATTGGACAGAGGCTTCTGGAGCTGTTCCAGACAGGCAGCCGAACAGGAGAGATACACCCTCTCCTCTGCTTTATCCAGCAGATTGTGTATCCGGTTGCGGATATTCTCCTCGCCGTCCACCGTGATATATCCGTCTTCCTCGGATTCTTTGCGCGGCAGGTTCCTGCAGAGCCACCGCTGTTCCTCCTCCATCCGCCGGATACGGTTTCCGCAGAATTCTTCCGGCCGGACCGGAATGTACTTTTTAGCGGATTCTTCCACCAGGTAGGCGGCCCCCTTTTCTACAAGCGCCGCCAGGCATGTGTATGCGTTTGAACGGGATATCCCTGTATCTCTGGCAATCTCATATCCGGTCTGTTTCCCGCCCACAAGAAGCTGTTCATAGACAAGCGCCTCCTGCCGGGAAAGCCCGAAATGCATCAGATAA
Source organism: uncultured Mediterraneibacter sp. (assembly GCA_944377775.1). Taxonomy (GTDB): domain Bacteria; phylum Bacillota; class Clostridia; order Lachnospirales; family Lachnospiraceae; genus Mediterraneibacter. The sequence continues at coordinate 7,129 of CALWFY010000019.1, forward strand.
TCAACTGCTTTCCTTTCCTCCATGTTCTTCCTCTTCTATCGCGCTTCCATATAGTAGTTCTTTTCAGGAACACTATAGTACAGTTCTATTCTTCTGTCAACAGATATTTACAGGCATTTTACAAAAATCCCCGCGGGAAACAGCCTGTCGCTGTCCTCCGCGGGGATGCATGCGCTTTTTGTATTATTTTCAGTTTTTATTCCACTGTCGCGATCCGCATCATATTGCTTGCGGCACTGCGCTCTTTCTTTACGTTCGGAGACGGGATTCCCGCTGTGAGCACAACCACATCTCCCGGCTCTGCGAACTGTTTTACTTTCGCCAGTTCGATGGCTCCGTCACAGATGTCATCTGTTGTGTTGAACTCTCTGGATTTGATCGGAGTCACTCCCCAGTAGATGGACATTCTTCTCAGCGCCCGCTCGTTCGGCGTCACTCCTAAGATTCTCTGTCTCGGTCTTAAATTGGAGACAACTCTTGTCGTGGCTCCTGATACAGACGGTGTGATAATGCATTTTGCATTCAGGTTCGCTGCAGCCAGCACGGAAGAATATCCTACTGCGCTTGAGAGCCCCTTCTTCAAATGTCCGCCCGCTTTCTCCAGCATGGTGTCATAATCCAGATGCTGCTCCGTACTCTCGATGATATGCACCATCATCTGAAGCGCCTCCAGAGGGTATTTGCCCTGGGCTGTCTCACCGGAAAGCATCACTGCATCAGTTCCGTCGTACACCGCGTTCGCCACGTCAGTCACCTCGGCTCTTGTAGGACGCGGGTTGCGGATCATGGAATCCAGCATCTGTGTAGCCGTGATAACCGTCTTGAAATTGCTGTTGCATTTCTGAATCAACATTTTCTGAAGATAAGGAACTTCCTCAGCCGGTATCTCCACTCCCAGGTCACCGCGGGCCACCATGATGCCGTCGGAGGCGGTGATGATCTCGTCCAGG
>CALWFY010000020.1 GCA_944377775.1 uncultured Mediterraneibacter sp.
AGGGAATGCCGGAGTGGCTTGCATAAAGTGTAAAATCAGATTATGATAGAAGCATCATTGTGAAAAGGCGGAATCGTACAGTTGAAAGAGAAAATAAAGACCGTCCGCATTTCTGTCCGTAATCTGGTGGAGTTCATTCTGCGGGAAGGGAACATTGACAGCAGGAGCGCAGGAGGAATGGAAAAGGATGCCATGCTCATGGGCGGCAGAATGCACCGAAAGATACAGAGACGCATGGGACCAGAGTATCATGCGGAAGTGAATCTGAAAATACAGGTGCCGTGCGGTGAGTTCTGTATCCAGATCGAGGGACGGGCAGACGGAATTATTATAAAAGAGGATGCCCGGCAGGGGGAAGACGAAAAGAGAGAAGCTCCGGCGGTTGTGGTAGATGAGATCAAAGGAGTTTTAAGGGAACTCTCCCGTATTGAACAGCCGCTGAATGTGCATCTTGCACAGGCGAAATGCTATGCTTATATTTATGCGCACCAGCATGGAATTGAGCGGATAGGGGTTCAGATGACATACTGCCATCTGGATACAGAGGAGATACGGCAGTTTCTGTCCGTGTACACCAGAGAGGAACTTGAAGAATGGTTTAAAGAACTGGTCGGACAATATGAAAAGTGGGCCAGATTTCAGATCGAGTGGAAGAAAAAAAGAGATGAGTCCATACGGGAGATTGAATTTCCGTTCCCATATCGTGCCGGGCAAAGAGATGTGGCGTCAGCGGTTTATCGGACGATTCTGAGAAAAAAGAAACTGTTTATTCAGGCTCCCACAGGGGTGGGGAAAACCATATCCACAGTCTTCCCTGCGGTTAAAGCAGTGGGCGAAGGGCTGGGGGAAAAGATTTTCTACCTGACTGCAAAAACGATCACAAGGACTGTGGCAGAGCAGGCTTTTCGGACAATGCAGGGACAGGGACTGTGCATGAAGGTGATCACTCTTACAGCAAAGGAAAAGATATGTTTCTGTGAGGAGTCCTCCTGCAACCCGGATTCCTGCCCTTATGCAAAGGGACATTTTGACCGTGTTAATGACGCCGTGTTTGATATCATTACCAGGGGAAATGATATCGACCGAAGAGCCATTGAAGAGCAGGCGGAGAAATACAGGGTTTGTCCTTTTGAACTGTCTCTCGATATTTCTACATGGGTGGATGCAGTGATATGCGATTATAATTATGTGTTTGATCCCTCTGCTCATCTGAAACGGTTCTTTTCAGAAGGGAACGGGAGAGATTATATCTTTCTGATTGATGAAGCACATAACCTGGTGGAACGGGGACGGGAGATGTACAGTGCCTGCCTGTATAAAGAAGACCTGCTGGAAGTAAAACGGCTGATCAGGAATGAGGCTCCTGCTCTGGCTCGGAAGCTGGAGGAAGTGAACCGGCTGTTTCTCGTTTTAAAAAGGGAGTGTGAGAATTATCAGATACTTTCCAGTGTCTCACACATTGCGCTGAGGCTGATGAATCTTCTCTCAGAAGCAGAGCGTTTTCTGGAAGAACCGATGGATGAGGAGAAGAGAGAGCGGGTACTGGACTTGTATTTTCAGGTGCGTTCTTTCGTCAATATCCATGACATCATGGATGAAAATTATGTAATATACAGTGAACTGAAACCGGACGGCAGGTTTATGGTCAAACTGTTCTGTATCAATCCGGCGGAAAACTTAAGCACATATCTGGAATACAGTGCTGGTTCTGTGTTTTTTTCAGCAACGCTGCTTCCGATCCATTATTATAAAAAACTTCTGTCCGTGGAACAGGATGATTATGCGGTTTATGCGGAGTCTTCTTTTCCGAAAAAAAACAGACTTCTTCTCCTCGGGCGGGATGTAAGTACAAGGTATACAATGCGCGGCAGAGATATGTACAGCCGGATTGCGCGGTATATTGTTGAAGCAGCTCGGGGAAAACAAGGGAATTATATGGCGTTTTTTCCTTCATATAAGATGATGGAGGATGTATACGAATGTTTTTTAGAGCAGGCAGGGGAGATTGAGTCTGTCATCCAGTCTCAGAGCATGAGAGAAGAAGAGAGGGAGGAATTTCTATCCATGTTTGATGCTGACAGAGAGAAAAGTCTGGTCGGTTTCTGTGTCATGGGAGGTATCTTTTCCGAGGGGATTGATCTGGCGCAGGACAGACTGATAGGAGCGGTCATTGTGGGAACTGGTCTGCCTCAGGTGTGTAATGAAAGAGAAATTGTGAGAATGTATTTTGAGGAACAGGGAATGGCCGGATTTGATTATGCATATCTGTATCCGGGCATGAATAAAGTGCTTCAGTCTGCGGGAAGAGTGATACGAACAGAGAAAGACCGTGGAGTGATACTTCTGCTGGATGATCGTTTTCTTCAAAGGCAGTACCGGAGCACTTTTCCAAGAGAGTGGGAGGGATACCGTACCTGCAGTCTTGAATCCATGCCGGGTTACATGGAGGAGTTCTGGAAATAGCTGAGAAATTCCATGGATACGCGGGAGAGAGGCAGATTTTCATTGTATGCAATGACCAGCTCGCGTTCGGGAAGTTCTTCCTCTGTTTCAATTACAAAGATATCATCTCCTGTGCCGGAAATACAGAAATCAGGCACAAAGGCTATACCAAGACCGATTCGCGCCAGATCGATCAACAGGTCATTGCTTGTCAGTTCAATCTCAGGAACCAGATCAAGCTGGTGCTGCTGAAAAACCTGATGGAGAAATTCGTTGGTCGTGCTGTTTTTGTCCAGCATCAGGATCGGGTAGTGGAGCAGCTGGGAAAAGGACAGACGGCTGCCTTTTAAGTCCTTAAATGTGTTTCCCGCGATAAATACGTCACGAAATTTTTTGATCGGTATGGCAGAGGCTGTTGTTCCAAGATGGTTGTTCGGATGGTTTACAATGATTATATCTACCAGCCCGTTTCGCAAAAGCTCTGCGCATTTCGTGGATGTCTGGTTGACAACTTTGATGTGCGCCCCAGGGAACGCGTTGTGAAAACGCTCCAGATAAGGGATGAGAAAATAGCGGCATATCGTGTCGCTGGCTCCGATGCGAATCTGCCCTCCTGTGGAAGCTGCGTCCAACAGCTGAGTCTCCCCCTTTTGGATCAGGTTCATGGCGGGTTCAATATGGCGCATGAGTATTTCCCCTTCGGGGGTCAGGCGTACTTTTTTAGTGCTCCTGATAAAAAGCGTCTGATCCAGTTTGCGTTCCAGCGTTTTGATTGACTGGCTGACAGCAGACTGAGAGATGAAAAGCCGCTTGGAAGCTTCTGAAAAATTCAGGGTAGAAGCTACATGGTAGAAAACTTTATATAACTCATAATTGATATCAATCATATTAGACCTCCTAATAAATGCTACCTGTATTATAAGTTATATACAAAGAAAAAACAACACCATATAACTTAAAGCAGTCCCGGCAGGTTTTTTGTATAACGAATCATCATATACACTACATAAACTGTTACAAGTAACTCGGTAAGCGGCATGGCGAACCAGATGGCGTTGGCTCCGGCTGCTGCAGGGAGCAGGAAAATCAGGATGCCGCTGATGATCAATCCCCGGGATATGGAAACTACAAATGCCGCCTTTGGTTTTATGATTGACTGGAAATAATAGGTGGAGGTTTGATTTTGCCGTTTAAAAAATCCATGATGCATTTCTCCTTTCAAAGCCGAAAAAAAAGAGCCGGACAAGAAAGCAGGCGTTTCAGCCTGTGCTCTTATCCGGCTCGTCATTTCCAATGAATGATTTGCCCTCCGCGCAAGTGGTTTAATGATAGCAGATTTATAAATTTTTGTCAACAATGCAAAAACGATAAATCATGCTGAACTTTGGGAAGCTCTGTGATATAATAAAGCGTCAGAGAAAAATTTCCTGTTGATCGGGTTAATGTTCTAATATCGTTGAAAGGATGGCAATTATGAAAAAAGCACAGTGGCTGGCCGGGATCATCCTTGCTTTTTCGGTGATAGCGGCCGTATTGATCTCCAGTTTTGAGATTGCTATGTATTCGGACTTTAGTGTATATCAGAAAGAATATGAGAAGTATGATGTACTGTCGGAACTGGATATGACTATGGAGGATGTCATGCATGTGACCCGGGAGATGATGGCGTATCTTCGGGGGGACAGGGAAACGCTTTCAGTGGTCACTACAGTGGAAGGAGAACAGCAGGACTTTTTTAATGAACAGGATCGGTTCCATATGGAAGAAGTGAGAGGTTTGTTTATCGGAGGATTGAATATCCGTATCGGCGCCTGCATAATCGCAGTTTTATGTCTGATTTTTCTTCTTGCGTCCCGGGTGGATTTAAAGAAGATACTTCCCAGGTCCTATCATGCGGCTCTTGGAATATCCGGGGCGTTTGTGCTTTTGCTGGGAATTGCCTCAATAATTGATTTTAACGCAGTGTTTGTTCAGTTTCACCATATCTTTTTTGACAATGACCTGTGGATATTTGACCCGGCGGAAGATTATATGATCCGGATGCTTCCGGAAGGGCTGTTCTATGATTTTGTCATGAGGATCGGGGGAATCTTTGTAATCATCCTTCTGGCGCTGTTTTTGATCAGCCTGATTCCGGGGCGTTTTAAAAAGAAAAAGGATAATTAGTCTTACTTATTACAAAGTTTAATTATATTAATTGTACTAATGAAGTTATGTGTGGTACGATACAGACAGAAGATTACAACAGAGAAACTGCGGGCATATGGCCCATACCAGTGTGATGTAAAGGAGACTGTATATGAGTAATGTAAAGCGTGTGTTTGTGGAGAAGAAACCGGAGTTCGCTGTTGCGGCAAAAGAACTGAGACATGAAATTCGTCATTATCTTGGAATTCAGGCAGTGACGGGTGTCCGCGTTCTGATCAGGTATGATGTGGAGAACATCTCGGATGAAACATTTGAGAAAGCCTGCAAAGGAGTGTTTGCAGAACCCCCTGTGGATGTGCTCAGCAGAGAAACATTTCCGATGAATGCAGGAGAGCGCAGCTTTTCTGTAGAATATCTGCCGGGGCAGTTTGATCAGAGAGCAGATTCAGCAGAGCAGTGCATCCGTTTTATACGGGAGGATGAAACCCCGGTTATTCGGACGGCGACTACTTATGTAATAGAAGGAAATGTTTCTGATGAGGAATTTTCGGCAATCCGAAACCACTGCATCAATCCGGTGGATTCAAGGGAAGCACAGGAAGAAAAGCCGGAAACTCTTGTCACCGTATTTGATGAGCCGGAGGACATCAAAGTGTTCGAAGGATTTCAGGATATGCCGCAGGCACAGCTTGAGGAACTGTACAGCTCACTGGGGCTTGCCATGACATTTAAGGATTTCCTGCATATTCAGAACTATTATAAAGGTGAAGAGCACAGAGACCCGACTGTGACAGAGATTCGTGTTCTTGACACTTACTGGTCAGACCACTGCCGTCACACTACATTTTCCACAGAGCTTAAAGATGTGGTTTTTGATGAAGGGGATTACAGAAAACCGATCGAAGATACTTATAAAGAATATTTAAGAGATCACAGCGAGATATTTGCGGGCAGGGAGGACAAGTTTATCTGTCTGATGGACCTTGCGCTTATGGCTATGCGCAGATTAAAACGGGAAGGAAAACTTGCAGACCAGGAGAAGTCTGACGAGATCAATGCGTGCAGTATCGTAGTGCCTGTCAAAGTGGACGGAGTCGAGGAAGAGTGGCTGATCAATTTCAAAAACGAGACTCACAACCATCCCACAGAAATTGAGCCTTTCGGAGGAGCGGCAACGTGTCTGGGCGGCGCAATCCGCGATCCGCTCTCAGGGCGTACCTACGTCTATCAGGCGATGCGCGTAACAGGTGCGGCAGACCCGACCGTGTCTGTGAAAGAGACGCTCAAAGGAAAACTTCCACAGAAGAAGCTGGTCCGGGGAGCAGCACAGGGGTACAGCTCTTATGGAAACCAGATTGGACTTGCAACAGGGCTTGTCAAAGAAATATACCATTCGGATTATGTGGCAAAGCGTATGGAGATCGGTGCGGTGCTGGGCGCTGCGCCAAGAAGAGCAGTTATCAGAGAAACCTCTGATCCGGGGGATATCATTATTCTGCTGGGCGGTAAAACCGGAAGGGACGGCTGCGGCGGAGCAACCGGTTCCTCTAAAGTACACACAGAAGAATCCATTGAAACATGCGGGGCAGAAGTTCAGAAAGGCAATCCTCCGACAGAGCGTAAGATACAGAGGCTGTTCCGCCGGGAAGAAGTGAGCCGCCTTATCAAGAAATGTAATGATTTCGGCGCCGGTGGTGTGTCTGTTGCCATTGGAGAGCTGGCTGACGGTCTGAGAGTGGAGCTGGATAAAGTGCCGAAAAAATATGCCGGACTGGATGGAACAGAGATCGCAATATCTGAATCACAGGAGCGGATGGCTGTTGTAGTGGATCCGAAAGATGTGGCAGAGTTTATGGCTTACGCAAAGGAGGAGAACCTGGAGGCAACGGAAGTTGCCGTGGTGACAGAAGACCCCAGGCTTGTGCTTATCTGGAGAGGAAAAGAGATCGTGAACCTTTCCAGGGCATTCCTTGATACCAATGGCGCACACCAGGAGACTGGCGTGGAGGTGGAGATGCCGGACCGCGCAGACAGCCTGTTCAGGAAAAAAGAGATCAAAGACGTAAAGGCTGCATGGCTGGATACACTGGGCGATCTGAATGTCTGCTCTCAGAAAGGGCTTGTGGAAATGTTCGACGGGTCCATTGGCGCGGGTTCAGTGTTTATGCCTCACGGCGGAAAGTATCAGCGGACAGAGACGCAGGCGATGGTGGCAAAAGTGCCTGTTATGACAGGAAAGACGGACAGTGTCTCCATGATGAGTTATGGGTTTGATCCGTATCTGTCCAGCTGGAGTCCTTATCACGGAGCAGTGTATGCAGTGGTTGAATCCGTGGCAAAGATTGTTGCAGCAGGAGGAGACTACAGGAAAATCCGCTTTACTTTCCAGGAGTATTTCAGGAGAATGAGCGAGGACCCGAAGAGATGGAGCCAGCCGTTTGCTGCACTTCTTGGCGCATATGCGG
>CALWFY010000021.1 GCA_944377775.1 uncultured Mediterraneibacter sp.
TAACCGTCACCTTTTTCTATATTGGATATGGTCTGCTTATTTACTCCAATGGCTTTGGCTAAATCGGACTGAGTCATATTTTTTTGTTTCCTTAAGCGAGCTACATTCTTACCAAAATTTTCTATCACAATAATCACCTCAAATTATTTTTGTATATTATATAAATATAACACATATTTGTCAAGTTTTTTTGAAATAAAGGGTTGACGCGGCAAAACCGATAGGGTATTATATAAAAAACATGATTATTAAGTGTATAAATAATAATAAATCATGTTAAAACGCGTTTTTAGATAAAATCTCATGGGATGACTTATTATCTAATTACTTATTAGATGCTGACCTAACGGCAAAACGGGGAGAAAGGTGGAATTTGATGTTAATCAATTTAACAAAAGAACAAGTCAAGGATGTTTTTGGAGAACTACGATATATGGGTGCTGACTACTGTTACAGGTACGACAAGGGAAACCAGAAAAGAACGGATGAAGTGGAAGCTTTAAAACTTCACCTTGGAAGTGCAAAGTTAGGGAATAGCGTGGACATTCGGCTTGAAACAAAAGAACTACCAAAGATTGAGCCGTATGCAGTGGTGGAACTGGAAAATGCTGTATATGATCCTTATGTGCAGAGGGGGAATTTTGCAGTATTGGTGGACAGAATCACCTGTAAAGGTATCCGTGCTGTTGTTGGAAAAGGAAACGTGTAAAGATTGTTCCCGGAATTACTCTGCGGAATGCTCCGTACAGCGTGAAAGGAGCAAAGGGAGCAGGGGAGGTTCCGGGAACGTGGCGAAAGCCACGGCAGACCATGAAAGGCAGGGATGATAGTAACGGAAACAATGAAAATTTCAGAACCCCCCTATACTAACAGGGGGGTAACTCGTCAGAAAAAAGAACTATCTGCACTGATCGATTGGTGTCAGATTACTGTCAAAGAGGTAGATGTATTCACGATTATAAAAGATATTTTACGGATTCCATTCATTTTTATGGAATCCCATTGTAAAGAGAAAGGAATCGCGGGACATGAACTGGTGGCAGGATTTGACAATATCAAGATTCTGAAACCTACTGGAAATGCACAGTATGAGGGATTCCAGATATTGATGAGTGGTTCGGGATGCAGAAATTATGAAAATTTCCTTGTGATGAACAGTGAAACATGGTTTGACTTTCTGGAAAGGGTTTGCAGATACCCGGTAAATTTTCCTCGGATAGATTTGGCGATCGACGATAGAAAACCATATCTGTCTATTGCAGAATTGATTCGGTTGAAAAACGAGGGGTTGATATCCAGCCAGTTGCGTGATACAGCAGAGAGCCGTTCGGACAAGCTGAAAGAGGATGAGATTGAAGCACAGGGGAAAACGCTCTATCTTGGCAGTAAAAATAGTGATTTTCGGATTGTGTTTTACGAAAAAGGATATGAACAGGCAGAGAAATTCGGAAAGGAACTCAACCCGGACTGGAACAGATACGAACTCCGGTTCCGGCAGAAAAAGGCAGTTAGACTGGCGGAGGAACTTATAAATCACAGGGATGTGGCACAGGTCGCATTGTCCATATTAAATGAGAAAGTACGTTTTTTGCAGAAGCCGGAAAATAGTATGATTACAAGGAAACGGCTTTATCCTATTTATCCGCCATGGGAAGAACTCATGCAGGGTGTGGGGAAGATAAAGCTGACTATGAATCCAGAGAAGAAAACACTGGAACGGATATGGCGGTGGCTGAGCGTAGCAGTTTCTCCCTCTTTAAAACTGATGGATAAAATCGGGAAACTGGATAACAGAGATTATATCCGGCAGTTAGTAGAACGGGGGCAGATGAACGAAGAACAGCAACGGATATATGAGGACTATAAAAAATCTTTCCTTTTGAGGAAAGAAGAAAGGAGAATTTTTGACAGAACATACACAGAACATGATACAGACAAAGACAGCCCTTACGGTGAATGAAGCGTCAGAGTATACGGGGATTGGAAGAAACAATCTGCGAAAGCTGATAGCATGGCAGAAGATTCCGGTCATAAGGATTGGAAATAAGATTCTTATACGTTCTGAGGTTTTAGACCAGTTTTTGAAGAAAAACGAGGGGCATAATCTGAAAAATAAATATGAAGTAATTGCAGTATAAACACAGATAAGCATATAATACTGTCAGACCAGTTCTGATAGTCCTTGCACGGAAGGGAGCGTGCAGATTGGGCAAGGACTTAAAAGGAAATCCATTACCGCCGGGAATTATGCAGAGGAAAAGCGGAATTTACAGAGGGCGGTTTTATTACAAAGGAGAAACGTATACAAAAGATAATGCGGACTTAAAAAAGTTAGTTCAAGAAATGGAAGATTTGCGTTATGAAGTCAAGCATGGGCTGAAAGGAAAGGGCGATAATATCACCCTTGATACATGGTTTGATATCTGGCTGAATACCCATAAGAAGCGTACTATCAAAGAAAGTACACGAGTGCGATATGACGATTTTTATACTCGGTATATGAAGAAGCAGATAGGAAAACAGCGCGTATCAGATTTCAACCCAATTATTTTAGAGCGTCTGCTTCAGAAGATGGCGGATGATGATTACAGTACAAAGACCATTCGAGATGTATATAATATCCTTAATGCTATGTTCAAATATGCGCTACATAACAGGATTCTTACATTCAATCCATGTGCAGGGGTGGAAGTCCCAAAAACAAAGACAAAACCCATACGGGTACTGACTGTGGAAGAACAACGGGAAGTATTGGAACACGCAAAGGGGAGAATACACGAGAATCTCATACAGGTAGCACTTGGAACGGGAATGCGTGGCGGAGAAATGCTTGGGCTTACATGGGATGATGTGGACTTTCGGAAACGGGAAATTTCTGTGAATAAGACACTGGTGCATATCAAAGATAAGGAAACAAAAAAGTATGTATTCAAGTACCAGACACCAAAGACGAAGAACAGTATACGGACGATTCCCATGCAGGACAGTGTATATAGGGCTTTAAAACGTCAGCGGGTTCAGTTGAAAGAAATGCAGTTGTCAGCCAGTGAATGGCAACCGTTAGAGGGATTTGAAAATCTTGTATTTGTTGGAAAGAACGGGAAACCGATTACAGAACACACCTTTCAAGTGACATTGGACTGGATAGAAAAATCTATAAACAAGGAACGGGAAAAGCAGTCAGAGAAAAACAAGACAGAGTTTATACCGATTCCACATTTTTATCCACATGCACTTCGTCATACTTTTGCAACTCGTTGTTTTGAAGCCGGGATTGATGCAAAAGTAGTACAAGGATTCCTCGGACATTATTCCATAGCAATCACACTGGATTTGTATACGCACGTCACAGACGATAAAGCAAAGTCGGAAATGGATAAATTACAGAATTTATATGAGGAAATTGTATAATCAGAACAAGAATAAGAAAGAGAATAGAAAAGGTGCAACATTTCTTTAGAAAAATATTTGACCAAGATTTGACCGAAGTGGATTTTGCAAGAAGCAAAGAACAGCGAAAACCCGCTAACCACAAGGGATAACGGGTTTCGTGTTTTATAAGTTATCTAAAGGAATGAGAGTAAAGTGCGACATCCCGGTCCCCCGGGATGCCTATACTTTATGAGGGGGGAGATAGTTGTTTTATCAACTATCTGTTTCATAGTATAGACAGTAAATGTGTCCAAAGTATGATTAAAGTCTTAAAGAAATAGAAAAAAACTTATGAAATTATTAATTTGCTGTGTTAGAAAAGCAATCTTGTATGTTGTATTAAATTTCTGGAACTTTCATTGTATTTCCCCTATAAATCTCCTCCGGATCAGCTATTCCGTTCAGGGAAGTGAGTACGCTGACGCTGGTTCCGTATTTGAGAGCTATACTTCTTAATGTATCGCCTGGCTGTATGACATAGGTGATGTAATTGGGCGATGGTGCGGGAGCGCTGCCGGGCAGATGATTAAGCCCGGCGGCTCTGACAGCAGCCGGATAGTCAATATATGCCTGATCCAAATCCACATTGCCGCTGACTCCCGGGACACTGCCTTCGTTTGTATACTGCCACATGCCGCAGTCCGTTCCGTCAGGCGGACCGTCGTACCGTGCATACCAGAACGCATACCGTTTTGCCAGATTACTGTTCAGGCAGGTGTCGAGGAAATTACGGTTTGTATAAAACATGGCATACCAGCCCTTTTCTTCAATGCGGTTACAGAAATTCTGCACGAGCTGTCCTGCAAGAGAAGAGGTCATGGTTACACCTTCCCCTGCCGCATAAGCAGCAGACGCCTGTTCAATATCATAACAGACCGGATAGTCCAGCTGATAACCGGATATAGTGTTAATGCAGGCGTCGGCCTCCCGGATAGCAGCCTGGGGACTGGCTGCGTAACAGAACCAGTAAGCCCCGATGGGAATCCCGAGGCGGTTGCATTCGGATGCATTTCTGTGAAACTGTTTATC
>CALWFY010000022.1 GCA_944377775.1 uncultured Mediterraneibacter sp.
TTCTGGATTTTTCTTAAAATAATATAAAAACTTCTCAGCTGCTTTTTGCGCCCGCTTGATATCATAAAGCCTATCAAGCCTTTCTACATCCTGCGCCATTTTGATAATGTAAACTTTACCTATTTCCAGCTCTTTATGTCGGTTGCAGCGGCCCGCTGCCTGAACGATGCTGTCCAGACCCGCAAGAGAACGGATCACACACCCGAAAGATACATTTACTCCGGCTTCAATAAGCTGGGTACTGACACAGATAACATGCTTTTTACTTTGAGGATCAAGATCATGTTTAATTGCATCCAGTTCATCTTTTCTGTTTTTCGGACACATATTTGTACTCAAATGGTATAATTCACATTCCTCATCGCAGGACTTCTTTAATTCTTCATAAACCATTTTGGCACATTTTCTTGTATTTACGATAATCAGCACAGATCCATATTCCCGAAAAGCTTTCAATGCAAATTCACTGATATCTTCCGGCTGCATACCTCCCTTTACCAAATCTGTCTTATCCTCAATTTCCACTCGTTTAAATACATCCGCATATTTTCCGGACGGACCTGTCATCTCAACACAGCCAAACAGATTATTCTCCCTCAGAGCCGCCAGAGACGGCTGGGTCGCCGAACATAAAACAACTGTTGTGTTACAGAATACAGTCAGAAAATTCACTGCCAAATTAAATAACTCTGTTCCTTTCACTGGAAATGCCTGCACCTCGTCAAAAATGATCACACTGTTGCATAGATTGTACATTCTGCGAATACTACTCTTTTGTCCGGAAAACAATGTATTTAACATCTGGACTGCGGTGGTTACAATAAAAGGTGAGTCCCATCTTTCCGTCAGTTTCTTATAGACCATTTCCTTATTCTCATCTTCGTAGAAGATATTACAGTGATGTTCCAGTACAAACTCTTCATTTCCCACTGCCTTCCTGATATCTTCTGCATTTTGTTCTAATATAGAATTATAGGGCGCCACATAAATAATGTGTTTTTTATGATACTTCTGTGCATGACAAAGAGCAAACCGGAGACTACTGAATGTCTTTCCAGCTCCGGTAGGTACAGTCAAACGGTACAAATTGTGCTTTTCTTCTGCAGCCTTAAAACAAAGATCAGATATCTCGTTACGGTATACATTCAGGGGACTTATCTTTCCATTGGCATTCAAATACTTCATATAGTCCTCAAAATGCTGGATTGACTCCTGCCAGATATCCTGTGTTTTTTCCTCTGTAATCCGTTCCGGATGAGCTTCTCCCTGACTAAAGCACGCTGTATCCGTCCAGTCGCTGTCAATCAAAACAGATAAAGCCAGCCTTTCAAACATTCCCAGATAAAATTCTTTGCTTCCACAGTTTTTTTCTCCTGTGCTGCACACAAACTCCTTGATCTGTTTGCAGATTTTCATTAAATCCTTATGTGCCGCAACAAGATATTGTTTCAGTAGATTTTTGTCAATAATCTGAAAATATCTCTGTTGTATGGTCTCAAACTCAATTTTTCTCTCTTGTCTTTTTTCAAAAAGCGTAGCACCCGTTTCCATATCAATGCCATCCTGCAGACCATGATGAGAATAGACAGCCATACTAATAAATTCAAAAAATGGCCCTTGATCTATCAGGTTTTCAAGGATCCTACCGCCGGCAGATGTGTGATCTACATTTCGTTTTTTTGCCTTTTCTCCATTTTTCAGAATGTCATTCATATACGAAAAAAACTCGTCACACACCTTTCCGGCGTCATGAAGCAGCGCTTCCAATATGACTATGCTTTTCAGAATTTTCAAAGGACAGTTCTTTTCAGCAAGTTCCTTTGTTCCTGCGAGATGTTCTGTCACACTTTGTGTGGTTCCATTTTCCGGAACCACATGTGCAAAGAATGGATCGTCTTGCAAAAAGACAGGATCTCTTCTTTCATCATTATCTATATTAATCACCTCTTTTTACATTTTTCGTTATTTCTTTGAATTTATATGATATTACCCCATGTTTTTTGTGCACTTTAAATAATTTTACCACATTATAAAATCTGGTACAAGAATATAGTCAAAGACAGCTGGAAAACATATATTATTAGGTTCTATTTAGCAACGTGGAAGGTTAAGAAGATTATCTTGCTGAGTAAAATCCGGCTTAGAACGGACATACTTCTCCCCCAGCGGACTAATGACTGGCTGAAGCGCCGGATATGGATAAATGTTTACGCAAATTGATTTAGGATATGCTAAAAGATAGTCATAGATCGCTTCCTTTTTGTAAAACATTCCCATCTCCTCCAGATAGATTGCATCGATTTCACAAAGATTGCTAGATTCTCTGCATCCTGATTTCATTTTAATTTTCGTCGCTTTCATTATAAATTCCTCCTTAGATTTGAATAAAAATTGGTAGGGTTAGTGAGTTAAAAAACTCAATGGAAAATTTTGAAAGCTTGACAAATCAAGACAAGATAAGATAAGATAGAATTGTAATGCGAGTTATTTCTTATCTAATCTTGATTTGAAATAGCTTTCCCAAGTTCGAATGGACGGCCATCCATTCGGACTTGTTTTTCTATTACCGATTATATCACTCCGCCCCGCCCAAGTCAATTTAAATCTCTAAAAACATAAATCTATATTTATATTATTAGATATTCCTCTTGCAATCTTTTTTTCGATATGATAAATTTTTAATGTCAGGTATTTTGCCTGTGAGTTGAAAAATGTTTTTAGATATTTATCTCGTAGAAAAAGCGACAGGTTTCTACCTATCGCTTTTTCGTATCATATATCTTCCACACTTCCAGACTATTACCACTTCTTCAAAATTCCTTCTACTATTCCTCACACACCTGAAAAATATAAAACTTCAAATAGTAAGAATCCCCCGCTCCCCACAATATGGGATGATCTGCCGCCTGGGTCCTGAACTCTACCTGGCGCAGACGCTTATGGGCATTTCTGGCTACCTGGCCGATGGTCTGGGTAAACAGCTCATAGTCCATAAAATGAGAGCAGGAGCAAGTAGCCAGAAATCCTCTGTCCTTCACCAGCTTCATAGCCCGCAGATTAATTTCCCGGTAGCCCCTCACTGCATTCTTAATAGAGTTTCTGGACTTGGTAAAGGCCGGAGGGTCCAGGATCACCACATCATATTTCTCTCCCTTTTTCTCCAGCTCAGGAAGAAGCTCAAAAACATCTTCACAGATAAATTTCACCCTGTCTTCCAATCCATTGAGCTTTGCATTTTCTCCCGCCTGATGAACTGCCAGTTCAGAGGCATCTACTCCTGTGACTTCCGCAGCTCCGGCAATTCCTGCATTCAGGGCAAAGGAGCCCGTATGGGTAAAGCAGTCCAGGACTCTGGCGCCTTTGCAGAGCTTCTGGATTGCCAGACGGTTATATTTCTGGTCCAGGAAAAATCCGGTTTTCTGGCCATCTTTAACATCCTCCTGATATTTTACTCCGTTTTCCTCGATCTCCACCAGAGTATCGAAAGGCTCTCCAATAAATCCCTTTACACGTTCCATCCCTTCCTGGGCCCTGACCTTGGCATCGCTCCGCTCGTAAACTCCCTGAATCTGTATTCCGTCTTCTGCCAGTACTTCTTTTAGGACTTCTACAATGGTCTCCTTCATCCGGTCAATGCCAAGGGCAAGAGACTGGACCACCAATACCTGAGAAAACTTGTCCACCACAAGGCCGGGAAGAAAATCTGCCTCTCCAAAAATAATCCTGCAGCTGCTGGTATCCACAGTCTTTTTCCTATACTCCCAGGCATCTTTCACCCGTGTTTTCAGAAACTCTCTGTCAATCTCCACATCTGTTCTTCTTGTCATCATCCG
>CALWFY010000023.1 GCA_944377775.1 uncultured Mediterraneibacter sp.
GCCATGCGCTCCGGCTGGGGCAGCCTCTCCACCTTTAACCGCCTTTTCCGGGAGAAAAACGGGTGCACGCCCTCATCCTACAGGTCCTTAAACCGCGGGGTCATGCTGGATGTGGAAGCAGAAAATCTTCAGGAGTGAAAAGATTGAAAAATGCGCTCGATAGCGCCTTTTTCAATCAGGATTTGCGCCAAAGCGTCGCAAATCCTTGGAATAGAAATCCCATACTGGGATTTCTATTCTGGCGCAGACGCCGAACTGGAGGTTCGGCGCGCGGGCCTCAGCAACGCTTCGGCATGGAGGAAAAAATGGAAAATATTTTAGAAAATCCGGATGAATACCGTGAATATATTCTCGACTTTCCTCTGGAAGATATTCACAGCATCGTCCAGGAGTGGTGCGGCAGGTATGACCGTAAATTCAGAAAACTGGCCGCCGAACAGAGGAGCATCAATTACGCTGCCGGTTTTTTCGGCGCCGTATGGGCTGCATACCGCGGCATGTGGAAAAATGCGTTCATACTCCTTGGACTGGAAGCCCTCTACAGCTTTCTCCTCAATCTGGCCGCACTCTTTCTGATCCGTCTCTATCCGGAGTGGCAGCTCAAGGTTCTTTTTTGGGGACTCCATCTCTGCATCTTCGGAATCTTGGGAGAGAAAATGTATTTCAATCATGTCTTCGGCCTGTTGCGTTCTGTCAAAAACCGGACAGCTTCCATGGAGGGGAATATATTCCCGGACAGATACTGTGGCACTCATGTCGGATACGCCCTGCTTATGACGATGATGCAGTTTATAGTAAATTTTCCTCTTTCTTGCTTTTTTCAATTGTTTATGAGAAAATAATTACAATATATTTGTTATTTTTCTCGGGTGATTGCTATGAAAAAACCTAATTTTCACACTCTCTTTGCCAGACTACTGACTGCCTTTGCTCTGCTTGGGCTGGTTCCACTCTTTTTTGTCAATCAACTGTGGTATCATAATACGCGCAGTATCGTTTATCAGAATGAATTGGACAGTTCCATCAGCCTTCTGAACCAGTTGAACATAAGACTTGAAAATGCTCTGAATACCATTAACGTAAATACTTATCCTTTCATTTTTGACAGCCACCTTCAAGAGGTCTTAAACATTGCCCCAGTTTCCGAAGCAGTCCGGATGCATAATGAATCTGTTCTGAAGGATTCTCTGGTGCAGATTCGGGAAAATAACAGTATGATCAGTTCAGTCTCCTATATCGGCCCTTACTACCAGGTATGTTCCGTGAATTCCGCCATTGATTTTGGGAAGTTCCGCCAACAGGACTGGTATCAGCATTTTCTGGAATATGGCAAAAAAGAATTTTTTTCGCCGGTATATGTAAATGACTATATTGAACGGCGAGGCACCCATGTCATCGGATGGATCCGGCGTCTGTCGGCCGGAAGCGGCGTCCAACAGCCGAGCAGTCTTTTGGTTGAAATTTCTCATTCCTCCATTGCTTCTTTTCTCCAGCCTGCGATAGAAGGAAACAGTAACCGGGTTTTTATTTTTGATTCCAATGGAAACCCGATCTTTCATCCTGATGAGAACCATCCTTTTATTTCATCCGATGAGGATCGCAGATTATTTGAAAGAATTTCCTCCGGGAGCTCCTCGTTCGACTTTCGTTATGAAGGAAAACCTTATATCGTTACTGTCAGCCGAATGGCAACTACTGACTGGTACCTTGCCATCGCCGTCGATACGGCAACGCTTCTTTCTTCTACCCGGGCTGCTTCCCATCAGGTCACCATGATCACGCTTCTTGTTCTGGCCGGTCTCATCTTCTGTGCCTGGATGATATCCAGGCTTATTACGCGTCCGGTTTTCCAGCTTGCCTCAGCAATGAAGCAGGTGGAGGATAACCGGCTTGACATAACGCTTCCTCCGCTTCGCGGCTATGAAGAAATCAGTGTTCTGTCCAATGGCTTTAATAATATGCTGGCACATATCCGCAGGCTCCTGACCGATATCCGAAAAGAAGAGGAGGAAAAACGAGAAGCTGAGCTGAAAATGCTGCAGGCGCAGATTAACCCGCATTTTCTTTATAATACACTGAATGTCATTCGTTGGAGAGCGGTTATGCACAATGAACAGATCATCAGCAAAATGGTTCTGTCTCTGATCCGCCTCCTGGAATTCAGTGGTCAGAAAACGGCTGAATTCGTAACAATTGAAAAAGAGGTGGAGCATGCCAAAAGCTATGTAGAGCTGATTCAATATCAGTATGGAGATAAATTTACGGTAGACTATCAGATTTCTTCTCAGCTTCTTTCCTGTTATACCATTAAATTTATTCTCCAGCCACTGATCGAAAATGCTATTTTTCACGGGCTGATCCCCATGGAAGATATCGGACAGTTATACGTTTCCATCCAGCCGGATGCGGACAAAATTCATTTTACCATCTATGATAACGGAGTCGGGATGGAGTTTCCGAAAGGAGGTTACACCCCTGCTTTCCGCGGTCTTGGTCTTTCCAATGTTAATGAACGGCTCTGCCGTCACTTTGGAAAAGAGGCCGGCCTGCGAATACAAAGCCGCATCAATGAAGGAACACGGATTGATTTTGAAATTCCATTTGTCTTTTCAAATGATACATAAGGCCGGAATAAACCGCTGGTTCGTGCCAAAGAACGGCTGATTCCGTTCTTTCAGGTTTGGAATGCTGCCTGTAGCAGCAAAGCAGGAGGAACATATGCTCAGAATTCTAATTGTAGACGACGAACCCATTTTTCGGATGGGATTAAGAGCCGGTATCAGCTGGTCAGAATATGGATGTGAAATTATTGGAGAAGCCTCTAACGGACGGGAAGCGCTTTCCATTATCCAGGCCCAGAACCCGGACATCATTTTTCTGGACATTAAAATGCCCGGTATGGATGGCATTGAACTTCTGAAAAACTGCCAGCCCCATTCCGGACAGTGCTTCATTGTCCTGAGCTGCTTTAACGAATATGATTATGTCCGTGAAGCCATGAAGCTCGGCGCAATGGACTATCTTTTCAAACCGCTGATGGAAAAGGAAGATATTGAAAAAGTTCTTCTGGAAGCAGAGGAAAAGCTTGGTTATTTCATGCAGGCCGATCAGGCCCGCCAGCACGAAAAGGAAGTTCAAAATGCGCTTCAGCTGATTCTGGAAAATAAGGATATGTCAGGTCCTGAGCGTTTTCGAATGCTGGAACCGGAAATCAGTTCCTTTCCTTTCTTCCCCCTCCATATCAGCCTGAAAAGCAGGGAGCTGGACAGCGAAAAAGCTTCTGCGATTCTGGATTCCTGCCGGGCACTGATATCCGGTTTCTTCTCTGCCTTTCAGTGTTTCTTTCTGCGAAAGGACAGAAGCCTTCTCTGCCTTCTGTTCTCAAAGCTTCCGCATCCGGAACCGGTCGGTACCCATCAGCTTCGCCTGTTGTATGGAAAGCTTCAGAACATAACCGAAATCTGTACCTGGATGGGGGCAGACTGTCTTCACTATGCCCTGTCAGAACTTCCACAGAGCCTTCGCCATGCCTGTCTGGCTTCTGAAGCAAACTATTTTCAACCTCTGAACGGCAGCCTTCCTCTTCTCATGATATTTGATAGCAGAATGGAAAAAAACTATGAATTTGCAGAAATTTATCAGCCGGAAATTGGCGCAATAAAGGAAGCCGTTCTACAGTATGATATTGACATAATTTCCACCCTGATTCATCAGATCGCGCAGAATATCCGCGCACAGGGATTTTTCAACAGAGAGGACTTCTGCCATCTTCTCACCTCGATTATCACAGACAGTATGCGCATTTACCGTAACAGAATCATTCTGGAACAGCTTCTTCTGTCCAACTATCACCTGATTTCAGATATCTACCATCAGCCCTCCATGGACGAAGCTGTCTCCCTGTTTCTACAGATTCTGATGACGCTCTTCGCTCACCTGAACGGGAATACCGGAAGTTTTCATGCCCGTCTGCTTCAGGAAACTCTGGATTATATCGGCCAGCATTATTCAGAAAAACTATCCCTGGAAATGATGGCAGAACGTGCTCATCTGTCCATCAATTATTTCTGCAAACTGTTTAAGGATCAGACAGGAGAGACCTTTGTCAACTATCTGAACAAAACCCGCATTCATGCCGCTGTCTGGCTGTTATCCACCACATCCATGAAAACCTATGAAATCGCGGACGCAGTCGGCTTCAGCGATTACCATCATTTTACCAAAACATTTAAAAAAATCACCGGCCTTACCCCTTCTGCCGTCAGAGATCAGCCCCACGATGCCCCATATCCATCTCTTCTCTCAGACAAAGGCTGATCCACATATGAACCAGCCTTTGTCTGTCTGCTCATCCTTTTAAAAACTGAAGATAATTGCCGCTGTATACTTTATTCACAGCCTCTTCAGATAAACCCAGCCTGTGATAAATCTCACAGTCCTTTTCCACCCATTTTTTCACATAATCCGGGCGGTAATTCTCTACCGAATTATCGCTCCCCCAGAACATGGTATCCTCAACCTGAAAATCGTTTCCCAGAAGATGTGTAAGCATTCCTTCCCGGTAAGTAAACGGCGTTCCCGGCGTCAAATCCAAATACAGGCTGGCAGCCTTTCCTGAGGGCTCTCTTTTTTTGTAGCTGTCAAATTTTCCGTAAACGGCAATGCATTCATCTGTCCATGGCCAGGAAACATGTGCCATGGAAAAACGGAGCTTTTCCACTGAAAGCAGCGCTTCAAACTCACATGGCCGGTTATACTTTCCTGATACATTGATTCCATCGTACAAAATTCCGGAATGAAACATGACCGGAACGCCTTTTTCTGCTGCCCACCGACAGGCCTCCAGCACTTTCGGGTCAGACGGATAAAAGTGTGTACAGATGATTTTAAATCCCTTTACTCCCGCCTCCAGCGCGTCCTCCATCTGAGAATGGGCATCTTCCTGCGTCGGATCAAGGAAAAAGAACGGAAACAGCAACTCTTCTCCTTTGGTAAACCCGATCACTCTTTCAAGCCTTTTCCGGTAGTCCTTCTCATTTCCCGATGGAGATGGAGAAAAGACGGCAGCGCCATCCATTCCCGCTTCCTTCAGCCGCTTCAAAAATTCTTCTCTGTCGGGCTTTTCTCCCATCATTCCCATATGTACATGTGCATCAATACGCATATATTTTCTCCCTTCCGCCGTCGCAGGCAGTATCTTTTTCCCTTATCCCTTCACTCCGCTGAACGCAATTCCCGTAATGAAATACTTTTGTCCAATCATATACATAATAACCATCGGAACGGTTGCCATTACACCTGCCGCCATCAGAAGATGATATTCCGTCCCATGCTGCCCCTGCAGCGTCGCCATGGCAACGGAAAGTACCCTCATTTTATCAGAGCTTGTCGCGATCAAAGGCCACAGCAGGTCATTCCAGCACCACAGCACATTCAGCACGGTAATCGCAACAATCGACGACTTACACAATGGAAGTTCAATATTCCAATACAATCGAAACCAGGAGCATCCGTCTATTTTCCCAGCATCCTCCAGTTCTCTGGGCAATGCCGCGAAAAACTGTCTGAGCATAAACATGGTATATACGCTAAAGATATTCGGAATCACCAGTGCCCATATCGTATCCACCCATCCCAGCCTGCTGATAATCAGATATTTGGGAATCATTGTCATCTGTGCCGGAACCATAAAGACGGACAGCAGCAGATAAAAAAGGACATTCTTAAATGGAAAACTCATGCGGGCAAATGCGAATGCAGACAACGAGCCGATAAACAGCATAATTGTCGTAACCAGCAACGTAACAATAATCGTATTTTTATAATATTGAAGAAAATCCAGACGGAGCAGAACATCCCGGTAATTATCCAGATTCCACTCTGCCGGGAACCATACTACCGGAATTTTCACCGCTTCCGCATAGGTTTTAAAGGAGGTCAGAATCATCCAGATAAACGGGACAAGCATGACCACTGACCCAAGAATCAAAAATCCATATGAAATTATTCCACTTCTCAGCCTGTGTCCTCTTTTTCCCATCTCTGCCTCCTATTCATAAAAGACCCACTTATCCTGAAATTTAAACTGGACGACAGTAACTATCATAATCATTATGAACAGGATTACCGCCTCCGCAGAAGCTTCTCCCATATTCATAAAGGAAAATGCCCTTTCATAAATTCCAAATACCAGCGTTCTTGAAGCGTCCACAATCGGTCCTCCCTGGTCTGCTTTTCCAATGAAGGTATACACAATGTCAAAGACTCTCATTCCATTCATGATGTTCATTGTGCTCAGGAAAAACAGAGAAGGTGTCAGCAGAGGAACCGTCATTCTCCAGAAAATCTGCCTTCCATTCGCACCATCCAGTTTGGCTGCCTCATACAATTCCGGCGAAATGCCCTGCAATCCCGCCAGGAGAATAATAGCATTGTATCCGATTCCACTCCATACACTGATCATAATCAAAGACGGAAGGATGAAATCAGGATCTGAAATCCAGTTTGGTGCAGGAAGTCCAATTGCTTTCAAAAAAATATTGACAATACCGACCTTTGAATTCAGTAGCCATCTCCATACCATAGCTACAGCTACCGGCATAACCACATTGGGAAGGAAGTAGATGACACGGAACATACCGGTAAGCTTCAACCCTTTATTCAGGAGGCTGGATACGCCAAGAGAAATGAAGAGCGTAATCGGGACAGTTGTAAAAGTATACACCAGCGTATTTCTGATCTCATACTGCAGTTTATCATCCGTAAAAATTTTTTTGAAATTATCCAGACCGGTAAACGTTATTTCTCCCAATCCGTCCCAATTTGTCAAAGACAGACCTATGGAAAAAAAGATGGGAATAATTCCAAATATTAATGTTCCCAATACCATTGGCGCAATAAACACGTACGCCCATTTCCACTCTTTTCGGAAAACAAATTTTTTCTTTTGTTCCATAGAAATTCCCCTTTATCAGGGATATCCGGCGCTTTCCGCCGGATATCCTCCTTCCTGCTCTATTCCTCGTTAATAACTTCCAGCATTTTTTCCTGTGCTTCATCCAGCATCGCCTGGATATCTGCATTTTCATCCAGCCAGATGGCAGAAATCGTATCCGTTAAAATCTGGGCTGCTTCCGTGCTGTTTTTGGCATATCTGGGATTGGGCGACGCATAATCTACACTGTCCAGCAGAATCTGCACATCCTGATTCGGATACAGTGTTTTCCATACCTCTGCAGCCCCTTCATATGCCGGAATTGCAGATTTTGCCGTTGCTTCCTGTGCTTCCTTGGTTGCCGCAAATTTTACAAACTCCCACGCTGCGTCCGTATTGCTGCTGTTTGCCGCGATTACATAGGCAACGCCATGGGTTGTAGCCCCTTTCTGCACATTCTGGGGAAGCTCCGCAATCTGGAAATCATCTCCCATTGCCTCATAATACTTATTTACATTCCAGGAACCGTCCGTTATCATGGCAGTCTGTCCGGAAATAAACATATCGGAATAACCAAATTCAAGCTGTTCTGCTCCGGTAGGAGAAACCTTATATTTGTACATCAAATCATGCAGAAACTGAATGGCTTCCACAACCGGTTCAGAATTCACTGTAGGCATCTTATTTTCATCCATCAGATTTCCGCCGTTCTGGAATACATAATTCTGATAACCGGAGTTTCCGTCCGGATTGGCAACGATTCCATAATGTGTTTCATTGGTCAATGCCTGCGCGGTAGCAAGCATATCCTCCCACGTCCAGTCCGCCTTTGGATATTCCACTCCCATTTCGTCAAAAATCGCCTTATTATAATAGACAGCCGTTCCATCATAATCCTTGGGGATTCCATAAATCCGGCCTTCCACCTCATACATTCCCGTTACTGCCTCCGGGAATTTACTCATATCAATTCCCGCCTCCTCTATTTTGTCCGTTATATCAAGGAGCAGTCCGGGTTCAATATAATCAGGTGCACTAATATTCATCCAGAACACATCCGGCCCGGTCCCCGTAGGAAGCGCAGTCTGCAGCTTCGTAAAATATTCTCCAAAAGGAACTATCGTGGATTCCACGATAATATCATCCTGAGACTCCTCAAAAAGACGAACCAGCTCATCCATTCCCGCCTTCTGCGCTTCGTCCCAATAATAAAAATTAATCACTGTCTTTGCACTATCACCATTATCCCCTTTTTCTTCAGTTTCCTCTGTGGAAGCACTCACATCTGATGCAGCTTCATCAGCTGCATTCTGCCCCCCTGCTGCGTTCTGCTCCCCCGTACTTCCCTGTCCGCATCCGCTTAAAATCATCATTCCTGCTGCTAACAACGCTGTCCATTTTTTCCACTTTCTTCTCATGTCCTCTCCCTTCTGTGAATTTCCATTCACATATTTTTCCCTTATCTATCCGGCCGGATAACCTGAATTATTTTGTATTTTTATTATAGAACCTGATTTTTTTTTACAGAAGGAGCAATTTCCGGTTTCTGTGTCTTATTTTATTCAAAAAATATTTCTGCTTTTGCTTTTGTGTTCTATTTTCTCATTTTGTGGTATTTTTTCTTTCGGTATACAAACCTCCCCGTTTTTGATATAATAAAAAAGTCCTGTCCGAAGGCTTTTCACAGAAGGTGCAGCTTTTGGCCCCATGTTTTCGGGCAGATCAATCGACCATAGACAGATGTCAATATAAAGCGAGGGAATGCATATGAGCACAAATACGGAAAGCAGAGACCAGCAGAAAAAAACTGCAAAGAAACGGGCCGTCGTCTCTCTTGGGCATCAGGCGCTGGGATATACAACCACGGAGCAGAAGGACGCCGTCCGTGTGACCGCGAAGGCTCTTGCGGATCTGGTGGAGGCCGGCTATCAGCTCACCATCACCCACAGCAACGGGCCGCAGGTCAGCATGATCCACAAGGCGATGACGGAACTGCGCAGGGTTTATATCGATTATACACCCGCTCCCATGTGCGTCTGCAGCGCCATGAGTCAGGGCTATGTGGGATACGATATCCAGAATTCCCTGCGTGCGGAGCTGTTAAGCCGCGGCATCACCAAACCGGTCAGCACGATTCTGACGCAGGTGACGGTGGATCCCTACGACGAGGCTTTCTATGAGCCCACCAAGATCATCGGCCGGTATATGTCCAGGGAAGACGCGGAGACGGAGCAGAAAAAGGGAAATTACGTGGTGGAAGAGCCCGGAAAAGGCTTTCGCAGAATCGTGGCCGCTCCCAAGCCGATCGACATTCTGGAAATCGATTCCATCCGCACGCTGGCGGACGCGGATCAGGTGGTCATCGCCTGCGGAGGAGGCGGCATTCCGGTCATTCCCCAGGAGCACGCTCTGAAGGGAGCCTCCGCCGTCATTGAGAAGGACTGTATCGCCGGAAAGCTGGCATGCGATCTGAAGGCGGACCAGCTTATCATCCTGACCAGCGTGAAGCAGGTTTATAAGGATTACCAGAAGGAAACGGAATCCCCGATCCATTCCATGACCGTCGCGGAGGCAAAGGCCTACATTCAGGACGGGCAGTTTGAGGCGGGAACCATGCTGCCCAAGATTGAAGCGGCCGTCAGCTATCTGGAGGCCGTGCCGGAAGGAAGCGTGTTGATCACCTCCCTGGATTTCGTGGCGGAAGCGATTAAGGGAAAGGCTGGAACCGTGATTACGGCGTAAGGTCAGAATAATTATGGTGTAAAACCAGAAGCATAGCCGCCTTCTGAGGCCCGCGGAAACAATCCGACAAAACAGCCTGATGAGCAGAGAAAGCCGGAACAGCTTAACGAATAGAAAATGCCGGAACAGCTTGAAAAATCCAAAAGCTGCTCCGGCATTTTTTCACAAAAGCGGAAAGAAACTGTCCCCCGGAAAAATTCTCTTTCTCCGGCCTATCTCTCCCCATCCTCCGGGAACGCAACGATCACCGTAAAGCTGTCGCCAGCCGTCTCCACGTGGAAGTCTCCACCACAGGCTTCCGTAAAGCTTTTTGCAATGGAGAGGCCAAGCCC
>CALWFY010000024.1 GCA_944377775.1 uncultured Mediterraneibacter sp.
CACTGCCTGATATTAAAGGACGTGCCCTGGTGAAAACAGGCGAGAGTACCAGTGTCATGCAGTTATATACCCCGGTAGACTTTGAAGGGGATGCGGATTATGGGAAGAATATACAGGAATATGTGCGGAAGATCGTAGAGGCAAATCCGGGAGAGGAGGCTCCGCATATCCCCATTCTGCCAGATGATCTGAACGAAGAGGATTTTATGAAATACGAAGGGGATGGGACAGAGATTGCGATAGGGCTGGACAAAGAGACTGTGGTCAGAAGTGGCATCACAAAAAGTAACTCTCCTTTCCTGATCTTCGGAGAAAGTGGAAGCGGCAAGACAAATGTGCTGAAAGTAATCCTTGGACAACTTGAAGACAAAGGAAGGATTTATCTGTTTGATTCACGGAGCAGAGGAATGTATGACTTTAAGGAGAAGGGCAATTATATTACAACAATAGAAGGGCTGGAGCAGTTTGCCGAAGATATCAGCGTAGAAACAAAAAGAAGGCAGAATTTCATTGATCAGGAGCTGGCTGAGGGTAGACCTCTTCCTGAAATCATGGAAGAGCTGGAGGAGTTATATGTGATCATTGATGAACTGGATGATTTTATTGAGCTTGCAGGCACTACCAATATGCCGATCGTAGCAGGGCGTATGAAGCGGGCATCCATGTATGGAGTCGTGTTCATCGTAACTGCCAATGTAAATAAGCTGAAAGGGATTGATGAGTTTACGCAATTGCTGAAAAATCCGAGGAATGGTCTGCTGACGAGCTCACAGGGATTCCTGACGATGTTCCCGGTAAAGCAGAGCGAAGTGCCACAGAAACCGGATGGATTCCTGCTGCGTGAGGGTTCGGGGCATTATGTAAGAATACCTTTGGTTAGATGATCAGCGGAAGAAGGAGGAAGAATAAAATGAGTGATAGTATAAATGTAAACAGTTCAGCAGCAGAGGCGGAAGCCTCTCAGGTATCGAGCGCGGCAGGATACTTTACAGGAAAACCGCTTTCCCCTCAGGATGGGATAAGTACAATTTCTGCAAACAATAATGGTAAAAATGCCTTTTCCATGGCTCAGAGTTGCAACTCAAAACTGGGTGAGGTACTGGATAAAGATGCGGCAAACATCAGAAAACTAGGGAATGCCTTTGAAGAATTTGACGCGATGATGGCAGTATTGAATGAAAAGAGTGAACAATATGGGAAGTAAAGTTAAAGGTCAAACGGAAAGAGAATTAAAAAGCCGGTTGAAAAAGATTGAGGAAGATAGGGATGATTTAAGGTGGCAGTTGAAAAGATTTCAGGAGCAGGAGGAAGAAGAAAGACAGGAATTGCAGAGACAGTACCTTATTCTGGATGAGATGAGAGAATGCGTCAGTTCAAATGACAGAAGAATTCTGGAGGTGATCGAGGAGACGCAGGGATTGATGAACTCTATAAGGATAAATAAAAGGGAAATGGCAGACAGCCTGATAGAGATAGAGAGAAGAAAGAATATAGAGTGGGATATGGAAGAGGAGGATATACGAGAACAACAGCGTATACTTTCTGAGGAAGAAACGGAAGACTTTAAAGCAGGATAGTCCAGCGGTGATATGTCAAGAGAAAAATGAATAAAAATCAATAGATTTTTGCTGTTTTTTCCTAAAAATGGGCGCACTTTCCCAAGCCCCGCTATTTTCGATTTTTAGCCGGGCGTGACTTCACCGTGTGAATCCAAACCTATTTGGATTCCGGTGCCCTATACAGGCAGTTGTCTTTCAGCAGTCGAAAGACCAGCCGCACCAATTTACGGGCAGTTAATGCGAGGGCACGTTTGTGCTGGTACTTGTTCACCTCTTTATATTTGCGGTGATAGAAGCTGCGGTACTCTGCGTCGCATCTCACAAGAGACAGGGCAGCTTCACACAGGTAGTACTTTAAGTATCGGTTGCCGGAATGAATCAGGCGTGTGTTTTGCGCCTCAAAGTCTCCGGACTGATGCTGTGACCACACAAGGCCAGCGTATTTGGCCAATGAGGCCTGAGTGGGAAAACGGTTGATATCACCGATTTCCGCAATAATACCAGCTGAATAGACAGGGCCGATCCCATTGACAGATGTCAGGGTATTCGGAATCAGAGCCATCTGTTCAGCAATCGCCTTATCAAAGGCTTTGATCTGTGATTCCATAGCTCTCATAGAGCTTATGGATATGGAAAGCACCTGATTGACGGAGTCGTTTACCGTTTTTGGGAGACGGTAAGAGCTCCGGGCGGCTTTCTGGATGGCTTTCGCCACGGAATCCGGGTCAGGGAAACGGTTTTTCCCTTTTTCGATAATGAATTCCGTGAGCTGATGTAAGTCCATGTTTGCTAACGTCTCAGCCGATTCAAAGGATTCATAGACGGCTAAGGCAGTAGTGCTGAAGGTATCGGAAAATACCTTCTCCTGTGCCATCGTAGAATACTTCTTAAACAGCTGGTTCATGAAACGCTGTTTTTCTCTGGTGAGATTCTGGACAGCGAAGAAGCGTGCTCTTGTGAGGTTCTTAAGGGCAGCATAACGGTAGTCGCCAAGATAGACCTCTTTGTTGATTCTACCGAAGCGCAGGCAGTCAGCAATGACAAAGGAGTCCACATAATCATTCTTAGGCAGGTCGTTGTAAGAAAGCTTGAACTTATTGACCTGCTTGGGATTGAGGACATGAATCTTCTTGTTGTACGGCGCAAGAGAACCGTCTTCCCTTAAGAAGCAGACGAGATTGTCTCCATAAACGGAGGTTGCCTCCAGACCGATGACAACGTCTGTAAGGGATTCAGAAGTGATAGCTGAAAGGATGCGCTTCACAAGCTGCCGGGAACCATCTCTGGAATTGGGGACCGAGAAGTTACTGTGTTTGGAGCCATCGGGCTTCATCAGATAAGCCACGTTGGATTTGCTGCTCACATCAATACCGACGTAAAGCGGGCTCATAGGATCACCTTCTTTCGTAAGAGTATTCGTGGTCAATCGGCTTGGCAATACCCACGATCATGGAGCATCAACACCCTCGCAATATCAGAATTCGGTCGGAGATGGGCGGATGCGAACCCCACTGCAAAAGGGTCACCCATGAACTCCAACAAACAGCCAGCTGGTTTGAAGTTAACATCCATGTCAGGGGAACAGACTATCGATGAAGTAACCGCAGGGGTTCAACAGGAGGAATGAAGAACTATTACCTGATTGACACAGGGATCAATTATATCATGGGTATAACCAAACCGATTGATCTTGTTCTTTATTTATTCAGTTATCAAAGAACTAGGTAATTATTAATTATAAACTTATTATACGAGGAGGAGCCCGGATGAAAATTTCTGACAGGATCGCCGCACTTCGCGGGGAGATGGAGCGGGAGGGGATTGATATTTGGATCGTCCCTTCTTCGGATTATCACCAAAGTGAATATGTGGGAGAGCATTTTAAGGCGCGGCAGTACATGACCGGCTTCACCGGTTCTGCGGGCACTGCCGTGTTTACGCGAGATAAAGCCTGCCTGTGGACAGACGGCAGATACTTTATACAGG
>CALWFY010000025.1 GCA_944377775.1 uncultured Mediterraneibacter sp.
GACGCATCCACAAAGACTTTCTACTTTGATGCACAGGAAGTACAGTATATAAGATTCGTTGCAAAAGAGTCTAACGACGGCTGGGTAGCTGTATCTGAGTTTGATATTGCAAATGCTCCGAAACAGACTTATACAGTATACGTTGACGCGCAGGAAGGAGGAACGGCAGCAGGCAGCGTGAGCGGAGTGGCGGCCAACACAGATGTTACAGTGACTGCAGAAGCAGAGACGGGATACACCTTCGCAGGTTGGTATGATGCGATGACGGAAACAAAGGTATCCGATGAAGCAAAGTATACCTTCCAGGTAACAGAGAATACAGCGCTTCGCGCGTACTTTACAAAGAATGACGATCCGGCAAAGACGTACACCGTAACGATCGATGGTACACCGCAGACTGTTAAAGAAGGCGGAAAGGCAGTGAGACCGGCAGAAGATCCGGTAAAGGCAGGCCGTGAATTCCTCGGATGGTTTGAAGAAGGCAGTGAGACTGCATTTGACTTTGACCAGCCGATCACAAGAGACGTGACACTGACAGCGAAGTTCAGAGAATATACCGTAACAGTTGCCGAAGGCGTTACATTAAGCGCAATGGACGAAAACGGATATGTCACAGTAACTGCCCAGGAAAAAGAAGGATATAATTTCCTCGGATGGAGAGTAAACGGGACTATAGTATACGAGGAGCTGTCATACACATTCATCCCGACAGCGGATACAGTGGTAGAGCCTGCATATGAGGAAATTATTCCTGGAACAACATATTATACGGTAACAATTAACGGCGTGACAAAAGAAGTTGCCGAGGGAACAATTCTTGAGCGGCCCGCTGATCCGGTCAAAGAAGGATACAAATTCATTGGATGGTATGTAGGTGACAAAGAGTATGATTTCTCTGCACCGGTAATGTCTGACCTTGTAATCGATGCACGTTTCGAGAAGATCGACACACCTGTTGATCCTGGGAAACCAGGCACAGGTACGCCGGATTCGGGCAACGGAAATGCAGTACAGACCGGCGACCAGACCAGCCCGGTAATTTGGGTGGTAGTCCTCGTTGTGACATGTGCGGCAGCGGCGGCAGTAATCATTATCAAAAAGAAAAGAAAATAACAGGTTTTATTTCATGAAAATGTAAAAGAAGGATGCGGTATTGGAAAGGAAAAATGCTGCATCCTCTCTTTATTCTCGCTATAGTGATGAACGAGATTCTCTGTTAAGGTGGGATATCGTATATTATAGCCCCCCCCCGATTTTAAATACTCTCAGCAGTTTATCTATATAAGAAAGATGTATTTTGCAAGATTCCCTTCTTTTCTTGCAACAGGATATGCAATCTACTATAATAGATAAAAGTGATGAGAGTATTTTTGCCATTTGGAGGGTAATTATGAATATGTTTGCAAAACGGATTTCCGCGGCAGTTTTAACAGCAGTTCTTGCCCTGAACTCCGTGGTGTATGTCCGGGCAGATGAACTGGCAGACTTAGAAGCTGCCAGGCAGGCGTCTTATGATACAGCGCCGGAGACTAACAGTGTCAGCGGATGGCCGCAGGGACCGCAGGTGTATGCCAATTCTGCGATTGTGATGGATATGAACAGCGGCGCCATTCTCTATGGCAAAAAAATAGAGGACCAGCATTATCCGGCAAGCATCACTAAACTCATGACCGCGCTGGTGGCAGTGGAAAACTCTGATCTTGATGATGAGGTCTATTTTTCTGAGGACAGCACTTCTTTTCTTGAGTATGGAGATGCCAGTATTGGGATGACGCCGGGAGAAATCCTGAACATGAAAGACGCTCTGCACGGGATGCTCCTTGCGTCTGCAAACGAGGTTTCTTACGCGATTGCCGAGAGTGTGGGCAAACTTATGGGAGGAGACTACAATACGTTTATACAGGAGATGAACGACCGTGCCGCAGAACTTGGATGCACGGGCTCTCACTGGGTCAATGCCAATGGACTTCATGATGAGCAGCATTATACAACTGCCTGCGATATGGCATTGATTGCGGCAGAGGTCTGCAAACATCAAGAGTGCCTTGATATCATGCAGACATTAAATTATACGATCGGAGCGACCAATCTTGTAGGTGAGTCCCGTACATTCCAGCAGAATCATAAGATGTTCTGGGAGGGCGGATATTACTATTTCGACTGCTGTATCGGAGGAAAGGTCGGGTATACGGATCAGGCCAGATCAACACTGGTTACCATGGCAGACAATGGAGAACTCCAGCTTGCGGCAGTTGTGCTCCAGGATGACGGGGATACCTATATGGATACAAGGGCGCTGCTGGATTACGGGTTTGCAAATTTTTCCAAAGTACCTCTTGCGGATCAGCCCAAAGCGGAGGGAGTCCGCTCTTACACGGATGAAAACGCTTATGTCGTGCTGCCGTCGGGGGTTAGCTTTGCGGATATTGAAAGTACGGTGACAATCACTGATGAAAAAGAGGCTGCCGGAAAAGTAACGTATTTCTATCAGGGACAGAACGTTGGAAGTACGGATGTTGTTCTCACGGCAGAGTATATAGAAGCAGAGACCGGATATAGTATTACTCCTGAGATTACAGGGAAAGACGGCGGAAATGCTGCGAACATAGAAAAAGAGGGATTTCCGGATTTTGTTAAAGTGCTGATCGGTGTGGGTGCAGGGCTTGTCCTGGTGCTTATCGTTTTTTGCCTGATTGTCAGATATCAGCTTCAAAAGCGCAGAAGACAGCGCATGCAGCGGGCAAAGCGGCGCAGACAGATGGAGGGAAGCGGCCGGCAGCCTTCCGCTTATCGAAAATCGGGGCGAAGGCCGGCGAACGGACAGAGCGTTCACCGTCAGCGCGGCCATCGGGCACAGGGGGATATCCGAGAATAGAAAATCAGCCTGGAGATTTTGGGCAGGTGATGCTTCCCAGTTTTTCGATGGTGTGGTGGAGTACCTGCGCCAGCTCGGTATCTGCCGTGCGGTAGTACATTTCCTTGCCCTCCCGCCTGCTGACAATAAGACCGCTGTTTTTTAAGAGACGCAGATGATGGGAGACGGCCGGGCTGCTCATATTGACAATAGCCGCAATATTGAGAACACATTCCTCGCAGTGGCATAAAAGCCAGAAAATTCTGAGACGGCTCGGATCTCCGAGTTGTTTCATGGCTTCGGACACTCCGGCGATCTCGTTTTCTCCGGGCATGTGCTCCATAATCTGTTCTTCATTGTAATTGCCGTGATCGTGCGGCAGTATTTTCTTTTCCATATCAAGACTCCAATCGGAAATATTTTATCCAAACGGAAAAACCGCTCGTACTGCTATTGACTAATTATACAATCAGTAGTATAGTATAGTCAACAATTAAAAGATTATTTAATCGTAAAATCGTAAAAGGAGAATGAAAAATGAAGAAGACATATAAAATTGATGTTGACTGTGCAAACTGCGCAAATAAAATGGAAGAAGCTGCAAAAAACACAGCGGGCGTGAAGAATGCGGTAGTAAATTTTATGACCCTGAAGATGAGTGTGGAGTTTGAAGAGGGGCAGAATGTAAAAGCAGTTATGGAGGAAGTCCGCAGGAACTGCAAAAAAGTAGAAGATGACTGTGAGGTTTTTCTGTAAGGGGAGGTTATTCATGACAAAGAAACAAAAAAAGATGCTTGTCAGGATTTTTATTTCGGCGGTGCTCATGGTTGTTCTGCATTTCCTGCCAATTAAGGGATATCTGAGATTTTTCTGTTACCTTGTTCCTTATCTTGTGATCGGGTATGACATTCTGCTCAAGGCATGGAAGGGAATTAAGAACCGCCAGCCCTTTGACGAAAGTCTGCTTATGGCCCTTGCCACTGTCGGAGCGATCGCGGTGGCCATAACAGGAGACGGCGATTATACCGAGGCTGTGGCCGTCATGCTGTTCTATCAGGTGGGTGAATGGTTTCAGAGTTATGCCGTGGGCAGAAGCAGAAAGAATATCAGCGAGCTGATGGATATCCGGCCTGACTATGCAAATATTGAACGGGACGGGAATCTGGAACGGGTGGACCCCGATGAGGTGGAGATCGGTTCGGTCATTGTGGTGCAGCCCGGAGAGAAAGTGCCCATTGACGGCATTATCCTGGAAGGTGAGACAACTTTGAATACAAGCGCTCTGACCGGGGAGAGCCTGCCCAGGGAAGCGCATGCAGGGGACGAGGTTTTAAGCGGCTGCATCAATATGACGGGAGTGCTGAGGCTTCAGACTACGAAGGAATTCGGAGAGTCCACGGCGTCAAAGATTCTTGATCTCGTGGAAAATGCAAGTTCCAGAAAATCGAAATCCGAGGAATTTATTACAAAATTTGCCAGAATCTATACTCCGGCGGTAGTATACAGCGCCATTGCTCTTGCAGTTTTACCGCCCCTTGTGCGGCTGTCCGTGTTTGGGCTTACTGCGGACTGGGGTACATGGGTTTACCGGGCGCTGACTTTCCTTGTGATCAGCTGCCCGTGTGCACTTGTGATCAGCATCCCGCTGAGCTTTTTTGCCGGTCTGGGCGGCGCCGGAAATGCAGGCGTACTTATCAAGGGGTCTAACTATATGGAGACTTTGGCTCAGACAAAATATGTAGTGTTTGACAAGACGGGCACTCTTACTCAGGGAGTGTTTGAGGTGGAGGCCGTTCACCACAATAAGATGGAGGAGGAGCGGCTGCTGGAATACGCGGCTCTTGCAGAAAGTGCTTCCTCCCATCCGATCAGCAAGAGTCTGCAGCGTGCTTACGGCAGGGATATTGACCGCGCGCGGGTGACAGATATTCAGGAGATCAGCGGAAACGGCGTGACCGCAAAAGTAGACGGAATCTTTGTGGCAGCAGGCAACGATAAGCTTATGAGAAGCCTGGGCATCGAACCTGTCAGCTGTCATCGTGCAGGAACGATTATCCATATGACGATCGGCGGGGAATATGCAGGACATATCGTGATCTCAGACATAGTAAAACCGCAGGCGAAAGAGGCTGTTGCATCCCTGAAGGCAGCGGGCGTGAAGAAGACGGTCATGCTGACCGGAGATGCCGGGAAGGTTGCGGATCAGGTTGCGAAAAATCTTGGCATCGACCAGGTATACAGCGAGCTTCTTCCTGCAGATAAGGTGGAAAAGGTAGAGGAACTTCTCGGAGAAAAAACAGAGAAGGAAAGACTTGCGTTTGTGGGGGATGGTATCAATGACGCCCCGGTTCTCTCTCGGGCGGACATTGGAATCGCCATGGGAGCAATGGGTTCAGACGCTGCCATTGAGGCTGCGGACGTAGTGCTTATGGATGATGATCCGATGAAAATAGCAAAGGCAATTCGCATTTCACGGAAATGTCTGCGCATTGTATACCAGAATATCTGGTTCGCTATTGGAGTCAAAGTGATATGCCTCATTTTGGGTGCAGTTGGGATTGCAAACATGTGGCTTGCCATTTTTGCGGATGTGGGCGTTATGATCATTGCCGTACTTAATGCGATACGGGCGCTGTTCGTAAAAAGGCTGTAAAAAGGGACAGGGTGAAACTTGATTGGGGACGTAGTAAAATCGCATTTTACTACGTCCCCAAATGAAAAATTCCTTGACGTTTTCCTGCCTTGGCGCTTATAATAACCATGTATATAAACTCACAAAGAAAAGGCAATGACGGAGACAGTAGAGACTTTCCGAACGTTACAGCGAGCCGGGGCGGGTGTAAGCCCGGTACAAGTAGCAGGTTTTCGAATATCACTCCCGAGCCGCAGCATCTGAAACGGCATTGCGATGATGCGGAGTAAGTGCTGACGCAGGTCCCGCGTTAAGGGGCGCCATATGCGGATGCGGATTCATCCAAGTATGATGTAACAGGTGGTAAAACGAGAGAACAGCAGGCTTTCGTCCTTTTACAGGACGGAAGCCTTTTTTATCTGCTGTTTCACAGAAAGGAAAAGCATTATGTACAAAAAAGTTCCCACCGACATGAATTTTGTCGGACGTGAAAAAGAAGTTGAAAAATTCTGGAATGACAATTACATTTTTGAGAAAAGCATTGAGGAGCGGGAGGGATGTCCTGACTACATTTTCTATGACGGACCGCCGACAGCCAACGGAAAGCCGCATATCGGCCATGTCCTGACCCGTGTCATCAAGGATATGATTCCCAGATACCGCACAATGAAAGGGTATATGGTGCCCAGAAAAGCAGGATGGGATACCCACGGGCTTCCGGTGGAGCTGGAAGTGGAGAAGCTGCTCGGTCTGGACGGCAAGGAGCAGATCGAGGAGTACGGGCTGGAGCCGTTCATCGACAAATGTAAAGAAAGTGTGTGGAAGTACAAAGGGATGTGGGAGGATTTTTCCGGCACAGTAGGATTCTGGGCGGACATGGAGCATCCTTATGTTACTTATCATAATTCGTTCATTGAGTCCGAGTGGTGGGCGTTAAAGCAGATATGGGAGAAAGAGCTTCTCTACAAAGGGTTTAAAATTGTTCCCTATTGCCCGCGTTGCGGTACGCCGCTGTCCGCACAGGAAGTAGCTCAGGGATATAAGGATGTAAAAGAGCGTTCTGCTATTGCCCGGTTTAAAGTGATCGGGGAGGATGCGTATATTCTGGCATGGACCACCACGCCATGGACACTGCCGTCCAACCTGGCGCTCTGCGTAAACCCGAAAGAAGATTATGCGAAAGTAAAAGCTGCTGACGGAAATACCTATTATATGGCCTGCGCCCTGTTGGATACAGTGCTCGGAAAACTTGTTGAAGAAGGCACTCCCGCATACGAAGTGCTTGAGACATACAAGGGAACCGAACTGGAAGGCAAGGAGTATGAGCCTCTTTATCAGTGCGCGGCAGATGCTGCTGCAAAGCAGAATAAGAAAGCATTTTATGTTGTATGTGACGAATATGTTACTCTGACAGATGGTACCGGAGTGGTGCACATTGCTCCGGCTTTTGGTGAGGATGACGCAAATGTGGGAAGAAAATACGACCTCCCATTTGTACAGCTTGTGGATGAGAAAGGTAATATGGCGGAGTCCACACCGTTTGCAGGCCTGTTTGTGAAAAAGGCAGACCCGGAAGTGTTAAAAGACCTGGATGCAAGAGGACTCCTCTATGAGGCGCCGAAATTCGAGCACAGTTATCCGCACTGCTGGCGCTGCGACACCCCGCTGATCTACTATGCCCGCGAGTCATGGTTTATCAAGATGACAGCAGTGAGAGATGATCTGATCGCAAACAATAACACGATCAACTGGATTCCGGAGAGCATCGGAAAAGGCCGTTTCGGCGACTGGATCGAGAATGTACAGGATTGGGGTATCAGCCGTAACCGGTACTGGGGAACACCGCTTAACATCTGGGAGTGCGAGTGCGGGCACATGCATTCCGTGGGCAGTATCCAGGAGTTAAAAGAAATGTCCGACAACTGCCCGGAGGACATCGAACTGCACCGCCCGTACATTGACGCAGTGACCATCCGCTGTCCGAAGTGCGGTAAGGAGATGCACCGTGTGCCGGAAGTGATCGACTGTTGGTTTGACAGCGGTTCCATGCCGTTTGCACAGCATCACTATCCGTTTGAGAACAAGGAACTTTTCGAGAAACAGTTCCCTGCGGACTTTATTTCTGAGGCCGTAGACCAGACGAGAGGATGGTTCTATTCTCTGCTGGCGATCTCCACACTGATCTTTAATAAGGCGCCGTATAAGAACGTAATTGTCCTCGGACATGTTCAGGACGAGAACGGGCAGAAGATGAGTAAGTCAAAGGGAAATGCAGTCGATCCGTTTGCAGCTCTCGAGCAGTACGGAGCAGATGCGATCCGCTGGTATTTCTATGTGAACAGCGCTCCGTGGCTTCCGAATCGTTTCCACGGCAAGGCGGTTGTTGAAGGACAGAGAAAGTTCATGGGAACACTGTGGAACACATATGCATTTTTCGTGCTCTATGCAAATATTGACAACTTTGACGCCACAAAATATACACTGGAATATGATAAACTGCCGGTAATGGATAAATGGCTTCTCTCCAAGATGAACACCATGGTAAAAGAGGTGGATGATGACCTCGGAAATTACCGCATCCCTGAGGCAGCGCGCGCACTTCAGGAGTTCGTGGACGACATGAGCAACTGGTATGTAAGAAGAAGCCGCGAGCGTTTCTGGGCAAAGGGCATGGAGCAGGATAAGATCAATGCATACATGACGCTGTACACAGCCCTTGTGACAGTGGCAAAAGCAGCAGCGCCCATGATCCCGTTCATGACAGAGGAGATTTATCAGAATCTGGTGCGCAGCATTGATGAGACTGCACCTGAGAGCATCCATCTGTGCATGTTCCCGGAGGTTTGCGAAGATCAGATCGACACAGAGCTGGAGGAGAATATGGACCGCGTTCTGAAACTGGTCGTCATGGGACGCGCCTGCAGAAATGCCTCCAATATCAAGAACCGCCAGCCTATCGGACAGATGTTTGTAAAGGCGGCGTTTGATCTGCCACAGTTCTACCAGGAGATCGTGGCAGACGAACTGAATGTTAAGAATGTGAAATTTACAGATGATGTAAGAGACTTTACTTCCTATAGCTTTAAACCACAGTTAAAGACAGTCGGACCAAAATACGGCAAAATGTTAGGCGGCATCAAAGCTGCTCTTGACAGTGTGGACGGAAATGCAGCCATGGATGAGGTCAATGAGACCGGAGCGCTTAAACTGGATGTAAACGGACAGGAGATCACGCTCTTCAAAGAGGACCTGCTGATCGACACAGCTCAGATGGAAGATTATGTATCTGAGAACGACAACGGCATCACGGTTGTCCTTGATACAAATCTGACAGAAGAACTTCAGGAAGAGGGATTTGTCCGCGAGATTATCAGCAAAGTGCAGACTATGAGAAAAGAGGCTGACTTTGAGGTTATGGACCGGATCCGCGTGACTTATGCCGGAACAGAGAAAGCAGAGGCTGTCTTTGAGAAATATGCAGTGCAGATCGGCGGCGAGGTACTGGCTGACAGAGTCGAAAAGGCAGAGCTGTCAGGTTTTGTAAAAGAGTGGAAAATTAACGGCGAAGCAGTTACAATAGGTGTTGAAAAGGAAGGAAAATAAAAAATGTTCAGCAAAAGATTAGAGAAAGAAACCTTTAAACAGACGGTAAAAGATAACATCAGGACTCTGTACAGGAAGACCATCGAGGAGGCTACGCCACAGCAGATTTTCCAGGCTGTGTCCTATGCAGTAAAAGACGTTATTTTTGACGACTGGTTCGCGACACAGAAGGCATATGATGCCGCAGACGCCAAGACAGTGTATTACATGTCCATGGAGTTTTTAATGGGCCGCGCCCTGGGTAATAATCTGATCAATATGACAGCGTATAAAGAAGTCAAAGAGGCGCTGGATGAAATGGGGATTGATTTAAACGTGATCGAAGACCAGGAGCCGGATGCGGCTCTTGGAAACGGCGGACTGGGACGTCTTGCTGCTTGTTTCCTCGACTCTCTTGCGACCCTCAATTACCCGGCGTACGGCTGCGGAATCCGTTATCGTTACGGAATGTTCAAACAGAAGATAGAGAACGGGTATCAGGTGGAAGTGCCGGACAACTGGCTTAAAGAAGGAAATCCTTTTGAACTGCGCAGGGAGGAGTATGCAAAAGAAGTTCGTTTCGGCGGAAATATTCGTTTTGAAAAGGACCCTGAAACAGGAAAAGACATTTTTGTACAGGAGAATTATGAGTCAGTGCTGGCGATTCCATACGATATGCCCATCGTCGGATATGGAAACCATGTGGTGAACACGCTGCGCGTGTGGGATGCCAAGGCGATCACTGACTTTAAGCTGGATGAGTTTGACAGAGGAAATTATCACAAAGCGGTGGAGCAGGAAAACCTGGCGAAGCTGATCGTGGATGTTCTCTATCCGAATGACAACCATTATTCCGGAAAGGAACTTCGGCTGAAACAGCAGTATTTCTTCATCTCTGCAAGTCTTCAGGCGCTTATTGCAAAATATAAGAAAAAACACAGTGATATCCGCAGACTCCACGAGAAGGTCGTTATCCAGATGAACGACACTCATCCGACAGTGGCTGTACCCGAGTTGATGCGGCTTCTCATTGATCAGGAGGGCTTAAGCTGGGAGGAAGCATGGGACGTTACTTCAAAGACATGCGCTTACACGAATCACACGATCATGGCGGAAGCGCTGGAGAAATGGCCAGTTGACCTGTTTTCACGTCTCCTGCCCCGTATCTATCAGATCGTACAGGAGATCGACCGCCGCTTCCTGATCAAAGTCCATGAAATGTATCCGGGCAATGAGGATAAAGTAAAGAAGATGGCTATCTTAAGGGACGGCCAGGTGCGTATGGCAAACATGGCGATCATCGCGGGGTTTTCTGTAAACGGCGTGGCAAGACTCCACACAGAGATCCTCAAGAAACAGGAGCTGAAAGATTTCTATGAGATGATGCCGGAGAAATTCAACAACAAGACAAATGGTATCACACAGAGACGTTTTCTTGCCCACGGAAACCCTCTGCTTTCCGATTGGATCACAGAGAAAATCGGAAGCGGGTGGATCACGGATCTGTCACAGATCGGCAAGCTCAAGCCTTATGTGGATGATGAGAATGCAAGACGCGAGTTCATGCAGATCAAGTATCAGAACAAAGTGCGCCTTGCG
This sequence comes from uncultured Mediterraneibacter sp., assembly GCA_944377775.1. Classification (GTDB taxonomy): domain Bacteria; phylum Bacillota; class Clostridia; order Lachnospirales; family Lachnospiraceae; genus Mediterraneibacter. The sequence continues at coordinate 10,668 of CALWFY010000025.1, forward strand.
GAATATATCAAGGAGCACAACGGCATTGACGTTGATCCGCGCTCAATTTTTGATGTGCAGGTAAAGCGTCTTCATGAGTATAAGCGTCAGTTCCTCAATATCCTGCATATTATGTATCTGTATAATCAGATCAAAGAGCACCCTGAGATTTCTTTCTATCCGAGAACCTTTATCTTTGGTGCAAAAGCGGCGGCAGGATATTTAAGAGCGAAAGAGACGATCAAACTGATCAACTCGGTTGCAGACGTGGTGAACAACGACCGGAGCATCAACAGCAAGCTGAAAGTGGTATTTATCGAAGATTATCGTGTATCCAACGCGGAGATTATCTTTGCGGCAGCAGATGTAAGCGAGCAGATTTCCACAGCTTCCAAAGAGGCGTCAGGCACCGGAAACATGAAATTTATGTTAAACGGAGCGCCTACCCTTGGAACAATGGACGGCGCAAACGTGGAGATCGTACAGGAAGTCGGAGAAGAAAATGCATTCATCTTCGGACTGAGTTCAGAAGAAGTGATCAACTATGAGAATAACGGCGGCTATCACCCGCAGGATATCTATTTCAATGACTGGGAATTAAAACGCGTTGTAGACCAGCTCATGGACGGAACATATTCTCACGGGGATCACAATATGTACAGGAACCTGTACAACTCTCTGCTCAACACACAGAGCACAGACAGGGCGGATATGTATTTTATCCTGAAGGATTTCCGCTCTTATGCAGATGCTCAGAGACGGGTGGAGGAAGCTTACAGAGATCAGCAGAGGTGGTCCAGAATGGCGATGATGCAGACCGCATGCAGCGGCAAGTTTTCATCAGACCGAACAATAGAGGAGTATGTAAGAGATATTTGGAAATTGGAAAAAGTAGAAGTTCCATCCGGTCAGGAAGAATAGGAGGCGGTTATACATGAGATATGGGTATGAATACACTTATGAATATGATTATCCGGCAAATCAAGGCGCAGAGGCGGGAGTGCTTATTTCCATCATGCTTCTCACCTTCACTGTGATATTTCTTTTGGCGCTGGTAAGTTATATTTTCCATTCAATCGGGTTGTATACGATCGGAAAGCGATTGGGGAAAGATTACCCGTGGCTGGCATTTATTCCATTTGCAAGAAATTATTTCCATGGAGAACTTGCCGGGGAGATCACACTGAAAAACAGAACGATAAAAAATCCGGGTATCTGGAATCTGATACTCCCGATCATAGAGAGTACGCTGCTTGGCATATTTGTATTTTTGATTGCCATTATTGGAAGCCTCAGCGCTGCTACAGCGGCAGCCGGAATAGGAGGCGTGGGAATCGGCCTGTCCCTGATCATTGGGATGTACATCTTTCTGATCATGTTTGCCATTGTGATGAGCGCGGTGCGCATGGCGTTATCTGTTCTGATCAACAGGCAGATATTTGGAAGATTTACCTGCGGAAATATGGCAGTCGTATATTCTGTGTTCTCGCTAACGGTTCCGCTTTACGAGGCGTTCTGCCTCTTTGTGATGCGGAATAAAGAGTTTGATGGGGACATGGAGCAGAAAACTGAATAATCCTTTATCCTGCGAAGCCAATGGCAGACAGCGGAAATGTGAAAAAGGAATGTGGAAGGACAGCTCTTCATATACTGAAATATGGAGGGCTGTTTTTTATGAGTCGTTATAGCATCGAGCAGAAATTCAGGTCTGTTGCAGCATTCCTTATCATTCTCATTCTGCTGCCGTATGTCGTGTCCGTGTTTGTAAACGGGGCAGATGTGGTAAAGGAGGATGGCAGCAGTTCTTTGTATGTAAAGGTAAAAGTACCGGCCGCAGAGGAAGCGGATGAGGTAACGGAGATGGAGTGGACAGAGTATCTTGCGGGCATACTGGCAAGAGAGATGCCAAAAAGCTGCAAAGACGAGGCGCTGAAAGCACAGGCGGTGCTCGTGCGCACTCAACTGTACGCAGAACTGGAAAACTCAGAAGATAAGATTCTTACAGCAGAGTATCTGAACCGGGAGGAGATGCAGAAAAAATGGGGGCTGCAGGATGCGGAAACAAATTATGAAAAATGTATCCGGGCAGTGGAACGGACAGATGATACTGTTCTCATGTATGGGGACGCTTACGCATGGACTCCTTTTCACCAGTCCAGCAGCGGAATGACGCGGAGTGCAGCAGAAGTGCTGGGCACAGAGGATTATCCCTATGTGACGGTAAGAGAATGCCCGCAGGATAAAGAATCAGAAAATGAAATTCAGGTATTTACCTTTACCTATCAGGAGATTCAAAATCTGTGCAGGGATTTTCTTGTGGCTGCTCCTGACGGAGAACAGGCGGAACAGGGATACACGTTCACTGATTTTGAAATCAAAAGCTATGATTCTGCAGGCTATGTCAGTGAGCTGCGCATTGGAGATACCGTGTGCACGGGAGATCAGTTTCGGGATGCGCTTTCCCTTCCTTCCAGTGCGTTTGCTTTAAGCGAGGGCGAGAACAAAGACGAAGGAAAGGCAGAGAGCACGATGAAGATCACTACTACCGGAAATGGTCACGGTTTGGGGATGAGTCTCTGGACAGCGGACAAGATGGCCGGTGAAGGGAAGACTTTTAAAGAGATTCTCAGCTTTTTTTTCGAGGGCACAGAGCTAAGAAATGATATTCCGGAAACAGAGATTTTCTAATCTTTTGGAGGGACAGAATAAGACGATCATTTTCTGGCAAAAATATAGCCAGAGGTGATGATAATGAATAAGAATGAAAGACCGTCCTTTTTCAAAGGAAAGGGTGCTGCAGTCGGTATTGTGATCTGCTTTGTCGCAGTCATAGCGCTGGTGGGGGCATATACGTTCAGCAACTATCAGAAAGACATTGATGAGCAGATGGCAAAAGCCGAAGAGCAGACAGAACAACTCACAAAAGATAAGACTGAGGAAACAACGACAGACGATATCGTGCTCCCGGAAGCGGAGGAGAGCGCATCTGATGAGGACAGTACGCTGGACGATGCAGATGAGGATGCTACAGCTGGAGATGTTCAGCAGGGCACAGAGGACAGTGCAGCAGGCACAGAGACTTCGGGGGCAGATACATCAGGCGTGTGGTTTGCTGAAGACAGCACACTCGCATGGCCCGCCAGCGGAGCGGTGATCATGGGATACAGCATGGACCGGACTGTATTTTTCCAGACGCTGGAGCAATATAAGTATAATCCGGCAATGATCATCGCAGGCGAGGTGGGAGAGACCATTGGCGCTTCTGCTGCCGGGATTGTAACCAGTATTGAGCAGACCGCTCAGACAGGAACAACGATCAGTCTTGATATGGGAAACGGGTATACTGCTGTATACGGACAGCTTACAGATGTGCCTCTTGCCGTAGGTGACTATGTGGGCGCAGGCGAGACACTGGGAAGCTTAAATGAACCTACAAAATACTACAGCGTAGAAGGACCAAACTTATATTTCCAGGTCCTCAAAGACGGAGAACCCATTGACCCGATGAACTTCATGGAATAAGCATTAAAATGCGAAGAAAAGCGAAGGGCGGAACTGGGAAAGATAGCTTTCACAGTTCCGTTTTTCTGTGTTCCCACAGGCAGAAGACTGTGCGTGCGATATCTTTTCAAATCGTATTTCCTGTGCTATTATGAAGCCATTGAGGTGAAAATTATGAACTATACATATATCGTCCGCTGCATCGATGGATCGCTTTATACGGGCTGGACAAATGATCTGGGAAAACGCATAAAAGACCACAATGAAGGCAGGGGCGCAAAATATACAAAAGCCCGCCGCCCGGTTGTGCTCGTTTATTATGAAGAATTTGCAACAAAGGAGGAGGCCATGCGCCGGGAGTGGGAGATCAAACAGCTGACGCGCGCAGAAAAACTGAAGATATTGGAGAAATAGGATTTTCCGTTTGATATAAATAAAAAATCTCCCGCTGCTGTATCATAGAGTAAATCTTTACTATGATACAGCAGCCGGAGATTTAAGTTATCTGTGCGAGACAGACTGATTCTTAGTAGTTCTCAGCTTTTCTCTCAAAGTAAGCTCTCGGGTGTGCACATACCGGGCACACCTCCGGAGCCTCATCTCCTTCGTAGATATAGCCGCAGTTGCCACATTTCCATCCAAGAGGAGCCTCATCCTTGAATGTTTTTCCCTGACGGTAGTGGTCAAGAAGTCTCTGGTAACGTTTTTCGTGAGAAGCCTCTACTTCTGCTACACCGCGGAATTTTGCAGCGAGTTCCGGGAAACCTTCTGTTTCAGCTTCTTCAGCCATTCTCTTGTACATATCTGTCCACTCGTAGTTCTCGCCAGCGGCAGCATCTGCAAGATTTTCTTCTACGCTTCCGATGCCGTGGAATTCTTTGAACCACATTTTTGCATGTTCTTTTTCCTGGTTTGCTGTCTCTTCGAAGATGTTTGCCATCTGTACAAAGCCGGCTTTTCTTGCTGCAGAAGCATAATAAGTATACTTGTTGCGCGCCTGAGATTCACCGGAGAATGCTTCCATCAGGTTCTTTTCTGTTTTTGTTCCTGCATATTTAGACATAATGATATCCCCCATTTTTATGTGATTGTAAAAGAGCTGCCGTTTGAATCTTATGTGATCTCCACGGCAGCCGAAAGATTGTTATTTATATATGTCAGTCTTCGGATTAGCCAAAGTATCTCTTAAGGAGTCCTTCGAAAGCTTTTCCGTGGCGAGCCTCGTCTCTTGCCATCTCATGAACTGTGTCATGAATTGCGTCAAGATTTGCAGCTTTTGCACGTTTTGCAAGGTCAAACTTACCAGCTGTAGCGCCATTCTCAGCGTCCACACGCATTTCAAGGTTTTTCTTTGTGCTGTCTGTTACTACTTCGCCGAGAAGCTCTGCAAATTTAGCAGCGTGCTCAGCCTCTTCCCAAGCTGCTTTCTCCCAGTACAGACCGATCTCCGGATATCCTTCTCTGTGAGCAACTCTTGCCATTGCAAGATACATACCAACCTCAGAGCACTCACCCTCGAAGTTTGCTCTTAAATCTGCGAGGATGTCTTCGCTTACGCCTTTTGCAACGCCTACAACGTGCTCAGCAGCCCATTCTCTGTCACCTGTCTGCTCTTTGAATTTTTCGGCCGGAGCGTGACATACCGGACATTCAGCCGGAGCAGCCTCTCCTTCATGAACATAACCACATACTGTACATACCCATTTTTTCATAATTTTTGTCTCCTTTTCTTTTTAAAATTTATTATTATGACTTTTTAATGCAGTCACTGCATTCACCATAAAACAGTGTGGAACTGGATGTGATGATACCATCAAAGTTTTCCGCGGCAAGGCGGTTGACTTCTTCTATTTTATTCATATCCTGTTCCAGATCCAGTAATCGTCCGCACTTTGTGCAGAGAAAGTGATTGTGAGGTTTGAGCGTTCCATCAAATCTGTCCCCTCCGTTTGGAGTGGTTATTTTTACTGCCTCTCCAATATCTGTGAGAAGATTCAGATTTCTGTACACCGTGCCGAGACTGATGTTGGGGAACTCCTGCTTTACATGTATATACACCTCGTCGGCAGTGGGGTGTTCTTTTGTTGTCATAAGATAATGTTTGATGGATTCTCGTTGTCTACTGTATTTTAAAGCTGTCAATGGGAATCCTCCTTTCATTTCCAAATGCAAAGCATAACAATAATAATAATGATTACTGTAATTAGAATATAATATATTTTTTCCAGCTTGTCAACCATAATTTAAAAATAAATAAGAATTGAAAAAAGAAGAAAAACAGACATTCTTCCGGAAATGCGAATATTTCCGCCAATATGTTACAAAATAGTTAAAGAAAATACGAGTTCCTAAAGCATAAAACCAGGAAAAGTGTCAGGAGATGTCAACAGAAAATCCTGAAGAATCGTTGACAATGCATAATTGTGTTGATATAATGTCAACGTAACAAATTTAACAAATATGTAACATTTAGAACTTCCTACAAAAGATAAAGGCATGAAATGAAGGAGGTTTTATATGGATAAGACACGCATAAGGCAAAAATTACTCCTTTCTGCTGTGGCAGGAGTGATTTTGGTCCCGGGGAGTGCGCTTGAGGCAATGGCTGCAGAAAAAACAGAGCAGCAGCCATTCATACAGGCTGCAGGGATTGAATCGGTACTGGAGAAATGTTACGAGACAGAAGTAAAAGACAACATCAATCTCTATCTGGTACCAACAGAAGAGGGAGAGTATCTGAATATGGCATTTTCTGATACAGAAGATTATACCTATATCAGAAGTGCCCCGGATGAAAACAGCGACTGGGTCGGAAAGCTATATGGAGATTCCGCAGCCCAGGTGCTGGAATATCTGGATGGCTGGACAAAGATACGATCAGGTTCGGTACAGGGGTACGTTCCGGCTGATTCGCTTATTACAGGAGAAGAGGCTGCGGAACGTGCCGAAGAGTATGAAGATCATACAGTCACGGTCACGGCATATGCTCTGAATGTCAGAGACGGACAGGGAACAGATGCCGCTATCCTGACACAGATCAGTCAGGGCGAGACATATGAGGTGACGGGAGAGCCGGTAGATGGCTGGTATCCTGTGAAAGTCGGCGACAGTGACGGCTGGGTATCCGGCAGTTATGTGACAGAACAAACTTCCTATTCCTATGGGGAGACAAAGGAGGAGGAAGAAGCCAGGCTGGCACAGGAAGCCCTTAAAGGGCAGGAGACACAGGAAGCGGCAGCAAACGTTGCGGGGAGCAGCGTGTCGGGACAGGCAGTTATTGATTATGCCTGTCAGTTTATCGGGAACCCCTATGTATGGGGAGGAACAAGCCTGACCAATGGTGCGGACTGCTCTGGGTTTGTCCAGTCGGTATATGCACATTTTGGAGTCAGTCTTCCGAGAACCACTTATGAAATGGTAAACGCGGGATATGCTGTAAGTTATGAGGAGGCGCTTCCGGGTGATCTGATTCTCTATGATGGACATGTAGGTATTTATATGGGAGACGGAACCATTGTCAACGCAATGAATGAGGCAGAGGGCATTGGAATATGCAGCGCCACATATACAAATATTATCGCGGTAAGACGAGTGATTTAAAGATGTGTGTAAAAAAGCAGAGTGTTGTACTTCAGATGAGAAGTGCGGCACTCTGCTTTCGACATAAAAAGCGAAAAAATAAGCAATATGCACAAAAATGTTTTTATTTGTAAAAAAGCGTCGAAATAAGAAGATGAGAAGTTTTCAACTTATCCACACTGAAAACCATGAAAAACGTGGAAAAAGTGAGGATTTTCATAAAGTTATTCACATTATCCACAGAAAAACATGTGGTTTTGGTGAATTACTCAAAGGTAAAAAAAGAACGGACGTTTTGGTGAGTTATCATGAAAATGTAAAATTGTCGAAAAAAATCGGATTCATTATTGACTTTTGAGTATTCAAAAAAACAAAAAATCAGGACAAACTTGTCAGAAAATTTAGAAAAGAGTGTGGGATTTCGATGTGCATAAAAAGCAAAACACAGTTGATAAATTAATTGACAGGGATTATAATAATAACCGTTGAAAGTTATTATCATTTTTAAGGAGGAAATAGAAATGGAACAGATTTCTAAAGATACAAAAATCGGAGAACTTCTCAATATTTTTCCGGAGTCTGCACCGATCCTGATGGAGATCGGAATGCACTGCCTGGGCTGCCCGGCATCTCAGATGGAGACTCTTGAGGAAGCGGCCATGGTGCACGGCATTGACAGCACACTGCTTGTGGAAAAGATCAATGCAGCTATGCAGGCAGCAGGCAAATAATTAGAAAACAGTAAAAGAAAATCCCCGGTCTGAAATTATGTTAAATTCCAAGCCGGGGATTTTTTATATCCATATTATAATGTGGATAATTTTTGTACGGCGTCTGCTGATATGATGACTTCGCAGTGTTCTTCAAGAAAAGCAAGGACAGAGGCGTCCGCTTTTTCCGGAGAACCATATTCGGAAAGCATGTTGCAAATCTTATTAAATTCGCTGGTAGAATGTTCGGACGGTGCAAGCGCCAGTACGAACATTCCGTTTCTGTTATCCTTATATAATGTATTCGCGCCTCTGTATACTGGCACAAGCAGGCGGGAAGCCTGGATTGCTCCGTCCAGTGTCCTGAAAGAGAAGAGGCGGACTAAAAATGCAGGCAAGACAGGTTTTGATTCACCAGTACCGGTTCCTGCGGCAGCTTCCTTTACCTTATTTAAAAGATTGAGAAATTCCTCTGCGCCCTGGAGTTTTTCAAGGGTCTCCATGTTGAGCGGTTCCGTATCACCGGAAGGAGTAAATTTGGAAAAACGTGTGTCAAGTTCTTCCGGGTCTTCCACTTTTGTGATGATAAGAACTATTGAGTCTGCGGAAGACGGAATTGCCTCTATCATCAGCGGTATATTTTCTGCTTCAAAACCAAAATCAAAGGATGCCTGCTGCATCATATCACGGAATAAAGATTTTGCTTTCTCGGTTCCATAAGCCAGCTCGCTCAGTTTTAAATGGCGGGCGGCGAGATCAGCATGTGTCAGCGTACGACGAATCTGATTTTCATTGAGTTTCTCAATTTTCATATAATCACATCCTTATACTATATAAGATAATATGCGTATCAAATAAAAATGGATACACATTTTCATAATCAGTATAAACAAAAAACAAAAAGATGTAAAGAGAAAAATACCGATCATGAATGGTAAAAAATGGGCCAGCGCCAGCTCGAAGCCGCGATGCGGCCCCTCGCTGTATGGCGTCCGCCATATGTTAAAACAGAACGGCCCCGCTATATACAAACAAGTTTGTATAGCGGAACAGTCCTGTTTTACCGCATGTTCAGACTTATCAACAAATCTACACCGGTTATGAACAATAAACACATTGCAAATGGGAAACAGCGCTTCTATAATGGCACTTACAAAAGATAGTATCCTCTGATAAATAAATAAAATGCGAAAGGAGAGATGCACGGATAACAGGTCAACAGCAAAGCGGCCCTATGCGGATTCAGCTGTCTTTTGTTCCGCCAAAATTCCGAGAGTATGTCACAGATGCTTCCATATGGTAATGCAGGCGGAGCCACTATTTATCACGATCCGCAGGGAAAAGGAGTATACGTCAGATGAAAATGGATGAAACGGGTTACAGGGATATGTTTGCAGAACTGGAAAATTATGAAAAGAGAGGCGTTGATATCTCGCTTGATGGATGTCATGCGAGCGCGCTCCAGATTATAACAGCTCATATGACCAAAGAAGAGGGGACATATATGCGTGATTATGTCATGGGTCGGGACGGAAACATAGAGGAGCTCAAATTTACTGATATCAATGATTACAGCCGGGCAGGAATAACCCCTTAAACTGCCGGACATAAAGTTGTGAGTGTGTTGTTTAAAAGCCGTTTAAAATATTCTGAAACAGATAAATTATTAATGACGTATTTTAAAAATATGTTATAATAATTTCTGATAGGAGGTGCGGCATGGACGAAAGAGAAAGAAGGGGTGCAGCCCCCAGACGGGCCGGAGCAGGCAGCACGCGAAGAAGGCACGTAAATAAAAATGCCCGAAGACCGGGGCAGAGCGGTTCCGGCGGAAACAGACGTCCGGCGACAAGAAGCAGCAGAGCTAGAAGAAGACGGCGCAATGCAGTGATTCGCTGGCTGATTCTTTTTATATTGATAATAGCGGCAGTCGGTGGCTTTTTGATCTGGAAAAAGTACGGTTCATCAAATGAGAAAGCCGATTTGAAACAATATTATGGACTGGAAGCAGAAGAGGAAATCGCCGTGATCATAAACAATGAAGTAGTCAGGAATGAAACGGATGTGTCTCAGGGACAGGATACAGAGATTCCTGTGCCGGGGAAAGTATATGACGGACAGTACTATATCGAATATTCTGTTGTGCGTGATCGAATCAATAAGAGATTCTACTGGGATCCCAATGAGAATGTCCTGCTGTACACAATGCCGGGAGGAAATGTCTCGGTGGAAGTCGGAAGTAAAGAATACACAGACATAACGGAGAAAAAGAGCGAGGACTATGTAATCCTGAAGACGGAGGGCAGAACAGCGTATATTGCACTCCCGTTTATCCAGGCGTATACAAATATGGAGTATACTGTGTATGATGAACCGGTGCCCCGGGCTGTTATTACATCTGAGTGGGACGAGATACAGACCGCCCAGATCAAACGGGATACACAGGTGCGTTATCAGGGTGGGGTAAAGAGCCCCATCCTCACTGAAGTAAAGAAATCTGACAGAGTCACAGTACTTGAAGATGAGGACGACTGGATGAAAGTCGGGACAGAGGACGGATTTGTCGGCTATGTCAGAACGAGCGCTCTTAAGGACATTAAAGCAGAGACGACATCACGGGAGTTTGAAGAACCTGTATATACAAATATTACCAAAGACTACACGATTAATATGGCGTGGCATAATATTTCCAATGCGGATGCCAACAACTATGTGCTGGAGACGATTGCGGGAACAAAAGGACTGACGACCATAGCTCCTACATGGTTCAGTCTGGCTGATACAGAGGGGAATATCACCTCACTTGCTGATTCAAGCTATGTAAATTATGCACATCAGTCCAATCTTGAAGTGTGGAGCGTGCTCAGAGATTTCCACGGGGGTATCAACTCCTATGAAGAAACCTATGAAACGCTCAGTTATACATCAAAGAGAGAGAAAATTATCAATCAGGTTATAGCAGAGGCGCTTCAGGTCGGCATAGACGGCATAAATCTGGACTTTGAACTGGTGTCCACAGAGTGCGGAGAGCATTATGTGCAGTTTGTCCGGGAACTGTCGGTTAAGTGCAGGCAGAACGGGTTGGTATTCTCAGTGGATAATTATGTGCCCCAGCCGTACAATGAGCACTATGATATCGAGGAGCAGGCTGCTGTGGCAGATTATGTGGTGATCATGGGATATGATGAACATACGGATGGCTCTTATGAGGCAGGTTCTGTGGCGTCTATCGGATATCTTGAAAACGGAATTGCAGACGCCTTGAAATCTGTTCCGGCCGAAAAACTGGTAGCAGGAGTTCCTTTCTATGCACGGCTGTGGTTTGAGACTCCGAAAACGGAGGAACAGCTGGCTCAGGAGGAGGGCACGGAAGCGGCATCTTATCCGAATGAAGTGTCCAGCTGGGCTTATGGCATGGACGAGGCGGCAGAGATTGTTTCAGCTTCAGGAGTGCAGGCTGAGTGGAACGAGACGGCAAAACAGAATTATGCCGAGTGGGAAGCTGACGGAGGCGTCTACAAGATATGGCTGGAGGATAATCAGTCATTAGAAGAAAAGCTGAAAGTGATCAAGGCAAATGGTCTTGCCGGAGTAGCTGAGTGGAGTCTTGGCATGGAGAATTCCAGCGTGTGGGACCTCATTCTTCAGTATGTGAATTAACGGCAGCAGGAATAAACTTCTGAAAGTCCGGAAAGAGACAGCCCCCCTTTCGCATATATATTCATATATGTGAAAGGGGGATTTTTATGTCCAAAAAAATCGGATTTGCAGCAGCTATTGCCGCGCTGCTCGCGCTGGTTGTCATGTGTCATGCCGGGGGAGCCTTTCTTCAGGAGAAGATCATAGGAGATAAAGAGGTGTCAGGAAAGGCAAATAAAGGAACAGATGGGGAGGTTGTTGTCATTGATCCGGGACATGGAGGAATGGATGGCGGGAAAGTAGGAGCCAATGGAGTGGAAGAAAAGGAAGTAAATTTAAAAATTTCTTTGAGCATTAAAAAACTGCTTGAAAAAGAGGGTATACAAGTAATCATGACGCGCACAGATGATGAGCGGCTGGCTGATAATCAGGTGGGAGATTTAAAAGCGCGGGTTGATATTATGAATAAAAACAACCCGGAGCTTGTCGTGAGCATCCATCAGAACAGCTATCATGAGGAAAGCGTCCGGGGAGCGCAGGTGTTTTATTATGGAGATTCAAAGGAGGGGAAAGAGGCAGCCGTGATCATACAGGAGGCATTAAAAGAGGTGGACACGGAAAATACAAAAGAAGCAAAGGCGAATAATACATATTATATATTGAAGAAAACAAAAGTCCCGGTGGTTATTGCGGAGTGTGGCTTTCTGAGTAATTATGAGGAGGCACAGAAGCTGGCAGATGAAGCCTATCAGCAGGAGCTGGCGGCAGCTGTGGCAAAAGGAATCCTTCAATATATGGAGTCCAGGTAAACCAATAAAAGAGTTTTTTTTTATATCGAATAATGATATAATAAATTTTATGGAGACTAAGATAAGAAAAATAGATAAAAACGAAATAGATGAAGATATCATACAGGAAGCGGGGAAAATCCTTAAAGAGGGCGGCCTGGTCGCGTTCCCGACGGAGACGGTTTACGGGCTGGGAGCTCACGCTCTTAAGGAGGAGGCGGCGCTTAAGACTTATGCGGCAAAAGGCCGTCCATCGGATAATCCTCTGATCGTGCATATTGCAGATTATGAAGACCTGCAGAAGATTGCAGTGAACATTCCTCCGGAAACAGATGCCCTGGCAGCGCATTTTTGGCCGGGTCCGCTGACTCTGATTTTTGAGAAAAGCGCTGTCGTTCCCTACGGAACCACGGGGGGACTGGATACGGTTGCAGTGCGAATGCCGGAAAATGCTGCGGCACGGGGGCTGATCCGTGCGGCCGGGGGATTTGTGTCAGCACCGAGTGCAAATACATCCGGAAGACCCAGTCCGACGACAGCAGAGCATGTTGCAGAGGACCTGGACGGAAAAATTGATATGATCCTGGATGGGGGACCGGTGGAGATTGGATTGGAATCCACTATCCTTGATATGACGGTTCAGCCGCCGATGATTCTGCGGCCGGGAGCGATCACAGGGGAAATGTTTGAGAAGGTGATCGGCGAGGTGAGCATGGATGAGACGCTTCTGGGTGATGAGAGTGAAAAAGCTCCGAAAGCGCCGGGCATGAAGTACAGGCATTATGCTCCGAAAGCAAAGCTGATTATTGTGGAAGGCGATCTGCGGGAGGAGATACTGGCAGTTCGTCAGCTTGCCTATGCCGCAAAAAGGGAAGGACGTAAGATCGGGATCATCGCAACGGATGAGACACTTCCTTTTTATAAATATGGTGTGGTTAAAAATATTGGAACCAGGGAAAATGAAAAGACTATTGCCCGCAATCTTTATAAAGTGCTCCGGGAATTTGATGACGAGGATGTAGAGGTCATCTACAGCGAGTCTTTTGCTGTACAGGGGATGGGGAAGGCGATCATGAACCGCTTGGAAAAGGCCGCCGGGCATTTAAGGATATCTGCGGCAGCTGTCGCAAAACAGCAGAAATACAGGCGGGTTACCTTTGTCAGTGGAAGTGATTCCGCCAGGGCGCCTATGGCGGCGGAGATTCTTCGGCATTATGAGCTGAAGCAGGAGTATGTGATTGATTCCAGAGGGCTGGTTGTGCTTTTCCCGGAACCAGCGAACCAGAAGGCTGAAGCGATTATGAAGAGCGCACAGATGACCCTGCAGGATCATGTGTCCCGACAGTTTGACGAGGAGAATCTTCAGGATGACGCTTTGATTCTCACTATTGATGAGAATCAAAAAAACAAAATTCTCTCAGAATACGGGCAGACGGAAAATGTCTATACATTAAATGAGTTTGTGGGAGATGACACGCAGATACCGGAGCCGTATGGGAAACCGCTGACGGCATACGGAGAATGTTTTGAGGTACTGAGCGCTCTGGTGAGAATGCTCGCAGAAAAATTAGATTCACTAGTGGAGGAAGAACAATGACAGGAAAAGTAGTAATTATGGATCATCCGCTGATCGCGCATAAGATCAGCTACATCCGGCAGGAGAGTGTGGGAACCAAAGAGTTTCGAGAGATGATCGGAGAGATCGCCCAGCTGATGTGTTACGAGGCTACCAGAGACCTCAAGCTTCAGGATGTAAAGATCAAAACTCCCATTGCGGAGATGACAGGCAAGGAGCTGGCCGGGAAAAAACAGGCGATCGTGCCGATCCTGCGTGCAGGTGTAGGCATGGTGGACGGCATGCTGTCCCTTATTCCGGCAGCCAAAGTGGGACATATCGGTCTTTACCGCGATCCGGAGACACTTGAACCTGTAGAATATTACTGTAAGCTCCCGGAGGACTGTGGAGACAGGGAAGTATTTGTTGTTGATCCTATGCTGGCCACAGGTGGTTCCAGTGTGGCTGCCATCCACATGTTGAAAGAAAAAGGCGTGAAGCGTATTCGTTTTCTCTGCATTATTGCTGCACCGGAAGGTGTAAAGCGCATGCAGAAGGAGCATCCGGACGTGGATATTTATATCGGAGCCCTGGATGAAAAGTTAAATGATCATGGGTATATTGTGCCCGGTCTGGGCGATGCGGGTGACCGCATTTTTGGAACAAAATAATTACAAAGGAGATGGAGGCGATGACAGAGAAGCGGACAGACTATTTATCCTGGGACGAGTATTTCATGGGCGTGGCAATGCTTTCCGGAAAACGGTCGAAAGACCCGAACACACAGGTTGGATGCTGCATTGTCAGCCGGGATAATAAGATTTTGTCCATGGGCTATAACGGGTTTCCCATCGGGTGTTCAGATGATGAGTTTCCGTGGGCAAGAGACGGAGAAGACCCGCTGGAGACAAAATATGTTTATTCTACGCACAGCGAGTTGAATGCGATCCTCAATTACAGCGGCGGAAGTCTTGCGGGGGCAAAGCTCTACGTCACGCTGTTTCCATGCAATGAGTGTGCCAAGGCGATCATTCAGGCGGGTATCCGCGAAGTTATCTATGACTGTGACAAATATGCGGACACCCCGAGCGTCATTGCATCCAAACGGATGATGGATTCAGCCGGAGTGAAATATCATAAATATCAGAGGACAAAGAGAAAGATTGAGATTGAACTATGATACGGACAGTGAGTGTAAATGAGATCGCGAAAAACATTCAGGAAATGTGTATTGAGGCAAACCATTTCCTCTCTTCTGATATGCAGAAAGCTATGAGCCGGGCAAAAGAATCGGAGGAGTCGACTCTGGGGAGACAGATATTGGGGCAGCTGCAGGAAAATCTGGCGATCGCGGGCGAGGAAATGATCCCGATCTGCCAGGATACCGGGATGGCAGTGATTTTTCTGGAGATCGGGCAGGATGTACATTTGGAGGACGGTCCGCTGGAAGATGCGGTAAATGAAGGGGTTCGCAGAGGATATGTGGATGGATTTTTAAGAAAATCCGTAGTGAAAGACCCTCTCATCCGTGAGAATACAAAGGATAATACGCCGGCTGTTATCCATACCCGAATTGTCCGGGGAAATCAGGTGAAGATCACGGTTGCGCCCAAGGGATTCGGCAGTGAGAATATGAGCCGGATATTTATGCTCAAACCTGCGGAGGGAACAGAGGGAGTGAAAAATGCGGTTCTTACTGCTGTCAAAGACGCAGGGCCGAATGCCTGTCCTCCTATGGTTGTGGGTGTCGGAATTGGCGGCACCTTTGAGAAGTGCGCTCTTATGGCAAAAGAAGCTCTGACAAGAGAGGTCGGAGTTCATTCAGATGTTTCATATATAAAAGATATGGAAGAAGAGCTGTTGGAAAAGATCAATGGTCTTGGGATCGGCCCCGGAGGTCTGGGAGGAACAACGACAGCGTTGGCGGTCAATATCAACACCTATCCAACGCACATAGCAGGCCTGCCCGT
Organism: uncultured Mediterraneibacter sp.; assembly: GCA_944377775.1. Lineage (GTDB taxonomy): Bacteria > Bacillota > Clostridia > Lachnospirales > Lachnospiraceae > Mediterraneibacter. Next base: position 26,389 of record CALWFY010000025.1, read on the forward strand.
GGCAGTGAATATCTGCTGTCATGTGAACCGGCATGTTGTGAGGGTGATTTAGATAATAGCATTAAGAAGGTGCTGCACTTTTAAACGAAGTCTGACAGAAAGGGTTGGATGATGGATAAGCGAATTAGAGTACCGATTGATAAAGAGGTGGCTAAATCTCTGCGTGCCGGGGATTATGTCTATATAACGGGTACAATTTATACAGCAAGAGATGCTGCCCATAAAAGGATGGATGAGATCCTCCGGCAGAATGGAGAACTTCCGATTAATATCAAAGGGCAGTTGATATACTATATGGGACCATCGCCTGCGAGGGAAGGTCGCCCCATCGGTTCTGCAGGACCGACCACGGCAAGCCGCATGGATAAATATACGCCCCGGCTTTTAGACCTTGGTATGGCGGCGATGATAGGAAAAGGAAAAAGGAGCCCGGAAGTAGTGGACGCGGTCGTCAGAAATGGCGCCGTGTATTTTGCGGCAGTGGGAGGAGCGGGCGCGCTGCTGTCTAAATGCATTACTTCATCAGAAGTAGTGGCGTATGATGATCTGGGGACAGAAGCAATCCGCAGGCTCACTGTTGAAAATTTTCCTGCTGTTGTAGTGATTGACAGCGAGGGGAACAATCTTTATGAGACAGCGGCAGAAAAATACCGGAAGACGGAGGAAAACAGGATATGAAACGTATCTTGATGATGGTGCTGAGAAATTTTTACATGGTGCCCTATGGATGGATTCGCCTCTGTTACAGGGCGGCACATGTAGATAAATATACAGAAGAAGATATGTATGCATTCCTTAAATGGATTGATGTCCGTGCGAACAGAGGAGGGAACGTGCATATTGATACTCATGGGACAGAAAACATTCCAGATAAAGACGGATTTATGTTTTATCCCAATCACCAGGGACTTTATGATGTGCTTGCTGTGATAGAAGCCAGTCCACGCCCTTTTTCAGTGGTGGCAAAAAAAGAGATTGCAAAAATCCCGTTTTTAAAACAGATTTTCGCGTGCGTAAGAGCGTATATGCTTGACAGGGATGATGTCCGGCAGGCGATGCAGGTAATCATCAATGTGGCAAAAGAAGTGAAGAGTGGGAGAAATTACCTGATCTTTGCAGAAGGAACCCGGTCGAAAAACGGGAACCGTCTGGGAAAGTTTAAAGGGGGCAGCTTTAAAGCCGCGACAAAAGCACAGTGTCCGATTGTGCCGGTTGCTCTGATTGATGCATTCAAACCCTTTGACGCGAATACGATAAAGCCGGTGACTGTTCAGGTTCATTTTCTTGAGCCTCTTCTGTATGAGGAGTATAAAGATATGAAGACAACAGAAATTGCCGCGCTTGTAGAAGAGCGAATACAGAAGAAGATAGACGAAAATATGATGCAATAATTTTTAAAAATCCCGTTGACATCGGAAATGGTGTTTAGTATAATAGGTTTCGCACTGTTAGTGTAGAACTGAATATATTGCTGCAGCATAGTGCTGTGGTCGAATTCAGAATCAGGAGAAATACTCAAGAGGCTGAAGAGGCGCCCCTGCTAAGGGTGTAGGTCGGGAAACCGGCGCGAGGGTTCAAATCCCTCTTTCTCCGCTCGATATTATCCTATAAAGACTACTGGAATATCCAGTAGTTTTTTATACCTCAGATCAATACGACTGATATGTAAAAGAATGTCAGGTAAAGTTCGGGTAAATCTTGTGATAATATCGTGTAAAAATACCAGATATAGTGCCGATATGACAACCGCGAAAAAAGCATGAAAAAGTTGTAAAAAATGGTTGACAAACGGCATGATGAGATGGTACTATAAGTAAGCTGACCCGTGAGGGAAAGCGGAAAAGAAGAAAAAGTTCTTGACAAATGAAAAACAGTTTGATAGAATATCAAAGCTGTCGTTTGAAAAGGGCAGAGAACCTTGATAACTGAACAATAGACAACAACCCTTGAAAATTTCTTTAAGAGAAAATTTTTCGAACAGCGGAGACTGTGCGAGCATGGCGGCGGTCAGGAAAAATTATTTTCCGGAAACGGCGCAGGCGAGCATTGGCGGAGCCAACGAAGCGAGAAACGGAAGTTTCGAGCTGCGGGAACAGTCGACGCGAACCAAAACAGTAAAGAGGGAAAGAATTAGCTAGTAGTTAGTTCTGACCCGGAACAAACACTTTTAACGAGAGTTTGATCCTGGCTCAGGATGAACGCTGGCGGCGTGCCTAACACATGCAAGTC
>CALWFY010000026.1 GCA_944377775.1 uncultured Mediterraneibacter sp.
GAGCTTATCCAGCCTGTATACAAGAGTATTTCTGTGAATATAAAGCTGCCTGGACGTCTCTGATACATTGAGACTGTTCTCAAAGAACTTGTTGATCGTCGTCAATGTCTCCTCATCAAATTCGTCCGGAGATTTCCCCTCAAAAATCTCTTTGATAAACATCTTGCACAGCGGAATCGGAAGCTGATAAATCAGACGCCCGATACCCAGAGTCGTAAAGGCTATGATATCCTTTTCCTCAAAAAATATCTTGCCCACGTCAAGAGCCAGCTTTGCTTCCTTGTAGGACTTGGAAACCTCTTTAATGTCATTGACAATCGTGCCGTATGCAATGCGGATCTGCTCCTCGTCTCCCTCACTTCGAAGCGTATCCAGCATCTCTTTGGCCATCTTCTCAAGTTCCCGTCCGCCCTCTTTGTCTGTCAGTTCTTTAACCACGATGATATTTTTCTCATCCACGGCAGTGATAAAATCTTTCGATTTTCCACCCAGAAGACTCCTGACATTTTCAAGCGCAGCATTGTCTTTTTCGTGCGATGTCTCAATTATAAAGATAACACGTTTTACTTCTGTGTCAATATGTAATTTTTTTGCCCGGTTGTAAATATCTACCAAAAGCAGGTTGTCAAGGAGCAGATTTTTAATAAAGTTATCTTTGTCAAACCGCTCTTTATATGCTACCAGAAGACTCTGTATCTGGAACGCCGCAATCTTCCCGAGCATATATACATCCTCACTCTCACCGTCTGCCAGAAGTACATATTCCAGACGCTGTTCATCGAAGATCTTAAAAAACTGGCATCCCTGAATTACCTGACTGTCTGCAGGTGATTCCACGAACGAAAGAACTGCATCCCCCCGCTCCTGTACATTTTTAAATGTAGCCGCCAATTCCTTTCCCTCTGTGTCCAATACGCAGAAATCAACCCGGGAAATTGCCTTTAATCCCTCGATCGTATTTTGAAGTATCTGGTTAGAAATCATACTTTTCCCTCCACTCCTTTTCATTCTCACATGTACATTTTTCACAAATTTTAAACCCCGAAATCATTCTATCTTCCATACATAAATATTATATTAATGCAAAACATCAAAAAAAGAAAGAGGAAATACATATTTTTTATGCATTTCCTCAACGTTTTTACAAAAAATTCATATTTTCAACCCTATACATTGTTCACAAAACCGCCTCAGCAGCCGTTTCACTGCTCTTTCCCCACACGCCAGGAAAAAAGAATCTTTCTGAAAAAGTGCCGCATTCTTCCAAGCGCTTTTTTTCCGCCATACAGCCTTCCCGCAACCACGGCGCCGCACCCGAGCCACACTTTTATATTGAGCAGAGCTTTATTTCCGGCTATAAACCGTTCCTGATACGGAGAGGGAAGAACGGAGACAATACAGTCTGTTTCCGTGCCGTTAATCTCGTTGATCATATTTTCTTCACCGCTTCCGTCTGAAGCAAGAACACCTCTTCCCGTGATCAGGATTCCCCTGTTATACCTCCGGATTTTCTCCTCTGCACACTCCAGAGCCTCCTGTGTTTCCGCAAGCAGAAATACTTTTTTCTGATTTTTCTGAAGATATTTTATAAACAGTTTTAAAAATGTAAGGTTTTCTGTCTCTTTCAGCATAACCCTGTCATGTATGTCTGCTGCTTTGAGTATTTCCATCTCTCCCGGAAGCACAAGCCCGGACTTTTTCACCAGCTTTTTCCAGTCCATATCCTCCCTGCCGTTCATCAGGGCATCCATGGTCAGGATTTCTATTGTATCAACCGAGTCATTCTCCATAAACCGCATCGCCTGAAGCATGGCTTCCTTGGCGGTCAGACAGTCCACTTCAACGCCCAGAACATCTATGTTGCCTGTCATAACTACATCACCTATCGTCTCCCCAGCTGTACAATTTTATCAAATATCCTGTTTTTTGTAAAGATATCAGTGCTCCTGTTTCTTCTTTTTTGTCACCAGTCCTCCAATTCTGCCCGTTTCTTTGGATGTCAGGGATTTCCATCCCTGGGACATCACTCTGTCTAAAAGTCCCAATTCCTCCGCAACTTCATATTTTAATTTTTCCTCCGGCTCCAGATTATTCAAATCAATCGGCTTTTCATTCTTCTTTCCCATATTGTTCCTTCTTTCTGTTTTCTCAGAAGTATTGCCGGATGTTGCGGACAATATACAATCCAAATTGTATGCGGGAATTTCCGATTGTTCTTTACAGCGGCTGATCAGGCATAATGATCGCCGCAATAATATATGCAAGGATGCCGCCGCCTGTGCATCCAAACAGTACGAACAGCAGCCGTATTAATGTGGGGTCTATATTAAAATATTCTCCTATGCCTCCGCACACTCCGCAGAGCATTTTGGTTGTTCGTGAACGATACAGTTTTTTCTCTGTCATTTTCTTTCCCTCTTTCTTATTCAAACATAATTTTGATGCTTCCCATACCGCAGTCTACGCCAATCTCGCAGCTGCTTCCATTATCTATTTTTATCTTATTATTAAGACCGCTGTATGATTCGCCGTCAATCAGCACCTCTCCGACTTCACATTCCACTTCATAATTATAAGCGTCTGCTCCCCCTGAAAGAGTACAGAGCACCTCTCCGATATCACAGCTTATCTCTGCTGCGCCTGTCACTTCACCATCCAGAGTGATCAGCCCTGCTCCGCATTCTGCTTCGAGCCTTTCTGCCGAAAAAGAATCCGCAAGAATTTCCCCTGCATTTGTTTTAACAGAGAGTTCTTTCGCTCCCACCTCAGACAGCTCAATAAGGCCCGCCTCCGCGTCAGCTGATATCTTTTCGAAATATGTCCCCTGCGGCACACTGATATATACGATGCCGCTGTCTTCAGTACCTATTCTCCCCTGCTCTTCCATCTCTACCTTAAGCTCTGTGCCATTCTGGGAAACGATAATCCTGTCCTTTAAATCTTCCCTGCAGTCGGAAATATCCACAATGATACTGCCATTTTCATCAGCCGCCATGGTCTCATCATACGGCTGCACGCAGACTCCCATTCCGGTAAGCTCAAAATCCAGAGCATTAATACCGCTGTAAGCAATCACCTCTTCCCCGTCCGGCTTATTCGGTATATAGCTGTCATTTCTCAGTTCTTCCCCAATGCCAGTGTCCTCCAGCCATCTGTGGATGATGTCTTCGTCCCTGTGATTTCTGAGCATCACCAGTCCTCTCAACGCTGTTCCTGCCACAATAAGAAAAATGCCCACACCCGCCAGCGCTGCACACACGATCCAGAATATCTTCCATCTTTTTTTCATCTTCTACGACACCGCCTTCCCATAAAACGGACGTCTGCACAGATTCACAAAGCCTTTCAGCATTGCCGGATATACAATGATGCAGAGCTTCACTGCCGCGACCGTAGCAATCAATCCCAGAACAAAAAGCAAGATCCCGATTCCCACAACAATCATGCCCGCAGGTGGGATTACCATCAAAGCCAGCCCTGTCACTGCCACAACACCTCCAGCTAACATAACCGCCGCTGCCGCGATCACAAGACAGGCAAAAAAGCAGACCGCTGCTGCCGCAAAACCGATCACCGCGCCTGCAAGGCCAAGAGAGACAGGCCACACCACGATTGCAATGAGTGCGATAAGCAAAATTTTAAGTCCACGACTGGTCCACGGCGCGCTTTTCTGCTGCCCTTCCACATCCGATGCACCGCCTTGAGCATATGCTCTGCCGTCTGCGCCTTCACTGCTGCGCCCGGCTTCCTGTCCGGCTTTTTCTGAACGCTGCCCGTATTTCTCCATATAGTCCCTGCGGTCAAATTTTGCCTCATCAAATTCTGTCCCATAATAATCAGCCTTAATCGACTCCGCTACTTTTTCCGGACTTCCAAGTTCCCGGATCACTCCGGGTTCATTCTCCTCCCCGGCGTCCGCAAAATAATCTGCATAATATTGAACCGCCGCCTGTCTTTCTTCCTCCGGGAGTCCGGACAACAGACGCTCAAGTTCAGCTAAAAATTCTGTACGGCTCATGCAGTCACACCTCCCTCAAATATCGCGTTTATTTTCTGAATATAAGTCTTCCACTCTGCTTTATACAGATTCAACTGTGCCATTCCCCGCCCTGTCACTTTATAGTATCGCCTGTTTCTGCCGTCAAACTGTCTGTCATATACTTCCAGACACTCGTCTTTCTGAAGTCTGCGCAGAACCGGATACAGCGTTGATTCTGACACATCTATGACTTTGCGCACATCCTGCGTAATCCGATAACCGTATGTGCCTTCATCTTCCATGGAGACGACTGCCAGCACAATGGCGTCCAGAAGCGCCGCGCCCGTGTTGAATACCATGCAACCACCCTTTCCGTACAACAAAATAGATTTCCCTCCTGCCGGGTACTGTTGTACTGTTTTCTATATTATATTCTATATAATATAGATGGTCAATACAATATTGCTTAAGTTATACAGAAAGATTTCTAAAGACTTTCCAAAGAAGGGGTGTGAAATATATTTTTCTGATATAGATAACATACGTTCCCGGACATGTATCATAACGCAAAACCGTTCCGCTCTACTTCAAAGATTTGGGCGGGTGTTAAAGATAGACTGGTGTTCGACCAAAGGGTCTTCACCAGCCCATCTTTAACACCCGGCTCAAATGCTTTTCAGAACGCTCTCACTTAAAGTTTTGCTTATATGATACATCTCCGGGAACTTTTTTATCCATATCGGAAAACTGTATTTCACAGCTTGCAGAAAAGCTCCCTGCCGGAAGTGCCTGCCGCTTTAGGGCGCCTGTGTAAATATGTTTTTCTTGTACAGACTGACAACGGAAAGCATCTGAAAACTTCTGATTTCGAAAAATAAGATATCCGCAGAACTATGCTGCGTGAGCGGCTCGTAGAGCGCAGCGGCCCGCAGCCGCGATGCAGTCATAGTTTTGCGGATATCGTATGTTATGAAAGCTAAAATTTCAAATACTTTCAGTTGTTTATCTATATGAGAAAAATATATTTCACAGCAGCTTCTCAAAGCGCTCCATCGCCTCTTTCGTTTTCTCACGGGTTCCGAAAGATGTCAGCCGGAAATAATTTTTCCCATTCACGCCAAATCCTGCTCCCGGCGTGCCCACTACCTGAGCGTTCTTGAGAAGATAATCAAAGAACTCCCACGACTCCATTCCATCCGGGCATTTAAACCAGATATACGGCGAATTTACGCCTCCCGTGAAAGAGATATTTTTCTTTCGGAGAGTCTCTGCAATCATGCGGGCATTTTCCATATAATAGGAAATGTTTTCCATGCACTCTTTCATTCCATCCGGGCTGAGCACTCTCGTCGCAGCATACTGGATGATATACGGCGTTCCGTTAAACTTGGTGGACTGCCGTCTGTTCCACATATCATGCAGGCTCATCTGCCGCCCGTCTGATGCAGTAAATACAAGTTCTTTTGGCACAACAGTATAAGAGAACCGGGTTCCCGTGAACCCTGCGGTCTTAGAGAGCGAACAGAACTCGACAGCGCATTTCTTTGCACCCTCCACCGCGTAAATACTCCTCGGCAGTTCCGGCTCAGATACGAACGCCTCATACGCTGAATCAAAGAGAATCACTGCTTCATTCCTGATCGCATAGTCCACCCATGCTTTTAACTGCTCCTTATTGTAGCAGGCTCCGGTGGGATTGTTGGGCGAGCACAGATAAATGATATCCGCTTTTACCGAATCATCCGGCATGGGGAGAAAATCATTCTCTTCTGTTCCGTTCATATAAAGGATTTTCTTGCCGTCCATCGTGTTGGTGTCCACATAGACCGGATAGACCGGGTCAGGCACAAGGATCACATTGTCCGCAGCAAACAGTTCCGTGATATTTCCGGTATCGCTCTTCGCCCCGTCGGAAATGAACACTGCATCCGGGTCGACATCCACGCCGTTCCCGGCATAATATTCAGACACAGCTTTGCGGACAAACTCATACCCCTGCTCAGGTCCGTATCCCTTGAATGTCTCCGGAACCTCCTGCATATCCACTGCCTCATGGAGCGCCCTGACAGCACTTTTGGTAAGAGGGCGGGTCACGTCACCGATACCGAGTCGGATGATCTCCCCTGCCTTGTCCGGATGTGTCTCTTCATAAGTTTTAACCCGGCGGGCAATCTCTGCAAAGAGGTAACTGTCTTTTACATTTAAATAATTTTCGTTTAACTTTGGCATCTTTCTTCATCCTTTCCTGTTTTTAAAATAGCCGTTCAAGCGCCAGTCCCACAAGCACACAGTGAACCACCAGCATCACGGGCACTGCCACGACAAATTTCGCTTTTCTCGTCTTATGTCTGAACATCAGCATGCCGGCAATGGCTCCCGCGGACCCCCCTGCCGCCGTAAAGAGCAAAAGCGTGCGCTCCTCTATCCGCTGCTTTCCATTTCTTGCTTTCCACTTGTCCAGACCATATATGATCCATGTGATCACATTGACTGCGATCAGGTAATACATCAGGATTCTCATACTGCAATCTCCTCTCCGAGAGTAAAGGAATATATGATTTTTTCTTTCACCTGTTTTCCTGTAAGCCGGGACAGCGCCTGCGCATAATAGTCAAGCTGGGCGTGATACTTCTCTTTTAGTTCCTCTGCATTTCTTACCTTGTCCGTTTTATAGTCAAGTACCACCAATCCGTCCGGCTCCTCAAAATACACGTCGATAATCCCCTGTACAAGAATCTTTTCTCCGGTCCGCTCATCAGGATAAATCTCCGAAGCATCCAGGCTGAGCACAAAAGGCTGCTCTTTAAAAAGCCGTCTGTTCCCGGCTGCTTTGTGCATCCTTCTGCCGCTCTCGCAGTGCAGGAAACCAAGAATATCTTTTCCCTGTATACATTCTGCCATCCCGGAGGTCATCTTTCCTGCTTCGCGCAGTGCCTCCACAGTCTGCTCCAGTTTCTTTTCACCATACTCTTCCGTAAAATCCAAAAGCTCCAGCAGTTTATGATAAGCAGTTCCCCTGGACGCTCCGGTGAGCGCTTCCTCCTCTTTTAAAAAACCGGGGATCAGAGGCACGATCTCCGGTTCCTCGTACATCTCCTGTCCTGCCTCCTCGGCTAGAGAAGCCCGCTTTTTAAGTTCTGACACCGTGAACTTCAGCTTCATCCTGCCCTCATCTTCATACGGGTATTCATAATCCATCTGTTCATCCAGCATCACCTTAAATTCAGGCATATAACTGCGGGATGTATCCCAGTGTTCCAGAACATCAAGGGCCATGTCTTCCGCCTTATCCTGTACCATTGCGGGAGCCAGGGCAGATACATCGACCATCGTAAGTTCCACCGGTACATCCGGCCGCACTGTCAGTTCCTCACAGCTTTCTTCAACAACAGCCGGAACCACCCAGTCCAGATAACACTTTGCCCCTTCGGGCCGGAAGGCACCTGACTGCGCGCAAAACCCGTCCAGCCGGGATGTGTCCGCGCTTCCGGTCATGATCAGTTTTTCCTTTGCACGGGTCAGAGCGACATAGAGGATACGCATCTCCTCCGCCAGCATTTCCAGCACAGACTCCTCCCGTATCATCATCTTTAAAAATACCGGTTTCTTTGTCCTTCTGTCAAGGTCGATGCAGTCCATCCCAACGCCCCAGTCGGGGTGAAGGATCACGCTTCCTTTCGTATCCTGTGTGTTAAAAGTTTTCCCCATGCCTGCGACAAACACGATCGGGAATTCCAGTCCCTTGCTCTTATGGATGCTCATAATCCGGACTGTGTCCGCCTGTTCATCCATGATTCCCGCTTCCCCATAATCCACATCATACTTTTTAAGCTGCTCAATGTAGCGCACAAAATTAAACAGTCCCTTATAGCTCGTCCCCTCGAACGTGGAGGCCTTCTCCACCAGCATCTCCACATTCGCAATCCGCTGTGCTCCCGCGGGCATTGCGGAAATATACAGACTGTATCCGGTTGTTTCAATGATCTCTGTCAGCAGGTCATGAACCGGAGTGTACGCTGTTTTCTTCCGGAAATACGCCAGTTTTTCATAGAACCGCGCCAGTTTCCTCTGAAGTTTTTCGTCAAACTCTTTTTCTGTACCGCCCTCTTTAGCCTCCCCTTTGGCATATTGTGCCGCGGCCTCATAAAACAGAAGATTTGGAAAAGCAATTCTGATTTCCGCCAGTTCTTCTGTCGTCAGATTTCCAAAAGGTGAAGTGAGCACGGCAGTAAGGGGAAGGTCCTGCCTTACATTGTCCAGTATCTTCAGGTAATCCAGCAGGACGCTGACCTCGTAAGTCTCAAAATATCCCTCCCTGCTCACGGAGTATGCCGGAATCCCCTCCTCTGCCAGAACAGCGGAGAAATCCTCAGCCCAGCCTCTGATGCTCCGGGTAAGGATCACAATATCCCGATACTGCACTCTGCGGTACTTCCCGGTCTCTTTATCCACGACCACGCCGTTTCGCATCAGTTCCCCGATCCTGCGCGCGATCATCCGCGCCTCAGCTTTCCGGGCATCTGCTCCGCCAATATCTCCTTTATCCAGCAGAAGAAGCTCTGTCTGCGCAGAAAATCCTGACATTCGGGCTGCTTCCGGGATATCCGGGAAGTCAGCGCCAGGATACAGGGCCGCGCTGTCGTCATACACGATCCCGCCCAGGTCCCTGCCCATAATCCTGCGGAATATCTCATTTACACTGTCCAGCACCTCCGGCCGGCTCCGGAAGTTCTTATGCAGGTCGACACGCTGCCTGTCTCCGTCATCCAAACTGTAAGTGTTATATTTCTCCATGAACAATTCCGGTCTGGACAGCCGGAAACTGTAAATGCTCTGCTTTACATCACCCACCATAAAGAGATTATATTCTCCCCGCGATGCCCGGGATACACTGGTCAGTATGGTCTCCTGCACAAGATTGCTGTCCTGATACTCATCAATCATCACTTCCTCAAAGCGCTCCTGATACTCTCTGGCAACCGGTGAGGGAACCAGCTCCCCGTCTTTTTCCACAGTCAGGATAGCAAGCGCGAACTGCTCCATATCATTAAAATCAATCATGTTCCTGCTTCGCTTTTTCTCGCTGAACATCCGTGAAAACATTTTGACAAGACCGGTCAGCATCCGCATGGACGGCAATGTGTCCCGCATATCCTGCTGCCATTCTTCGCAGGGCGCGCAGAAGTAGGTCTCCTTCATATCTTTCATCAGTTTTTTCGCCTGATCGCGGAGCTTTTTTACTGCCTCCCGCTTATCGGCGGACACTGTATCATCCTTCTTTCTGGAAAGCGGTTTCCACACCACACCCTGTACGGCGTCAGAAAGTGCCTCAAAGTCATCCGCCCTCTCCAGTCTCTCCATTTCCGCAAGGTCAGATGATATCATATCTCCATACATATATGGACCGTCCGGCTCCTCACAGAGCTTTTGGGCCCGCTCAAGCACCCGCCGGATATCTTTTATACGCAGGCGCACCCGCTCTGCCGCCCGGCGGATCATTTCCGAACCGCTCTCCCCTGACATCTCATAAGCCTGCACGCAGGAGTCCAGCCATTTCTCCGGCTGAGGATAGCTGCGCGAGTACTCGTACAGCTTTAAAATGAGCTCCTCGATCTTCCGGTCATTACGCCCGGTTCCAAACCGTTCCACAAAGTCAAGGAACTCTTTTTCCCCCTGTGCGTAACACTCCTCCAGCATCTCATCCAGCACATCCTGTTTCAGCAGCTTTAACTCTCCTTCTTCTGCAATACGAAATCCCGGATCAATACCGATGACATGGAAATGATCTCTTATGACAGAAAGACAGAAACTGTGGATCGTCGTGATGGCTGCACTGTGAACAAGCGTTGCCTGCTGTTCCAAACGGGCATCCCCGGAACATTCTTCCAGCTTTTTCTCAATAGCTGCCCCGATCCTCTCTTTCATCTCTGCTGCAGCCGCCTCAGTAAATGTCACGATCAGCAGGCGGTCCACATCCACAGGATTATTTTCTTCTGTGAGCCTTCGGATGATGCGCTCGACCAGGACCGCGGTTTTTCCGGAACCCGCTGCCGCTGACACGAGAATGTTGCGGTTTCGCAGATCAATCACTTTCTGCTGTTCTTTCGTCCATTTCACGCTCATCTTGCTCACCTCCCGTCCTGTTTCCTTTTTCCACGGTTTTTCCCATGGCTTCTACGGCTTCCTCCATGGAAAGTTTCTCCAGCCTGCGGTATGTGCACCCGTCAATGCGCGGATCAAATCCACAGATATCCATATAAGGACAGTAATCACACCCTGTCCCGTCCCCCAGTTCATAGGGGGCTGCCGCTGCTTCTCCCGCATGTATTTCTTCTTTGAGACCGCGTTCTTTTTCTTTCGTATATTTCAGCACTGTCTCAAAATCTTCTCCATTAAGCGCCCGGGAACTTTTGCTTAGGGAGCCGTCTTTATTGCGTCCGATAGGCAAAAGGACGGACGCCCCGGAAAGCTCATGTTCCAGGTGGGAGATAACCGATTCATCGCCATTTACAAGCCCGTCCAGCTTCAGCTCCTTTAAAAGGCTCTTCTCCACGGCCTCATCACTGTCCTGCGCGTCCACTACCGGGTCCTGTATCCTGTAATAGAAAATGCCTGCGGGCACGATCTCTTTCCCCGGATGCCGGTTCCCCTCCACGTCAAGCGCGGCATTTAAGTAAACGGGAAGTTGCATCTGAAGTCCGTGGTACAAAGCCGTGATGTCAAAACTTTTCATCCCGGTCTTATAGTCCGTCACTTTCACATACACGCAGCCGTCTGCCTCACATGTGTCAATCCGGTCGATTTTCCCGCTGCCAAACTTCATCTCAAACCCGCTTGGCACAAAATCGCCTTTTTCCAGCTGCTTTGTAAGCGCCCACACAGAGCGTCCGATCAGCCGCTTGATCCGGCTGATCATATATTCATTGCGGGCCGAACTAAAGAGTACTGTATTTCCATAATCAAGAACACTTTCTTCCACACTCTCTGAGATCAGTTCCTCCCGCTTTTCAGGCGTCATTTCCACCCAGCTTATCTTCTCCCGGTCTGCTTTCCTTGAAAAGCGTTCCAGCGACTGATGGGCGATATTCCCCAGGTCCATTGCCTCAAATCCGTATTCTTCCCTGTCCGTAAGGCGCAGACCGTAACTTAAGAAATGGGCATACGCGCAGGAAGCAAACTGTTCCAGCCGGGTCACGCTGACGCGGTCCGGTTCCGGATAAAGGATTTCCGCCCGCTCTGCTCCCAGAGACGAACCGCCTTTTTTCAAAAATCCCGCCTGCAGAATCTTTTTTACATCCTGCCTGCTCTTTTCATCACGGGCAAACCATGTATACAGTTCTTTCCACTCTGCATCCAGTCCCCTGCGGCGTTCCCGCACTCCCTCTGCCACCTTAAGGATACCGGTCTTTCTTGTATTCTCCTGATCCGCAAGTCCCCGTTTTTCTTCATCCACAGGTCTGACATAGGGAAACAGCCTGCGCACATCCTGAATCAGATAAGCCGGACGCAGCGTTTTTCCGTCCCCGGACACCTTTGACCAGGAAAGAAACAGTCTCTCCGTCGGTTTCGTCAGGTTCAGGTACAGATAAAATTTCTGGATATATATCTTTTCCTTTGGTCCGGGAGACAGACTGATTTCCTCTTTTTGAAACAATTCCCTGTCCCTCTCGGAAAGAAGACCTCCCGCCCCTGCATTTCCGGGCAGCAGAGTATCATTGGCGCCCATAAAGAAAAGCGCCTTTATATTTTTGATTCTTGTACGTTCCACATCTCCGATCACAACCTGATCCAGACTGGGCGGGATCACTCCCACTTTCGCCTCCTCAAGCCCTGCATCCAGAAGATCGCAGTATTCTTTCAGAGAAATCTGTTCATCCCCCAGAAGTTCCACAAACCGGTCAAACAACTCCATCACGATCCGGTACACCTGTGCATATTCTTTTGCAAGAGCCAGCTGCCCGCTTTCCTGAAATTCCTGTTCCATGCCGGCGATCTTCTCCTGCATCTTCTCCCCTGCAATATACTCATAAAGAGCAAGCGTCACGTCCCGCACCGTCTTTTTGCTCTGTTTTAAAACAAACATAAGGGAGGATGTCTTTTCTACGAACCACACCCTTAAATGATTCAGCTCCTGAAGTTCTTCTTCCCCTGCCTCAGCCGTTTTCCGCACCCACGCCTGCTGCCATTTTTTATATCCCTTAATGCCAAGCGCCAGACAGTAGTTCTCCATCCGGTCAATTTCTTCATCAGAAAAACCGCACAGCCCGGTGCGCAGATGCCGGAATACACTCTCATAAGTAAAATTCTGCTCCGCCATGGCGAGAAGACTCCGTATATACTCCACAAAACAATTCAAAAGAATGCTTTTCTTATGATCCATAAATATGGGGATAGAAAACATGGCGCATGCTTTTTCAAGCGCGTCCGCATAAACATCCATGTCTGCAGTGATCACAGCGATATCCCGGTAGCGATACCCCTCTGTCCGCACCAGGGCGCGGATGGTCTCTGCCACATACTGTGCTTCCCCCCTGGGACTGCGCGTCTCGTGAAGGGAGATAGGGTTCTGCATATGACCTTTCTCTTCTTCCTGCCCGGCAGGAGAAAACTGCTGTCCGGAATACCGGAACAGTTCTGACTCCAGAAAGGCCATTTCCGGATTCTCACGGAACCTGCAGAGCGGCTTCTCATAAAGGCATACCGGCTCTTCCACTTCTGCTCCCGCCTCCTGCGCTGTCTTCACAAGAGAAGTGACCATCTGCTTACTGAGGGCGAAAAGCTGATATGGATGCCGGTACACGAATGGGTCTTCCCTTTCGTCCATCTCCACTGTGATCATCACCCTGTCACAGACTTTCAAAAGCTCGCCTAACAATCGGTTCTGCACGGGCGTAAATCCGGTAAACCCGTCCAGAGCGACCACACTGCCCTTTAAAATAGCTGAATCCGGAACCGCATCGCTTAACACATCCAGCATTTCTTCTTTTGTAATATATTTCTCCCTGAGATAATCCTCAAACCCTTCATAAAGTTTTCGGACGTCCGCCAGTTTATAATACAGGTAGCTGTTCTTATCCAGCCCCTCCATGAATGCGTCAATCCGCTCTGTATCCACCCCATACTGCGTGAACTCCGATATGACGGATTTGACTTCACTGATATAACCCTGCTTTTTCAGATTTCCCTTTAAAACAGTCAGTTCTTCCTCATAATTCCCCGCAATCTTCCTGAGCACCAGATTCTTGCCTTCGTCATCCAGCACCGGCCGGTTATCCCGTCCCACTTCCTCGAACACCCTGTGTGCAAGGCGTCCGAAACTTAAGACGTCAATATTCATGATACCACCCGCAGGATGCATCAGACACAAGTCTTTCTGTGTCTGCATGGTAAACTGCTCTGGCACAAGAATGAGATAATTTTTCTCCGGATGCCGGATGGAATCTTCTATAATGCTTTCATAAAGCCGGTGGGTTTTCCCGCTGCCTGAATTTCCGAAAATAAACTGTAATGACATATGGTCCTCCTGTAATATAGCCCCGGACATCAGCCCGGCATGTAAGCCGTCTGCGCTCATTATACCACACTGTACCTCCTTCCGAAATACAGCATATCTGCAAAAGTATTTTTCACATTCTATTTCTAAGAAATGTCCTCT